>JBGUOX010000125.1:0-1794 GCA_045129995.1 Ruminococcus sp. | reverse complement strand
ATCGACTTTTTGCTGGACAATCTCACCGAAATCAAAAACGAGCGCGAGCATTTGCGCAGCCTGATGACTCAGGTGACGGACGACCCGGTCGTTATTCGGTACCGCGGCGATGTTTTTGAGGATTTTCTTCGCTTTCCAAAGCTGCGCGCGGCGATGGAGGAGCTTGTCAAGCGCCTTTCCGATCTTAAGGATCTGGAGCGCTTTCAAAAAAATCAGGAGGGACCTTCGCTTTGGTCGCTGGTCAACCGTCTGCGCGAGATCGACGAATATGTCAGCTGCATCACTATGATCAAAACAACGCTGGAGGAGCTGCCTGTGCAGTCGGAGGGAATGCTCACCCTCAGAAGGATAGTCACCGACATCGACCGTGAATCGGGCTTTCCCCAGCTTAAGGCGGATATTGACGAAACGCTGGAAAGAGCGCGCAGGTTGAAAAGCATTACCATCGGCGTAAATCTGGACGGAATGCTGCGCCCGAAAACCGCAGGCGTGCTGTCGCTTAACGATACTTATTTCACCGACGCGGGCTTGATGAAGCGCTTTATGAACTTCGCCAATAAGCAGGACGGCTTGCACGAGGGCAACGACGTAAGCGGGATGAAGCACTTTCACGCCGCCAACCCGGCGACTACCGAGCTAAAGTTTGTGTCCTATCAAAAAAGCGCGGTATCCAATGACGTGCACATCGAGGACAGCCCCGTTACCGGCAATGACGCGCTGTCAAACGCCATCACAAAGCCTGTGACTAACATTATGAAAAAAACCTGCGACGACATCAAGTCCACTATCAAGCGCTATGTGAATATCAGCGGCTATATGCTGATAAACCTAATGCCCGAGATACTCTTTTATGTGCGCTGGTCAGAGCTTACGGACAAGATCATCGCTAAGGGTATGCCGGTTTGCAAGGCAAAAATATTGCCGCCGGACGAAAGAAAATGTTCTTTTAAAGAAATATACAACCTCAAGCTTGCCATCAATAACGTAAACGGCGACGAAATCAATATCATCACAAACGATATTGACTTCGGCGACAGTCAGCGAATCTTCATTTTGACCGGTCCCAACCGCGGCGGCAAGACCATCTTTACCCAGGCGGTCGGACTTGCGATGATGCTTGCTCAGTGGGGCATTTACGTGCCTGCCGCAAGCGCCGAGATCAGTCCCTGCGACAATATGTTCACACATTTTCCGGCAGATGAAAACGATACGGTCGATTTGGGCAGGCTGGGCGAGGAAAGCAAGCGCCTGTCCGAAATATTCGAGGCAGCCACAAGCCGAAGCTTTTTGCTGCTAAACGAAAGCCTTGCGACCACAAGCGTTGCCGAGGGCTTGTTCATAGCCAAGGACGTGGTAAAGGCGATGCGCTATTTGGGCGTGCGCTGTATCTTTAACACACATATGCACGAGCTTGCGCGCAGTCTTGACGAGCTAAACGGCGGCGTTGAGGGCGACAGCCGGGTGGAGAGCCTTGTCACCGGCGTTCACGACGGCGAGCGCAGCTTCAAGGTGACGGTATCGCCTCCGCAGGGCGTAAGCTATGCAAGGGATATTGCAAAAAAATACGGCGTGACCTTCGACCAGATCAAGGCGCATTTGGAAAGCCGCTCCGGCGACTGAAAAAAATTCATAATAAGAGATGATAAAAATGATGGATAAAAATACAGGACTTGTGCTGGAAGGCGGCGCTATGCGCGGCTTGTTCACGGCAGGCGTTATTGACGTGATGATGGAAAACGGCATTGACTTTCCGGTTGTCACGGGCGTTTCCGCAGGCGCTGCGTTCGGCTGCAA
>JBGUOX010000124.1:0-24997 GCA_045129995.1 Ruminococcus sp. | reverse complement strand
ATATCTGCAAGCGGCAATTGACAGCATGCTCCGTCAAACCGTGCCCCCGGCGCAGTTTGTGCTGGTGTGCGACGGCGCCTTAACGCCGCAGCTCGACGCGGTCATCGCGTCCTTCGGCGATGCGCTGGATGTGGTACGGCTTCCCGAAAACCACGGCCCCGGCTACGCGCGCAGCGAAGGCTTAAAGCGGTGCCGTGCGCCGCTGGTGGCGCTGATGGACAGCGATGACCTCAGCGTGCCCGACCGCTGTGAAAAGCAGCTTGCCGCCTTTGAAGCCGACAGCAGCCTTGCATTCCTCAGCGGCACCGTGGAGGAATTTGACGCCGATCCCGAACAGCCCTTCGCCAAGCGCGAGCTGCCTGCCTCTCACAAAGAAATTTTGCTGTTCAGCAAAAAACGGAACCCCGTCAATAACCCTGCGCTGATGTTCAAAAAAGACGTTGTGGAGGGCGTCGGCGGCTTTGACCGCAACCGCCGTCTGTTTGAGGATTACGATTTGGCAATCCGCGTGCTGCAAAGCGGCGCAAAGGCGCAGAATCTGCCTGATACGCTGGTGAAAATGCGCACGCCCGCCGCCCTGCTGAAGCGGCGCGGCGGCAAGGAATATGCCAAGCAGATGGTGCGCTTTCGCCGGAAAATGCTCAAGGACGGCTGGATTTCGCGCAGGGAATATGTTTCCAGCGCCTATCCGCACTATATCATTTGCCGCATGCCCAACGGCATGCGCGGACGCGTTTATAAAATTCTCAGAAAATAAGGAGTATGCCATGATAGTTGTTCACATTTGTCCGCTCGAGGACGATCCCTGCAACGGCGTACTCGTAGTTGTCCCGGCGCTGGTCAAAGCCCAGCGGCAGTACATTGACGCGGCTGTGTGGAACGTGGGACAGCCGTTTCACATTGACGGGCTGGAGCAGGTTTTTACGGCAAATGCGCCGGAAGAGCTGCCGTCTCCCTACAACCGCCCCGATCTGGTGGTGTTCCACGAATTATACATCACCTGCTATCTCAAGATAGCCAAAGCGCTGCAGCGCGCCGGTATCCCCTATATTGTTGTGCCGCACAGCTCACTGAACCGCGCCGCACAGAAAAAAAGCCGCTTGAAAAAGGCAGTCGCCAACTGTTTGCTGTTCAAGCCGCTCTGCCGCCGCGCCGTCGGTATACAATACCTGACGGAATTTGAAAAGAACGAAAGCATTATCAAAAAAGGGGCGTTTGTGTCGCACAACGGAATTGCCGCGCCGGCACAGACAAAGGCGGCTTTTCACACCGATGAAATCCGCTTTGCGTACATCGGCAGGATTTCGCCCTACATCAAGGGACTGGATTTGATGGTGCAGGCGTTTGGGCTGGAAAAGGATTTTTTGGCAGCCCACCATTGTTCGCTGCACATCTACGGCCCCACCGATGACCGCGGCTATTCCTATGCATCCGAAATGCGCACCCTTACAGAGCAGTCGGGCGCGCAGGAGTTGATTACACTGCACGACGCGGTTTTCGGCGAAGAAAAGCTGCGTGTGCTGCTGGACACGGACGTCTTTATCCAAACCTCGCGCAGCGACGGCATGCCGATGGGCGTGCTGGAGGCGCTGAGCTGCGGTCTGCCCTGCCTTGTGACAGAGGGCGCTTCCCTTGCGAAAAAAATCGAGGCGGCGGGCGCCGGATGGAACGGCGGCAACAGCGCCGAAAGCATCGCTTCCGCTCTGCGCGAGGCGGTGGAAAACCGCGGAAATTTTGAAAGGATCTCCGCTGAGGCGCTGCGCCTCAGTGAGGAATACAGCTGGGACAACGCTGCAAAAACCGCAGTAAAGCACTATCGAGAATGTTTGAAGGAGCGATGACACTTTGGTACTTAAATTTAATAAAGACAAAGCGGCTAACGTGCTTTATTTATCCTTTTTGGGTTTGGTTTTTGTGGGAAAGTTTTTTCAAATCGCTTTTCCGTTTTATCCTGCTCTTGCTTGTGCCTTTGCCGCGATTTGCCTGGGCGACAACAATTTCAGAGTCGGCGCGTCCCTGATGCTGGTACCGAACATCAGAATGTTTGACGGTCTGCAAATCAGCTTCCTTGTTAATTTGCTGATAGTGCTGCCGGTATTTGCATATATATTAGAAACAAGGCGTATTAATTTTACGGCGTTGATGCACGTTTTGATCATTGAAGCATGGGACTTGATGCACTCCCTTGCATTTAACCAGCCGGGAATGATTTTGCCTAATTTCAGTACGACCATCATCCTTTACTATGTGGAATGCGTACTGACAGACAGCGCCGTCAAGCTTAAATTCCCCGAGATCGCGCGCAAGTTTGCATTCGGATGTCTGTATTCGGGACTTGTGTTTATGATGGTTCAGGCGCTGTACGGCTCCATGCCGCTGTTTACCTATATTTCGCTTTGGCGTCTGTCGGGCTTTGCAGGCGATCCTAACTATTATTCACTGTATTTATGCTTGTCGGTCGCCATGATTTTCATAATTGCGGAAAAGCACAAGGTCCGCGATTATTTCTACCTTTTTGCGATGATAGCCCTAGCCTTGCTGACTTCCTCAAAGATGTCGCTTGTTACCCTGATGGTTATCCTTCTCTACTTTTTGGTGCGCTCTCTTTACGGCATTTTTTCGCGAAACAACCGTTTTGCAAGACGTATCGTTTTGATCGGCGCGGCTTTAACGGTTATTTTCAGCAGACGAATCATCGACATCGTAAACAGTACGCTGATCCGCCTTCAGGAAAAAAACGGCGATACGATCGATATTGATACCATAACCTCGAACCGTTTTATGATCCAGGGCTTTTATACGAACGAAATGTTTTCACATCCGCTGCTGCTTTTGTTCGGATATGGTCTGCAATACAACGAAACCTCAATCTACAGCTCGTTTCATCATATAGCGCACAACACCTTTATGGATATTATACTGTCGTGGGGAATTGTCGGTGTGGCGATTATGTTTGTCATCTTCTATCATTTGATAAAAACGATGAACAAAAACCGGCTTGAAGGCCTGACCATCAACCACTTTTTGCCGATTATGGCAACCGCCATCACCTTCCTTGCGCTGAGCTGCTTGAGCGCCACCATGTTCTGGTGGGTTATTTGCGCAGCGCTGCTGCCTTTGAAAGGACTGTACTCAGATGAAACCGCTTATATCATGTATCGTTCCCGTTTACAACGTAGAAAGTTTCATTTCACAATGCGTGGAGTCGCTCACGGCTCAAACGTATCCTAATTTTGAAATCATACTGATAGACGACGGTTCGCCGGACAACTGCCCCGCGATATGCGATGAATATGAAAAGCATCACGACAATATCCGCGTTATCCATCAGCAGAACAAGGGTATTTCCGGCACGCGAAACACCGGCATCGACGCCGCAAACGGCGAGCTGATAACCTTTATTGACAGCGACGACAGCGTTCATCCTGAGCTTCTGGAGCGGCTGTACCAACTTATGGAGAAAAGCGGAGCGGATATTTCCTCCGTCAGCGCCTGCAAAGGAAAAACCGCCGCAGGCAGGCTGACTTCCGGGCAGGCGATAAAGTGCCTGCTGAAGGAAAATACCACGCTAAATACCTCAGCGTGGGGAAAGTTGTTCAAAAAAGAGCTGTTTGCGCAGCTTCGTTTTCCCGAGGACTCGTTGTTTGAAGACTACGCTTTGATCCCCTTGCTGATCGACAAGGCAAATTACATCGTCCACAGCGACGAGATATTATATAATTACCGTATGGATAACCTATCCAGCATAACAAAATCAGCGTTTAATCCTGCTCATATGCAGTATTTTACGGTATCCGAAGGCATAAACTTATTTCTAAAAGAGAAATATCCCGAGCTGCGCCGATATGCCGGATACCGCAACACCAGATACGCTGTTTCATTTTTCAAAAAAGCGGCAGGCTCGCCGCAACGGTATCCGGAAAACGAACGCCGGCTGACGCGGTATGTTCGAGCCGGGATTATTCCGTATTTATTCAGCCAATACAAGCTGACAAGCAAGGCATACGGACTGCTGATTGCCGTCTGTCCGCCGCTGGCTCGGAGATTATTTGCAAGGTAAGCTTTGAACAAGGAAGGAATAATAATGGTTGCTAAGCTAAAAAATAAATATTCCTCCCTGCCTGTTCAGGTTCGAGCTTCACTTTGGTTTTTGATCACAAATTTTCTTCAAAAGGCGATGTCGGTGATCTCCACGCCGATCTTCACCCGTTTGCTGACGACCGAGCAATACGGTCAATACAGCGTGTTTGCCTCGTGGATGAGCATTATCACGGTTATTGTCACGCTTAACATCAGCTACGGAGTCCTTTTGCAGGGAATGATTAAATTTGAGGATGACGCAAATGTGTTCACCTCTTCCCTTCAGGGACTGACCTTGGCGATGTGCAGCGGATGGAGCGTTGTGTATTTTATCTTCCGCGACTTTTTTAATCAGCTGTTTGGCCTGAACACCCTGCAAATGTGCTTTATGATGGTGCTGATTTGGACGACGACCGCGTTCTATTTTTGGGCGACCGAACAGCGTGTCAAGAATCAGTACCGCCTGATGGTGGTCGTTCTTTTGTTTGTAACCGTCGCGCATCCTTTGCTCGGCGTCGTTTGCGTGTATCTTGCGGAAGCCGATTATAAGGTCACCGTCCGCATTTTGGCGATGGTCGTTATCAACGTGATTGCCTACAGCTGGTGCTTCTTTGTGCAGATGAAGCGCGGCAAAAAGTTTTTTTCAAAAAAATACTGGCTTTACGCGCTTAAGTTCAACCTGCCGCTGGTGCCGCATTATCTGTCTCAGACTCTGCTGTACAGCTCTGACCGTATTATGATTAGCCGATATTTAGGCGAGAGCGAGGCAGGCATCTACAGCCTTGCCTATTCCGTGGCGATGATAATGACGATGCTCAGTGTTTCCATCAATCAGACCATGAGCCCGTGGGTTTACCGCAAAATCAAGGAACGCAGGGCTCAGGACATTGCGGGTGTGGAATACTCGGCTATGCTGATAATCGCCGCCGCAAACATTATGCTTATTATTCTTGCGCCGGAAGCCATTGCCGTTTTTGCGCCGAAGGAATATCAGGAGGCGATTTGGATCGTGCCTCCGGTCGCCCTGGGAATGTTCTTTATGTTTATGTACGATATGTTTGAACCGTTCCAGTTCTATTTTGAAAAATCGCTGTTTATTATGGCGGCAAGCGTGAGCGGAGCCTTGCTCAACATCGTGCTGAACTATTTCTTTATCAGTCCGCGCTGGCTGAACCTCGGATATATGGCTGCCGGATATACCACGCTGATTTGTTATATTCTGTACGCGCTGGGACATTATATTTGTATGCGCTGGGTTTGCCGCAAGCATATGGACAACGTCAGGGTGTATGACGTCAAGATTCTGCTGGGCATTTCCGTAGGATGCATCGCCGTGGGCTTGCTGGTTATGCTCACATATCAGCTTCCTGTCGTGCGCTACAGCCTTGTCGGCGTTTCGGCACTCGCGGTCGTCATTTTCCGCAAGCCGCTGATCGCATACGGAAAAAAGCTTCTTTCCATTCGCCGCTCGGCAAAAGAAAATCAATGATATTTCCCCGCTTTTTATTGCGGGGAATTTTTTTGATTTTTTAAGGTTGTTTTAAGATACTCGGGTTAGAATACAGACAACATCAGAGGAAAACAACAATGAATTTGAATTGGAGGTACAATATGTTAAAGAAAATTTCAGCCGTAATATTTGCGGCAGTACTCGCCGCTTCCTTTGCTGCCTGCAGCAACAGCGCGGATTCGAAGTCAGAAACGACCGCCGCAAGTACAGCGTCTGTTAAGAACAGCGCGGCAGCAACATCCGAGACCGTTTCCGCGGACGAGGTATTCACCGAACGTGATATGACTCAGGAAGCCGACACTTCCGAAGCCGAAAGCTATACGCTGAGCGACGGCAAGAATATCACCATCAGCAAGGCAGGCGTTTATGTGATTTCCGGCAACGCGAAAAACGCGTCGGTAATCGTAGACGCAGGCGACGACGACAAGGTTCAGCTTGTTCTAAGCAACGCAACCGTCACAAATGACAGCGCGCCTGCCGTATATGTCAAGAACGCCGACAAGGTGTTTGTCACCACCGAAAAGAACAGCACAAACGCATTAAGCGTAAGCGGCACCTTCAGCGCGGACGGCGACACCAACACCGACGCGGTAATATTCTCCAAGGACGACATCGTGCTCAACGGTGAAGGCACGCTGACCATCAGCTCTTCCGACAACGGCATTTCGGGCAAGGACGATATTAAAATCACCGGCGGCACAATCAGCATTGACAGCGTATCGGACGCGATCGAAGCCAACGAATCGATTTCGGTAGCAGGCGGAAGCATTACCATCAACAGCCAAAAGGACGGACTCCACGCCGAAAATGACGAGGATGACACCGTGGGCGACATCTATATCAGCGGCGGCACGTTTGACATCAGCGCAGGAAGCGACGCTATTCAGGGCACAACGCAGGTTCAGATAGACGACGGAACCCTTGACCTTTCCGGAAGCGAAGGAATCGAAGCGACGTCTGTTATAATCAACGGCGGCACGATCAGGATCGAAGCTTCCGACGACGGCATCAACGGAGCTAACAAGTCCTCCGCGTACAGCGTAAAGGTCGAAATAAACGGCGGCGACATCACCATCAATATGGGACAGGGCGACACCGACGGCATTGACTCCAACGGCGACCTTTACATCACCGGCGGCACCATCAATATAACCGGACAGTCCGCCTGCGATTATGACGGCACAGCCGAAAAGACCGGCGGCACACTGATCGTCAACGGCACCGAAACAGACGCCATCCCCAACCAAATGATGGGCGGCGGCGGCCGCGGCGGAATGGGCGGTCCCGGAGGAATGGGCGGCGAAATGCCCGGCGGATTTCCCGGATAATTAATACAACCACATTCTCCATACTCTCCTAAATGCAAAGGCGCCTTCGGGCGCTTTTGTTTTTGCCGTCACACGCTTGCAAGTTGGCACAGGATATGCTATAATATAGTTTGGATTTTTATATAAAGACAGGTGTACGTATGGGAAACAGAAAAACCGTCATCAAGGTCGGTACTTCAACGCTTACCTATGAAAACGGAAAAGTCAACTACCGCCGCATTGAATCACTTTGCAAGGTGCTTGCAGATTTGCAGAACAGCGGCGAAGAAATAATGCTGGTGTCCTCCGGGGCTATCGGCGTAGGGATGGGAAAAACGGGTTTGTCGTCCCGACCCAGCGAAACCAAAAAAAAGCAGGCGCTGGCGGCGATCGGTCAGTGCGAACTGATGTTTATGTATGACAAGATCTTCGGAGAATACAACCATTCGGTGGCGCAGATCCTGCTGACCGCCGACGCGGTGGAAACCGAGAAAAAACGCAGAAATATCAACAACACCATTGACGAGCTGCTGCGTATGGGCATTATCCCCATTATCAACGAAAACGACACGGTTTCCATTGATGAATTGGAGGGCAACAACTTTGGCGACAACGATATGCTGTCCGCCATTGTTTCGCACATTATCAACGCCGACCGTCTGGTGATTTTGACCGACATCGACGGGCTTTACGACAGCAATCCGCGCGAAAATCCGCACGCCAAAAAGCTGGACGTGGTGACGAATATCAACAAGTCCATCCTCGATATGGCGGCAGGCACAGGCTCTAACCGCGGCACCGGAGGTATGATAACCAAGCTGCAGGCTGCCGATTACGCTACCAAACGCGGCATTGAGGTCCACGTGATGAGCGGCAACAATCCGCAGCACATTTACGAAATATTTGAAGGCAAAACACCGGGCACCAAATTTTTGGCACAGATCTAAACTGACGAAAAGAGGGTAAACGATATGACTCAACTTGAACAGATGGGCGCCAACGCCAAAAGCGCGGCGCGCGTCTTAATGAACGCAGGAACAAAAAAGGACGAGGCGTTATACGCGATCGCCAAGGCGCTGCGCAGCAACGCGCAGGCGATCATCGACGCCAACAAAACCGATTTGGAAAACGGAAAAGCGGCAGGACTCACCGATTCGCTGCTCGACCGTCTTAAGCTTGACGAAGCGCGCATTGAGGGAATGGCTCAGGGCGTTGAGCAGGTTGCCGCGCAGAGCGACCCGATCGGAAGGATCATAGAAGGAAGAACGCTGAAAAACGGCTTGCAAATCGAAAAGATCACTGTGCCGATGGGCGTTATCGGCATCATTTACGAAGCGCGCCCCAATGTTACCAGCGACGCGGCTGCGCTTTGCCTTAAGGCAGGCAGCGCGGTGATCCTGCGCGGAGGCAAGGAAGCCATCCACTCAAACACCGCCATTATGAACGTTATGCGCGAAGCTATCGCGTCGGCAGGTCTGCCGCGCGACTGTGCGGCGCTTGTCACCGATACCACCCGTCAAAGCGCGACCGAGCTGATGCAGCTTTCCGAATATCTGGATGTGCTGATCCCGCGCGGCGGCGCGGGCTTGATCAAGAGCGTGGTGGAAAACGCCAAGGTGCCGGTCATTGAAACCGGCGTCGGAAACTGCCATGTATATGTGGACGAAAGCGCCGACGTCGCGATGGCTGCGGATATTATCTACAACGCAAAAACCTCGCGTCCTTCTGTTTGCAACGCGATCGAAACCGTTTTGGTACACCAAAACATTGCAGCGCAGGCGCTTCCCGCGATCAAGGCGGCGCTTGACAAAAAGAACGTTGAGCTTCGCGGCTGTGAAAGAACGCGCGCGATTTTGGGCGACTGTGTTGTTCCCGCAACCGAAAACGACTATGCCGTTGAATTTTTGGACTATATTCTTGCCGTCAAGGTAGTTGACAGCCTGGACGACGCGCTGGATCACCTGGCAAAATACAGCACCGGTCACAGCGAAAGCATTATCACAAGCGACTATAACGCCGCCAACAAGTTTACCGCCTGTGTTGATTCCGCGGCGGTTTATGTGAACGCTTCCACGCGCTTTACCGACGGCGGCGAGTTTGGCTTGGGCGCGGAAATCGGAATTTCCACGCAAAAGCTGCACGCCAGAGGTCCGATGGGACTTAACGAGCTGACCAGTATGAAGTATATCATCAGAGGAAACGGTCAGATCCGCTGACCTTACATCAGCAAATAAAGCAGCGAGAACAACAGTGACGGGTCGGTTTTTTCGTCCATAAGCAGCAGCAACAGCAGCATTATAAGGCTGTTATCCTTGTTCTTGAAAAGCAGCTCCGGAAATTTTTCCGTCTGCTTTTGCGGTTTTGCCGGAACCTGCACAGGCTTTTCTTCCTGCTTGGGTTCAGACCTTGGCGCAGGCTTAGTCGGCGTTTGCTTTGCCGGCTCGCTGTGCGTCAAAGAGCCTCCGGGACGGCTGTGCGCGATGCGCCGTGCACGTTCAAACGCTTCTTCTTCAAAGCCGGGCATAGTTCACCTCCGTCTACCAAAACAATCCGCTGTCCTTGAGCAGCGGTATGATGTGCATCAACCCGATCAGCTTTTGGGCGTGATTCAGCCTTTCCTGCTTTTCCTCGCTGAGGAACGGACGAAGCGCGTTCAGCAACGCGGCGGTTTCGTCATTTTGCGGCGCACGCATCAGCGGCGCAAGCTTTGAAAGAGCGGATACCATCTCGCCCGGCGCTTCCTGCTTTGGCTGAGCCGGCGCAGCCGCGCCGGAAAGCCCCAGCTGTTCGCCGAGGCTTTGCACCTGACGCATCGCCTCGGGATCATTCATTATTTGATTGAGCGTATCCTGCAATTCAGACATAGCGATCGTCCCTTATTTTTTATTCAGAAGCTTCATCAGCGCCTGAGCCTGCGGACTTTCCAACACCGCTTTTGTTTTTTCCGGGTCGCTGAGGATTTGATTGAGCTGATTTGCCTTTTCCCTGTCAATGTTTTTAGTCAGACTGCCCACATCACCCTGCGCGGCGGACGATTTGATTTGTTCCGGCGAAAGATTCAGCTGCTGTGACAGCCGGTCAAAAAGATTTTTTTCTTTATCAGCCATAAGACCACCTCATTCCATCCTATGCGCAAAACGTTGTTTTATTCTTAACTCAGTATCAGAACGGAGAATTTTTATGCGTATTCTGGTCGTTTCCGACACTCACGGCGATTTTAATTCGCTGAACCGCGCTTTACAGGCGCAGCCGACAGCCGAAATCATCATACACTGCGGCGACGGCGCGGAACAGCAGCAATATATCAAGGACACTCAAAAGGACAAACAGGTCGTAGCGGTTCGCGGCAATTGCGACTGGTCAAGCGACGCTCCGATGTTTGAGGTGATCGAAGCAGGCGGCAAACGGATATTTGTTACCCACGGTCATTTATACAACGCAAAATTCACCTTTCAGCAACTGATTTATGCCGCGCTTGAACAGCAGGCGGACATTTTGCTGTTCGGTCACACCCATCAGGCGATGACCGACTATATCGACGGGCTGTATATGATGAACCCCGGCTCGTGTCACGGATACTACGCAACCTACGGTTATATTGACATCACCGGCAAAGGCGACGTTGTCACCAACATCGTTCGCCTGGACGGCAGGTAAGAACGATGAATTTTCACGGATTTGATTTTGAAGAAAACATCCGCACCTACTTGCAGGAGCTTGACAGCAGCGGCAGACTTCCTCACGCGCTGTTGATCGAAAGCAGCGATACAAAGGCTTCGATGGACTTGGCGGTATTTCTTTCTATGTTTGCCGTATGCTCGGAAAAAACAGGAAAGCCGTGCGGCGAATGTAAAAACTGCCGCAACGCGCGCGGAAAGACTCACCCGGACATAACTTATCCGCAGCTGAATCCAAAGAAAAAGTCCTACGAGGTGGATCAGATACGCGACATTATCAAAGACGCGTATATCATTCCCAACGAAGCGGACGCGAAGGTTTATATTTTTGAGCACGCCGATGTGCGGCTTACCAAGCAAACCGCCGCGCAGAACGCTTTTTTGAAGCTGGCGGAGGAACCGCCGCAGAATGTGTACTTTATTTTGCTTTGTGAAAGCGCGCAGGCATTGCTGCCGACGATTTTGTCGCGCTTCACGATCATTCATGCGGGCGGCTTTCGACGCGAGGACGAGAGCGTTACCGCCGCGGCAAACTCGATTTGCACCGGATTGCTTGACAGCCGGGAGTACCCGTTGCTCAAGTCGCTGACCGCATTAAACGACAAGGACAAGGCGCCTGCCGTTCTGGAAGCCGTGCGGCGCACGGCGCGCGACGCTCTGGCTGTTTTGGCAGGCGGCAAAACGCTTGGCGACAAGGAGCTTGCAGGACAGCTTTCCGCGCGTTTGACGCGAAAAAAGCTGATAGACATTATGGAGCTTTGCGGCACCGCGGCTCTGAAAATACAACAAAACGCAAACAACAATCTCCTCATCACATGGCTGTGCGGAGAGTTCAGGAGGATAATATGGCAGAGGTAATCGGCGTTAGATTTAAAGAGGTGGGCAAGGTTTACTACTTTGACCCGTTGAATAATCAGCTTCAGGCAGGCGATATGGTCATTGTTGAAACCGCGCGCGGACTTGAATGCGGCGAGGTTGCAATGGCGAACAAGCAGATCGCCGAGGAAAACCTGACGCATCCGCTTAAGCCGCTGATCCGAATTGCGACGGAAAAAGACTTGAATCATCTTGCGGAAAACCACCTTAAGGAAAAGGAAGCTCGCAAGATTTGCGAGCAAAAAATCGCCGCGCACGGCTTGAAAATGAAGCTTGTCAACGTTGAATACACCTTTGACAACAACAAGATCATCTTTTATTTTACCGCTGACGGCAGAGTGGATTTCCGCGCGCTGGTAAAGGATTTGGCAAGTGTGTTCCGCACGCGCATTGAGCTGAGACAAATCGGCGTGCGCGACGAAGCAAAAATGCTGGGCGGCTTGGGCATTTGCGGCAGACCGTTTTGCTGTAACGGCTTTATGGGCGAGTTTCAGCCCGTTTCTATTAAGATGGCAAAGGAACAGGGCTTGTCCCTTTCCCCTGTCAAGATCTCCGGCACCTGCGGCAGGCTGATGTGCTGCCTGAAATATGAGCAGGAAGCATATACCGACCTGCTTAAGCATACTCCGAAGGTAGGCGCGATCGTGAACACGCCCGAGGGCAGAGGCTTGGTAGTGGAAAACAATTTGATCGCGCGCACCTTGAAGGTAAAGCTGGACAACGCGCCTGAGGACGTCGCGCCAAAAACCTTTACCGTGCGCCAGTGCAGGATCGTAAAGGACGGCTATATCAAGGTAAACAAAAAAGAATTGGAACAATTGGGCAATTTGGAATAAACAAAATTCGATGAAACTATTGCATATTTTTTAATTTGTGCTATACTAGAATCAAATCGATAAGGAGGTGTACAATCCATGGCATATGTTATTAGCGACGAATGCATCATGTGCGGTGCTTGTGCAGATGAATGTCCTTGTTCAGCTATTTCCGAGGGCGACGGTAAGTATGTTATCGACGCTGACGCTTGTGTAGATTGCGGCTCTTGCGCCGACGTCTGCCCCGTAGGCGCTCCTGCTGAAGGCTGATTAAGGTTCACTGTTAAACCGAACGGGCGGCAAGGATTACCTTGCCGTCTTTTTCGCATAGCAGTTAGCATTTGGTAATCTCAACGCTGTTTTACGGAAGTTACGAACGACAGCTTCAAAACACGAAAGATCATATCCGCAAAGGTTTTTTATTTTTTTCCAAACTTTTTTACTGCCGGTGTTTCTTTTTTAATGAAAGGCAAAAAGGCGATAAAGAACTTCTCTCCCCTGCCTTCGGCCGAAAGAAAAAATTGATCTCCATTGATGCTGATACCGATGAAAAAAATGAAACTGATGAAAAGAAAGGTTTGGTGTTATTGATGAAAAAGAAGATAATTACGGGTGTTCTTTCCGTTTCGATGCTTGCCGCAGCTGTCTGCGCCGGAAGCATACCGGTGAACGCCGACACGCATCAGAACGTGATCCGCATTGATATTGATGAGGATACCTTCCGGGATTTCACTACTATGTACTGCTACATATATGACGCCACCGACGAAAGCGACATAGTAAGGTGGGGTTCATACAAGGGTGCTATGACGCAGGACGTCAGCTCAGGTGTTTGGGAATTTGACCTTGACGCAAAAGGAATTGAGTTAAACTCGGAGCACACCTACTGCGTGGTTTTTTCAAGCGACTGGAAGTGGCAGACCGAAGATCTTGCCATAAAAGAATATGACCCTGCCAAGGACTACACGGCGGTTTTCTCAGACTGCTTCACGCAGTTGTCCTACACTATGATTCCGGTTTTCCGGTATGAATGGACAGGAGAATATGACGAAAACGCCGGTGTGGATGTTCTTCGGTATCGGTACAGCCAATCCTCATTCGGGAACGGCGATGATCCCGTGTATTGCCAATGCTTTGACAAAACTGACGAAAGCTACACCTTGTGGCACGGCAGGATGAAAAAAGACGAAGACGCAGGTGTATGGCGATTTGATTTCGGAAGTCACGGACTGGAGCTTATTCCCGGGCACGCATATGACGTTATCTTTTCCGATGACGGCAACACCTCGACGACACTGACGATCGAATCATATGAACGCGGCAAAAACTACACCGCCGCCTTTACAGGCAACTATGTTACGAATGAAATCGATTGGAAGTTCGCGGAATGTAAATGGATTGAAAACAACGACGATGTGCTTTACGGAGACATAAACCTTGACGGAAGGATCACCGTCAGCGACGTCACTGCTCTTCAGCAGCACCTTGTGGAATACAGACCGTTTAACAAAACACAGCGTTATGCTTCGGATACCAACGGCGACGGTATTATTTCGATCGAGGACGCAACGCATCTGCAAAAATACCTTGCGGAATACAATAATATTACGCTTGGAAAACAATGATCTTCCATAAACAAAAAAGACCTCTTGATCGGCTTTTTATAGCGATCAGGAGGTCTTTTTATTGCGCGATAAGCGGTTTTTTACATAGCGTTGAAAAAGCTTTCCATTTTATCAAAGGGAATTACATCTGTGTTGTCGTAAAGGTCGGTATGCACCGCGCCTTCAATAACCATTAATTCTTTGTTATCGGTATATTTGCTGTCCTTTATCATATCGGCATATGCGTCCTTGCCAAAGTAGAAGGAATGCGCCTTGTCGCCGTGGATGATAAGAACAGATGAGCGTATCTCATTTGTGTACTTTAATATCGGCTGATTCATAAAGGAAAGACAGCCGATGGTGTTCCAGCCGTTGTTGGAGTTGAGCGAACGGGCGTGATATGCTCTGCCCTTGTAGTATGAACTGTAGTCTTTGACGAAGAATGGCATATCATCGGGAACGGGCAGCTCAACGCAGCCTCCTCCGCGAGAATATTCGCCCTTTTTATATTCGGCGGTCCTCAGGTTATTCAAAGCGGTTTTCTTTTCGTAACGCTGCTCCTCGCTGTCCTCGCTATCAAAATAGCCGTTTGCGTTCACGCGCGTCATATCGTACATCGTTGAGGCGACCGTTGCCTTGACGCGGGTATCGAGTGCGGCAGCATTCAGCGCCATACCGCCCCATCCGCAAATGCCGATGATACCGATACGGTCAGCATCGACCATATCGCAGTTGGACAGATAATCGACAGCAGCCTGAAAGTCCTCGGTGTTGATGTCGGGAGACGCCATATAGCGCGGAGTGCCGCCGCTCTCGCCTGTAAAGGACGGATCGAAAGCGATGGTCAGAAAACCGCGCTCCGCCATTGTCTGCGCGTACAGTCCCGAGCACTGCTCCTTGACAGCGCCGAACGGGCCGCAAACAGCGATCGCCGGAAGCTTGCCCTCGGCGTTTTTGGGAACATACATATCCGCCGCAAGCGTGATACCGTAACGGTTGATAAAGGTCACCTTGCTGTGATCTGTCTTATCGCTTTTTGGGAAAGTCTTGTCCCATTCCTGTGTAAGTTTCAATTCTGCTGTTTTCATCATATTGATTCCTCCTTTTATTTATCGGTCATTGAAAATGTTGCGCTGACTGTTCCTTCGCCGAGCTTGCTTTTAAGCGAGCTGTCCGCGTCGCGGATCTTTGCCACTTTGGTAAAGCTCCATGTGTTCGTATCATAATAGATCGTCAGCTTGTTGCCCTGATATAGTATCACATCGCCTGCCGAGGTGGTGATGTTTTCGTCGTTTGTCGGCATAGAGAACGGCAGATCGCCCACCTTTTCAAATCCGCCGTAGTCTTCCATTTCAAGCGTCAGGCTTTCGGCTTGCAGCTTCTCCTTCAAAGCTTCCGCAGATGAGTTGTCCTCAAAATCGGCATAGAATGTGTTTCCGTTCACTTCGATTTTCAACAGCTGTTCGGCGACCGCTTCTGTGGAAGGAGAATCATTTTGTGGCTTGCCGCACCGAAAAACCTTTGTAAGATAATTGAAAAAGCACTGGCGCCAAAAGATATAATCATGCCCGTAGCCTTCGACCAGATCGGTTTGATTTTTTACGCCCATTTGGTTAAGAGTGTCGCGGTAATAAAGCGTACCCTCGATGTTCCACGGATCTTTGCTGCCGACTGTCATATAAAGATAATACGGTGTGTTATCCTCTGTCGGCTGAGGGAATCCGTCCTTGAAATACGGCGCCGTCCAATAGCTGTCCATATAGTTTTCGCCGATAGCGATAACGTTTGTATCGGGAGCAAAGCTTGCTGTGTATCCGATCTTATCGAGCCATTTAAGCCCTGTGCAAAGCGATTTTGCGCCGCCCTCGGACATTCCTGCGATAGCTGTGTTCTCTCTGCCGGTTTTGACGGGGTATGTCTTTTCGATAAACGGCATCAAATCCACCGCAACATCGTCGATCGCTTTGTCGTAGCTGTAGCGGAGCTGTTCATCGCTGTAGCTTTCCTTGTCAGCCTGTTTGTCGGTATACATATCAACGTTCACGATGATCATCGGCACTGTTAAGCCCTCGTCGAGCATATTTCCGTACAATAGCGTCAGGTATGAATCATTGTCGATTTGGTCGCTGTGATCTCCGCCAAAGCCGTGGAACACATACATCACCGGATATTTTTCGTTTTCGTCAAAGCCTGCAGGCAGCAAAACGTTACACTGCTTGTCGTCCCCCGCGGTCGTCGAATAATAGCTGACGTCTTTTTGAACCGTTCCGTAATCAACGCCGTCACGCTTTTCAAACATTTCATCGCCAATATCATAATTATTTTCGATCGTGTAAGGATCAAAATCGGCTGCAGCTGTATAAGAATCGCTTGTTGCCCTGTATGCCTCGGCAGCCGGATTTGGTTTTGAGGATTGCCGACTTTGGCAGCCGAACATTGTCAGCGCCATCGCGGATATGATCAATAAAGCTGATAATTTTCTCATAGTTCCCTCCTTAGCCTGAAATCACAATAGTATCCGTTTCAACATCCTTGAGGTACCTTGCAGGCACACCGCCAACGATCGTGTTTTCCTTAACGTCTTTGTTTACTACCGCTCCCGCGGCGATAATGGCGCCGTCGCCGATCGTGACGCCCGGCAGGATGGTGACATTCGCTCCGATCCAAACCTTGCTTCCGATTTTGACCGGCTTGGGGATCAGGTTAGCGCGCTTATCGGGATTTTGGTGATGGTTGAGCGTGGCAATGATCGTTTTTGGACCTACCAACGTATCGTCGCCTATCGTGATACCGCCCTGATCCTGAAACTGACAGCCGGAATTGATAAACACGTTCCTTCCGAGTTTTATGTTCTTGCCGCAGTCGGTATAAAACGGCGGAAACATATACGCACCCTCAGGGAAAGGTCTGCCTGTCAGCTTTTCCATCAGCGCGCTGATCTCCTCGGGCGTGTGGTAGGCGTTGTTCAGCTCGGAAGTTATTTTCATTGCCTCGTTGCTGAGAAAGGTCATATACAAATGCGTTTCGCTTTTTGCGACGACTTCCGCGCCGCTGTCCATAATTCTGATAAACTCGCTTGTATTCATTGCTGTCCCTCGTTTCTGATTTTATTATATATCACAAAACAAGAAATAGCAAATACTTATATTAAATAGTTGATTATGCTTTACAGGCATAGTAAAACGGTGTATAATCTATATGAGGTGATTCTATGGAATTTCGGGTTTTGCAATATTTTTTGGCGGTCACAAGAGAGGGAAATATCTCAGCCGCCGCACATTCGCTCAACCTTTCTCAGCCGTCATTGTCAAGGCAGCTGCGCGATTTGGAGGAAGAGCTCGGCGTGACGCTGTTTATCAGAGGCAAAAAGCGCATTGAGCTGACCGAAGAAGGCTTGATCCTGCGAAAAAGAGCAAGCGAAATGATGCAGCTTGTTGAGCTGACGGAAAGCGAGATCTCCGAGGTGAAGAACAGCATTTCGGGCAGCTTGAATATCGGCGCCGGCGAATCGTATTCCATGCACCGCATCACAAGGGTGTTTTATCAATTGCAAGCGGAATATCCAAACATCAGGCTTAACGTTTTCAGCGGCGATACCGAGGATCTAAAGGACAAGCTCGACCGCGGGCTGCTTGATTTTGCGCTGATTTTCACCGACTCCGACCGTGAATTATATCATCACTTAACACTTGATGACAAAGAAATTTTCGGCGTGATAATGCGCAGGGACAGCAAGCTTGCCGCAAAGGAAAACATCACCGTGAGGGACTTATACGATAAGCCGCTCATCGTATCGCGAGCCAACGGCTTGTCGCTTTTCAGCGGAGCGCAGGCAAGGCATTTGCAGGTCGCCGCGACCTATAACCTGCTGTACAACGCCTCGCTGATGGTCGAAGACGGGATAGGTTACGCGATTTCATTTGACAAGCTGGTTGATACCTCGGAAACCTCAAAGCTTTGCTTCCGTCCGCTTACTCCCGAAATATCCGTTAATCCGACGCTTATTTGGAAGCGCGATCAAAAGCTTTCGATCGTTTCGCAGTTATTTATTGACAGATTATAAACAAAAGCAAGTCTATTCCGATTACAGAACAAAAGAATAAATCCGCCTGTTCACGCTGATTTGTGAACAGGCGGATTTTAACTTTTTATTCTCTAAAACAACAAATCAGAATTTGTGTTACAACAATGCCAAATGACGTCTTATATCCGCTTCGTTTTCATTTAGACAGCGGATACGGGCAAGTGTGTTCTTAACTTCCTTGACGCCCATCTCTTTTTCTTCTTCGCCGGCACAATTGTCAAGAGTTCTTTTCAAATTGTACTCGAACCATTCAAGCCATGTGTAGCCAAGCCCAAATACATCAGCATATTTGTGAAAGCCGTTGTCGTATACGCTGAGATAGCCATCGAAGAAAGCATGTATATGGTTAAGCTCTATATTGCAAATAGTGACGCCCGACCATTGGAGGGAAAGCTGCAACGCATCTGAAATCGGGTTTCCATATGCGAGGCATTCAAGGTCAATGACGAGAGGTTGACCGTTTTCCCACATCACATTCTTTGGATCCATATCTCCATCCGAGATGCAGACAATATCGGGTAAAAGCTTCCTTGCCTTGTTCAGCTCATCTTCGGCATATTGT
The DNA here is from genome assembly GCA_045129995.1 of Ruminococcus sp. Lineage (GTDB taxonomy): Bacteria > Bacillota > Clostridia > Oscillospirales > Acutalibacteraceae > Ruminococcoides. The sequence continues at coordinate 6,482 of JBGUOX010000124.1, read as the reverse complement.
AACAATTCTTTGCTTTCAGCAAGAAGCAGAAAGAGTTCAGAATCCATTTCTTTCGCTTTGCTAACATACAGGTCGAAATCTATTTTGCTTTCTTCAATGCCGGTCGTTATTCCTGTTTTCAAATCCAGCGAGTGCATCTTCCCGAGTATACTTCCGACTTGTCGGCATTGATCGGATGTAATATGATACCAATCAGTCGTTAGTCCGTTATGCCAGTCAAAAATATAAAAATAATCTCCGTCAACTTCCTGCATCTTGTTGTTAAAAGATAATGCGGCTACAATCGGGATACCGGCATCTTCAATCATTTTTTCGAGCTTTTCCGCTGCTGTGAAATTAGAAATAGCGTCGGGTCTTTTCATAATAACCGGATTGAGATGTTTAACTGCATAAGTTTTCTTGCCGGCGCGAACCTTATACATCCTGTGCAGGAATCCGCCGGAAACAGACTCGATGGGGTACGCAACGTTTCCCAATCCAACCTCTTCAAAAAGCTTTTTGATTTTCTGCTCTATCATCTTTCCTCCACTATATTCCGATTTTCTTTCCAAAAGTATAACACAAAACTCGCTATAAGAAAAGAGGGAGTATTGAAACGATACTCCCAAAATTATTGTTCAGGCATAGGTTTGTTTGCCTGATCAAAAAGATTTTTCCCGCTTGCTGCGGCGTTAAGTGAGTTTCCAAATCTGCATGCAGATTTGGCTAAAACGAACTTATGCAAAGCGAAGCGGAGAAGTGCATAGTTTAATGTTTCAGCTGCGCGGCGCCCTAAAAACGTCACACTGTGACGTTTTCTTAACGGGCTGTTCGATTCCCCTTATCTTTTTTCCGCCAAAAACAAAAGCACCTTTTCGGTGCTTTTGTTTTTGGTGGAGATAAGGGGAATCGAACCCCTGACCTCTTGAATGCGAACCAAGCGCTCTACCATCTGAGCTATACCCCCACATAGGTATTCAATTTACCAAAGCTTATTTTATACCATTACAGCAGGAATATAATTCTAATTCGGAATATTGAAAAATATTTTTTAAGTTAACCCCAAAGAGATCGAAATCGCGTTATTGATGGCGTTCATCGAAACGTCGTCCACACTGCCCATCTTTTCGCGCAGGCGGCGCTTGTCGATGGTTCTGACCTGTTCAAGCAATACAACGCTGTCCTTCGCCAAACCCGAACTGTGGGCGTAAAGAGGAATATGCGTCGGCAGCTTTGCCTTTGACTGCTGGCTGGTGATAGCGGCGGCAATAACGGTGGGACTGAAACGGTTGCCCACATTGTTTTGCACTATAAGTACAGGACGCACGCCTCCTTGCTCCGAGCCTACGACCGGGCTTAGATCCGCATAATAAATATCTCCGCGTTTTATATTCAAGGCTTTCACGCTCCCAAAATGTTCTATCTGTATTTTTGCCTGTTAAGGAACTTTTATACCGATATTACATAATATTTTTGGTCGCGATAATGGTTCATTTTTCGCGCTCTGCCGTTAGGTTTTCAAAGGTTACTTCACAATCCGCGTCATCGACCGCAAGGCTCTGAGGGAATCCCCCGTCGTCAACCGTCAGCAGCCCTTCCCCTGCTTTTAAAGTGATTTTGCAGGCGTTATCCTCCTGCGCGGGAGAGTACTCTCCGGCGGACGCTTTTTTCAGCGCCGAATGCAAAAGAGAAGGAAAACCGGCGTCCGGTAGATATGCTTCGTCGGCGCTTGCCTTCATCCCGTCACAGCGTATTTCCAACTCATTATCCCTGTAACAAAACTCTACGCCGTCCAAAGTTTCGGGCTGTTTCAGCCCGATCACACATACGCCCTGACGGGTGCTAAGCACGTTTCCTTTTAGAGATAGTCCGCGGTATTCAGCAGTGAAATCCGCGGAAAAATCTGTTTTGACATCGCATTTTTGCCCTTCGTGTTTGCCGCAGCCGCACGCAAGCACCGAAAGCACCGAAAAAAGGATGCTCAGAAGCTTTATGATTTTGGCTGCCATACAGCCGCCTCCTGTCGTTTGCTGTCTGTATCATTCTATGCAGACTGAAAGGCAAAAATAACATTGACTGCAGGATAGAAAACGTGCCGCAAAAGTAAAACCGCCTGACGTTTACTTCAGACGGTTTGTGTGTTATGATCAAATGTGATTTTATATTCTGCTGTTCGTTGAAATGACCGCCGAAAAAGCGTTTGGTATTTCGTCAAGAATATCGCTTGGCAGCATTGAGATTTTTCCTAAGCGTCTTGCAGCCAGATCGCCAGCCATACCGTGCAGATAAACCGCCGCAGCCGCGCAGTCAAAGGCGTTTTTGCCCTGCGCGAGCAACGCGCCGCACATACCGGCGAGCACATCGCCGCTGCCTCCGGTCGCCATTCCGCTGTTGCCGGTCGTGTTAAGAACAGCGCGACCGTCGGGTGCAGCTATCACGGTTCCGGCGCCCTTGAGCACGGTTATAACGCGATACTCCGCCGCAAAGCGCTTGGCGGTTTCCTCGCGGTTGTGGTTGACCGTATGCGCTGTGGAGCCGCACAGCCTCGCCATTTCCGCAGGGTGAGGCGTGATGATGACCGGCGCTTTGGCAAGCCGCAAAAGCTGAGGCTCGTCCGCCACTGCGTTGAGCGCGTCGGCGTCAAGCACCATCGGCTTGTCGCAGGACAAAAGTATTCGCTTCACCAAATTACGCGTATCATCGCACAGCGAAAGTCCGCAGCCGACAAGCAGTGCGTCGGCGCTCTGCCGCAGCAAAACGTCCGCGTTGTCTGCCGCGATTTTGCCTTCGGCGGTTTCATCCAGCGGCAAATAAACGCTTTCCAAAACCCTGCCTGCCGCGATGGGATATATGCTTTTTGGCAGCGCGCATTTTAACAGTCCTACGCCGCAGCGAAGCGCCGCCATACTGCTGAGCAGCGCCGCTCCTGCCATTCCGTAGCAGCCGCAAACGCTGAGCAGTGTGCCCATTGAGCCCTTATGCGCGTCGTCGGGACGGTCGCCGACGGCTTTTTTTACAATATTGGCGTCTGTACGTTCCATATGAATTACTTTCCGTAAAAAATCTTGAGCATAATGCTCTTTTCCAGATATGGCTTCATCGCCTTCAAAACTGTGTCGTTCGGATTGAAAATCAAAAGGCTTTTGCCATAGGCGATCTCATTGAACACCGCGTAATAGTTTTCCTTGGTATCGCTTACGTCCTTTGCCGCATCGTAAACCTTGCGAAAATGCATTGTTTTGATTTTGTCGTCACCTTTTTCAAGCATTTCAATATCTTTGATTTCCAATCTGCAAAGGCGTTTCCGTTTGCGCAAATCATAAATCTTTGCGATATTCAGAGTATCGCCGATAACGGAATACTCATACTCCACCTTTTGCATACTGAACACGTACCAAACGACATAAATGCCGCCGATAAAGAGGAATAAACCGACCAGCGCCAGATAAAAATTCGTGAACGGCGCAATAATGACAAACACCGCGGGAACGGTAAGCAGCAAAACGACCGACATAATTTTTATAATAAGTGATTTAGCGTTTTTGTCGCGCTTGACCACCTGTTCAATAAAGCCTTCCATTTTGAAACTCCTTTGCTTTTATTCTACCCTGTTATTTTAGCACAAAGCGCCGGTTTTTTCAATCATAATTTCATATTCGGCTAGGACATAATGATTCAAAAGCCCTGTAGCTGATAAGTCAAAAAATGGCGGTTCGCTAAAAAAGTAACACTGTGACGTTTTTACCTCGCTACGCTCGGCACGCTCACCTTCAAATCCCTTCGGATTCTGAACGGACATTTTTTTAGGGATACCCTTTTGGGTATCCCTAAAAAATGGCCCGCCCGAAGGGATTTGAACCCCTGTTCTCCGGAATCGGAATCCGTTGCGTTATCCAGCTGCGCCACGGGCGGTTACAGGGACTTTTGTCCCTAAATTTTATTATACTACACTTTAATAAAAAAATCAATCCGCAAGTTGTTCCCAAACGGCATATTGTTCTTCCTGCTCCTGTTGAAGCTGTTCCAGCTTGGCGCTAAGCTCCAGCAAGCGCTCATAATCGGCAGCGACTTCGTCTGTGGAAAGCAAAGCCTGTATTTCTTCGATCTCGCTGTCCAAGCGCTCGATTTCCGCCTCGGCTTTTTTTAGCTTTGTCTGCCGTTTTCGTTCTTCGCTTGCCTGCTGCTTTTTCAAAAAATATTCGTTTTGCGGCTTTTCGCGCTTTATTTTCTCCGTCTTTTGCGTTTCAGCCTCGTTTTTACTGCGCTCTAAAAAATAATCATAGTTGCCGAGATATTCCTTCATACCGTCCTTCGTCAACAGCAAAACGCGTGTTGCAAGCTTGTTGATGAAGTAACGGTCGTGGCTGATCATCAGCAACGTGCCGCTGTAATCAAGGAGCGTGTTCTCCAACTCCTCGCGCGAGGCAGCGTCAAGATGGTTTGTCGGCTCGTCGAGCAAAAGCAGATTGCCGCCCTTTAGCATCAGCTTAAGCAGCGATATGCGCGCGCGTTCTCCGCCGCTCATTTTTTGCAGCGGCTTGAACACCTCTTCCCCTTTGAACAAAAACGCCGCAAGCGCCGAACGCACCTGTGTTTGCGTCAAATTAGGGAACGCGTCCCAAACCTCATCAATAGCGGTTTTTTCAAGGCTAAGATTTTGCTGCATCTGATCGAAATAGCCGATCATAACATTGGCGCCGTATTCAAATTCTCCCATATCCTGCGGCAGCTTTGCCGTAAGGATTTTGAACAGCGTTGTTTTGCCGCATCCGTTTTCTCCGAGGATAAAAACGCGCTCGCCCTTGCGGATATGTATATTGACATTCCTGAACAGGTGCTTGTCGCCAAAGGACTTGGCGATGTCGCGGCACATCAGAACATCGTTGCCGCTTTCGCATTTCGGTTCAAAGCGCATCCGCATGGTTTCAAGCTCCGCTTCCGGCGCGATCAGCTGCGCCTTGATGCGATCTGCTTCCTTTTGGCGGCTGGCGGCGGTAATGAAATTGCGCTCTCTGCCCCAACGTTTTTGCTGCTCCACAATGCCCTCGATACGGCGTATCTCCTTGAGGTCGTTTTCGTATTTATTTTTAAGCGATTCGTTATAGGCTCGCTTCTTTTTTATGAACTCGGAATAGCTGCCCTTGTAGCACATCGTTTTGCTGTGCTCCAGCTCGATAGTCTTGTTTGTAACGTTGTCAAGAAAATAACGGTCGTGACTGATGATTATCATTGCGCCCCTGAAATCGCGCAGGAAGTCCTCAAGCCAGTTGACAGACTGAATGTCCAGATGGTTCGTCGGCTCGTCAAGCAACAGCAAATTGCTGCGCGACAAAAGCAGCTTTGCAAGGCAGAGCTTAGAACGTTGACCTCCGCTGAGGCTTCCCACGGGCATTGCGAACTCATTCTCGCTGAAGCCCAGTCCCAGCAAGGCGGAACGCGTTCGGCTTTTATAGGTCAAGCCTCCCAAACGTTCGTGCTCCTCCATCAGCCGCATTTGGCGTTCGATCAGCTCGTCAATGTTTTCCGGCTGCTGCGCGATGCGCCGGTTGATCGCGGCAAGATCGATTTCCATTTGCGTAAGATAATCAAAAACGCTGAGCAGCTCGTGATATACGTCTTTTTCGGGATCACGGCAGGCGTGCTGCTCCATATAGCCTACACGCGTGTTTTTTTCAAAGGCAACCGTTCCCTCGGTTTGCGACAATTCGCCGTTCAAAACACGGAAGAGCGTTGTTTTTCCTACGCCGTTGGCGCCGATGAATCCTACCTTATCCCGCGATTCCACATCAAACGATACTCCGCTGAACAGCACACGTTCCACAAAGGTAACGCCCAGATTGCGAACGGATAATGCCGGCATTTTTGCTCCTCCTCTTCTTTGGATTTCAGGCTTGTACCCTGACCTGTTTATTCTATCTTAAAATGAAGAAAATAGCAAGAGAAAATTTATTATATGCCAAAGATCGACAAGCGAATAAGCGACGATCCCGAACGAAAGCAGTGCGTTGCCGAATTTTGTTTCCTCGATCCCGGAAAGCTTGAACAGCACCGCGCACAAAACAGACAGTCCCAGCGGCAGCAAGCCCTTTATCAATAAGGTGGCGGCAAAGCTGCTGAGCATTGGTCTCATCAGCGGATTGGCTTCATAGAATCTGCCGCAGGAAAGCAGCGCCTGAGTGCACAGCCAGTCCGAAAGGTTGAGAATGTATAAAAACACCAGCTTTTGATAAAACGAATAATGAAGCTTTTTTGCGGATCGTTGCGCCGTCACTGACATCATCCCTTCAAATAAAAACATACAAATAGTATGCGTTGAAATCCATTCTTTATTATGAAAAAATTGAAAAAGGTGTTGACAAAAGTCCGAGTTTGTGATATATTAAATAGGCACTTGAAAATGCTGGTGTAGCTCAGTTGGTAGAGCAGCTGATTTGTAATCAGCAGGTCGGGGGTTCAAGTCCGTCCACCAGCTCCATCAACTTAAATTGCATATGGGAGAATTC
>JBGUOX010000123.1:0-2354 GCA_045129995.1 Ruminococcus sp. | reverse complement strand
GCCATCCATGCGGTGTTCTTGTTGATGTTTTCGTTAAGCTCATTGACCTTTGCGTCGAGCTGGTCGAGCTTGTTGTCGATTTGATCCAGTTTTTCGCCTATGATCTCCATGGGATCCTTATCGTCTACACCGGAATGGAATAAAGACTTGAAGGGTGAAACTAAAATCTTTGCGCCCGGGAACAGATCGCCGATGGTATCGAACGCGGCGTCCGCTGCGTCGATGCCCATTTTCTTACCGGTTTCCTCTGCGGTTGCTGCGCTTACCGTCACCGATGCGGCGCCGACTGTCATGGCTCCTACCGAGAAAACGGTAATTACCGATAAGGTCGCCGCGATAAGTCTGTTTTTAATGTTGTTCTTCTTTGTTCTTGTGTTTTTCATAGTGATCTCTCCTTTAGTGTTATTAGTTGTATTGGTGTTGTTGGTTATATTGGTTGTAATGATTTGATTGGTCTTTTTCATGGTGGTTTCTCCTTTCAAGTAAGTTTTGTTTTACTGTGGCTTTATTATATCAGGGTGATCTTTGCAAGTTCTTTGCAGATTTTCAAGGTTTTGAAAAAAGTTTTGAAATTTTTTTCAAGAGTTTTTGTGTTTCCTTTGACTGTGACTACAGTATAGCAAACCGACCTTTGCAACTTCTTTGCAAAGATCGGACATTTTTTAAATTTTTTATTTTTCGGGATCGCCATCCATTCATTGCAGCATAACGAATGCCGGATCCCCTAAAACAGAGGATCCGGCATTTGCAGGTGTATTCAATTATATTTGTTATACTTTATCGGAAGTTCATATTCACGCCGCGCTGCAGGAAATCACTGTTCATAAAGTACCAATCGGAAAAGCTGCCTTTGGACACTCTGATGCGGTGCGCGCTGTTCGAGCTGACTGACTGATAAAACGCCTTGTAGGATACGGTATGCTTAGGCTTGATGGAATAGCTCATCATATTGAGGATGTACCTTTGATTGACCGGAACGAACAGCTCCATCCCTTCTTCGGTCGCATAGGAATAATAACCGACCGCATAACCGGGCAGGCATCTCTTTATTTCACTTTTCTCTGCCTTTGCTCCGGCTACACTGACGAGATTTTTTTTGCCGTCGTGGGTAAATAAATCTATATCGTTGTAATCCTTAAAGGTAATACGTCCGAAGTCCGCTGAATCCCTCAGATCTACCACCGGCATACGGATACCGTGCTTTTTGTTATAGTTATCTACGTAATAGCTGTCCTGAGCTTCAAGGTGAGCGATGTTGATGCCGGGGTCGTGGTTCTGGAATATCTCATTGATGTAGACGCCAACGGAGATCAGCTCGTTGGGGCGTTCCCAGTATACGTTGGCGATGACGCTCAGGAGAGGTTTGACAGAATCGATCACAGCATCTGCGTTTGCGTCTGTCGAAAGAGCCGAGCGGATGGCTTTCTCAGTCAGATCGCCACAGCCTGGTACGAACGAAACGGCTTCGCTGAGGACGATCTTACCGATCAGATATGTCAGTTCGTCTTTTTTGAGAGCGTCTACGTCGTTCATGAGAGAAAGAAGGAAGTTGCTGACGCCCTGCTGAAACTTTTTGCAGTAGTCGTCGCGGCTGCCGATGTTGCGTGTCATCTCTTCGAGCAGCAGGTAGGTTGCGATATTGGCGTCATAGTTAGCCTTTGTATCGTCCTTTGTAAGGATGCTGCCGTCTTTGACTTTTGAGTAGATATGGGCGGCGCCTGCCGGAAGGCATACAGCCAGCTCGGCTACAAGAGGAGCCATCTTCTTGAGCGGAGTGCCGTACATCTTGAAATCATCCGCCTTGTAATCGCTGCGGGCTGAGCCGTTCGCTGCATAGAGATTGAGGAACACGTCACGGTTGTCTTCAAAGTTTTGGGGGTCAAAGAACTTTGTGGTGATGAACTTGTCGGTTCCGAAGCGTGTGAAGCCGTATTCGCTCATGGCTACCTTTGGCACAAGGTCGTTGGGGTTGACTACGTTATAGATGTTGTTGTACAGCTCGCTGCCGGGCTTTTCGACATTATTGGAGTTATAGTTCGCGCCCTGCGGAGCCTCAAAGGTGTATGCGAAAAGATCGTCATGACTGAGAGTCGCGCCGTTGGAGAAAACCTCTTCGCCGTCCTTGAGCTTGTTATTCAGCAATCCTGCCGCAAGATTAGTGGTAGCTCCTCCGCGTGAGAAGCCTGCGATCCATAGCTTTACTTTGCCGGTGATATTGTTTGCAGTGATATAATCGTTGATGTAGTTTATGGTCTTGTTTGCCGCGTTGTACCAGCCCTCGTGCATATAGTCCGACTTGCTGCCGTCGCCGAGGTAAACGTTGTTCGACCACTCGCGGAAGTAGCCGCCGGATC
>JBGUOX010000122.1:0-5696 GCA_045129995.1 Ruminococcus sp. | reverse complement strand
CTTGCCCAGCTTGCGGCGGATAAGCTCGGTGCCGCCGAGCATATTGCTCCACTGGTCGTCGCCGCCGAACTGCATATTGCAGCCGTATTTTTGATAAAGAGCGTAGAAGTCGTAGGACTGCATTATCATATAGTTAAATTCGAGGAACGAAAGTCCCTTTTCCCAGCGCTGCTTATAGCACTCCGCCGAAAGCATACGGTTAACGCTGAAGCACGCGCCAACCTCGCGGAGCAGGTCAACGTAATTGAGCTCGAGCAGCCATTCGGCGTTGTCAACCATAAGCGCCTTGCCGTCGGAAAAGTCGATAAACTTGCTCATCTGCTCCTTAAAGCAGTTTACGTTGTGCTGAATTGTCTCCTTTGTAAGCACCTGACGCATATCGGTACGTCCCGAGGGGTCGCCGATCATACCTGTGCCGCCGCCGAGGAGCGCGATCGGCTTGTTGCCTGCCATTTGCAGGCGCTTCATAAGGCAAAGTGCCATAAAGTGACCTACATGAAGGCTGTCGGCGGTGGGGTCAAAGCCGATGTAGAAAACAGCCTTGCCGCTGTTTACAAGCTCCCTGATTTCTTTTTCGTCTGTTACCTGCGCGATAAGTCCGCGCGCGGTGAGTTCTTCATATACGCCCATCTATCTAATCCTTTCTTTTTTACATCATTGACTTTATTATTATATAATTTTTTGTTTAAAACGTCAAGGTTTTTATTTTATCATTGATTTTTTTATCAAATTCCCACGCTGCGGAACGGCAAGCTTAAAAGACCTATTTTCTTCTGTACCTTGCGAACCTGTCCTTTTTTCCGCCCTTTTTTTGCGGCGGCTTTTGTCCGGGAAGCGGAGTTACAAGGCATTTTTTGCCGCTGCCGATAAGGTCGCGCCTGCCTGCCTTGTTCAGCGCCTTGATTACAAGCGGCTTGTTTTCGGGGATAAAGTACTGCAAAAGGGCGCGCTGCATCGCCTTTTCCCCGGCGGTTTTCGGCACATAAACCTCCTTCAGGGTGTAAGGGTCAAGCCCGGTGTAATACATCGCGGTCGAGATTGTGCCGGGAGTGGGATAAAAATCCTGAGCCTGCTTGGGGTGGATTCCGTTTTCCCTGCAGAAAACCGCAAGCTCAACCGCGTCTTTAAGGCGGCAGCCCGGGTGCGAGCTCATTAAGTAGGGCACAACATACTGCTCCTTGTTTTCCCTGCCCGTGAGGCTGTAAAACCTGTCGCAGAATTTTTTGTAGGTTTCTATGTGCGGCTTGCCCATTTTGTCGAGCACCGCCGCCGAGCAGTGCTCGGGCGCGACGCGAAGCTGGCCGCTGATGTGATAGCGCACAAGCTCGGACAAAAACTCGTCGCTTTCGTCCTCCATAAGATAATCAAAGCGGATTCCGCTGCGGATAAACACCTTTTTTACGCCGTCAAGTCCCCTGAGCTTTCGCAGAATATTCAAATACTCCTTATGCGATACCTGCATATTTTTGCACGGCTCGGGAGCGAGGCAGTGTTTACCCTTGCACAGACCGAGCTTCTTTTGCTTTTCGCAGGAAGGCAGGCGGAAGTTCGCCGTGGGGCCGCCGACGTCGCTGATTATTCCCTTAAAGCGCTTGTCCTTTAAAAAGCCTCTGGCTTCGTTAATTATGCTTTCCTCGCTGCGCACCGTGACCGCGCGCCCCTGGTGAAAGGCAAGCGAACAGAAGTTGCAGCCGCCGAAGCAGCCACGGTTGTGGGTGATTGAAAAGGTTACCTCCGAAATTCCCGGAACGCCGCCCTGCTTTTCGTAGCACTCGGGATAGCCGCGCATATACGGCAGCGAGTAAACCCAATCGAGCTGTTCGGTGGTAAGCGGCGGCATAGGCGGATTTTGCACGAGAATGTAATTGCCGTGGCGCTGAATTACCGTTCTTCCGCGCACCGCGTCGGCTTCGTCAAGCTCCTTTCGCGCGGCGATCGCGTAATCGCGCTTACTTTGTCTCACGCGTTCAAAGCTTGGCAAATCTACCGCGCTTTTCGGCACATAACCGTCTGTTTTTACCGCGTAGCAAATGCCGCGGATGTCCTGCAAGGCTTCCACCGGATAGCCTTCGTTAAGGCGTTTCGCGATTTCGGCGGTTTGAAGCTCGCCCATTCCGTAAACCAAAATGTCCGCCTTGCTGTCGAACAAAACCGACGGCATAACGGAATCGCTCCAGTAGTCGTAATGCGCGAAACGGCGCAGCGAAGCCTCCAGACCTCCGATAATAACCGGACTGTCCGGAAACAGCCTGCGTATTATGTTGCAGTAAACCGTTACCGCGCGGTCGGGACGCCTGCCGTTTTTGCCGCCGGCGGTGTAGGCGTCGTCGTGTCTTTTGCGCTTTGCCACGGTGTAGTGGGCAACCATACTGTCGATGTTGCCTGCGGACACCATAAATCCCAGCCTCGGCTTGCCGAACTGTGTAAAGTCGCGGTCGTTTTTTACGTTTGGCTGGGCAAGAAAAGCCACGCGAAAGCCGCAGTCCTCGAGCACGCGCGTTATTATTGCCGCGCCGAAGGAAGGGTGGTCAACGTAGCTGTCGCCGCACACATATACAAAATCAACATAGTCCCAGTTTCTTTGCCGCACCTCGGCGGCGTTCATTGGTAAGTACATAATAATTTATAAGTAGTTTTAAAATGTCAGCCGGGCAAAAGGGGTTTTAAAATTGCTTTTTTATCCGGCTGTATTGTGAGATTATTCGCTTTTGTTTTGCAGCACGTTCCTGCGTTCGAGCCACTCGTTATAGGTCATAAGCACGTCGCGCGGCTTTGAACCCTGGTGAGGTCCCACAACACCGAGCTGCTCCATATCGTCTATCATTCGTCCGGCGCGGGCGTAGCCTACCTTAAGGCGGCGCTGAATAAGCGAGGTTGAAGCCTGTCCTGCCTCGATTACGCACTGAATCGCCTCGTCCATTTTGGAATCGACGTCAAGTCCGTCGTCGCTGCCCGAATCCTGCTTGCCCTTTTTGCCCTGAGCGATTTCCTCGGCGGCGATACGCTTGATTTCCTCCTCGGCTTCCCTGTTGTATTCAGCCTTGAAGGACTTTTTGATGAACGACGTCACCCTGTCGATTTCCTCGTCTGAGGCGTAAGCGCCCTGAACACGCATCGGCTTGGGCGCGCCTACCGGTGAAAACAGCATATCGCCGCGTCCGATAAGCTTTTCGCCGCCGCCCGCGTCAAGAATCGTGCGGCTGTCCATATTGGAGCTTACCTTAAGCGCGATTCGGCTGGGGACGTTGGCTTTAATCAAGCCCGTGATTACGTTAACGGTCGGACGCTGGGTTGCCAGAATAAGGTGCATACCCGCGGCACGCGCCATCTGGGCAAGACGGCAAATACTGTCCTCGACCTCGCCCGGAGCCGCCATCATCAAATCGGCAAGCTCGTCAATCGCGATTACCACGCGGCACATTTTTTCCTTTGCAACCGGCAGTCCGTTGACCTCCATTACAGGCTGGTAAAGCTCTCCCTCCTCGTTTTCAACGGGAGGATTGTTTTCTATGTATTTAAGATTTTTTTCTACTAAGGAATTATAAGAGTCAATATCCTTTACATCGAATTCCGAAAAAATCTTGTATCTTTGCAGCATTTCGTTAACCGCCCAGGCAAGCGCGCCTGCCGCCTTTTTGGCATCGGAAACTATCGGCACAAGCAGGTGCGGAATTCCCTTGTACTTTGAAAACTCAACCATTTTCGGGTCGATTAACAAAAGCTTTACTTCGTCGGGATTTGCCTTGTAGAGTATGCTTATAAGCATTGAGTTTACGCACACCGACTTACCTGAGCCGGTTGTGCCGGCAACCAAAAGGTGGGGCATTTTCGCTATGTCGGCAACCACGATTTCGCCTTCGATGTCCCTGCCCAAAACCGTTGCGAGCTTGCTTTTTTGCGAACGGAAAATATCGGAGTCAATCAGCTCGCGCATTGAAACCATACTGACAACCTTGTTCGGGACCTCGATTCCCACAGCCGCCTTGCCGGGGATGGGAGCTTCGATTCTTACGCCGTTGGCGGCAAGGTTAAGCGCGATATCGTCGGAAAGATTGGTTATCTTGCTGATTTTTACGCCCGGCGCGGGCTGCAGCTCGTAGCGCGTTACGGATGGTCCGCGGCAAATATTGGTAATGCTCGCGTTTACGCCGAAGCTTTTAAGCGTTTCAATAAGCTTGTGCGAATTTTGCGTAAGCTCGGCGCGAGCGCTTTCGTCGTTATTGTTTTGGCTGAGGTTTAAAAGCTGAACCGGAGGATAATGATAAACCTTTTCCTGCTTTGATTCTTCAAAAGAATTACTCGGGTTGTATCCCGCGCTGTCAAATTCGGACTGCGGCTTTTCCTCTTTTTCTTCTTCGGCGCCGTTAATCTCCTGAGGCTTGGGCGCAGCCTGCTTTACGGACGCCGCGGGCTTTTGCGCTCTGACGGCTTCCTTGCTGCCGTCAATATACTTACCCGAGCGCTTGCCCTTTGTGATATCGTCGGCAATTTGACCGATTGTTGTGCCGGCGTTTTCGCCCATCGGCTTTGTAGCCTTGTTGATTATATTAAGCAAATCCTCGGACTGACTGAGGTCTGTGGCGTTTTTCTCATTTGGATCCACAACGTCGGTGTCAAGTCCGTTTTTAACCGCTTTTGCGGTCTTTTTCGCGGTCTCCGGCTCGTCAAACGGAACGTCAATACTGCCCTGACGCTCTCCGCCGGTATAAACCGGGATGTCAATTCTGCCTGCTTCCTCATAATCGGCGCTACGGCGGCGCTTGGGCTTTTGGACGCGCTGCTGTTCGGCACGTTCCGTGCGCTGCGCCGTCGGCTGAACACGTTGGCGTTCGGGTACGGCGGTGCCGCGCGCGCGCTGCGCTTCCCTTTCGTAACGGCGCTCGTTAACGCGCTCGCGGTGGCGGTCGTGCGCCTGACGAGCGCGGTTGTAGGTTTTTGCCGCCGCCCTTGCTACATCCTTCACGCTGAGGTTAGCAATCAGAAAAATATTTACCGCAAGCAGTATCAGGCTGACGATAACACCCACGGCTGTGCCGCAAATCGCGGTAATCGGATAGCCCAAAATGCCGCCGATTACTCCGCAGGCGGACGGAATGTAGGTGGTGCTGTTAAAGCCGTCAAGGTAAAGGTTGCCTATGCAGGCAAGGTAATTTACGCTTTGGTGCCTTGCTCCTCCCAACATATAAACAACCGCGCCTGCCAGCATAATCGTCAGTACGCACAGCGCGATTTTTGCGCCGAAGTGAGCAATTTGCTTTTCCTTTTCGTTCATCACGCAAAGGTAGATAAACAGCGCCGGCATCAGCAGCATTCCCAAGCCGAAAAGCCCGAAGAAAAACGGACGTATTGACGTGCGCCAAACGTTGCTGCCGGGTACAAACACCAGAATTACGGACAGAAACGCAAGCGCGGCGAACAGTATTGATTTTACGCGCGGACTAAGCCCCGCAGGAGCCGCTGCGGCGCGCGCGGAAGCTGACTTTGAAGCCCTTGCGCCTGTTGAAGCTTTCTTTTTCGCCGTATGTTTTTTGGTTGTCTGCTTTTTTGCTGACAATCCTTTCACCTTCCTTTTATCCCGTTTCAAACGCAGGCTTTAACAAAGCCGTTCTTATACTAATACCTAATAAAAAGTAGCCAATCTTTGCGGTCTATTTTCCGCAATACTGCGTTGTCGTCCTTGCAAGGCGCCGGCCTTG
>JBGUOX010000121.1:0-2435 GCA_045129995.1 Ruminococcus sp. | reverse complement strand
CGGGTCGTCCGTCACCTGAGTCATCAGGCTGCGCAAATGCTCGCGCTCGTTTTTGATTTCGGTGAGATTGTCCAGCAAAAAGTCGATAGACAAATCATTGATCGACTCGTCTGTTAGACGGTTGACGGCATATTCTTTTCCCTGCGGATACAACAGGCTAAATTCTTCCATAAAAGCCTCCGGATTGTTGATGATGTCGGTGTTCAACCTTTGGTTGAAAAAATGGGCTTGGTTCTGAAAAAGCCCATCAGAAAATCGCGCGCGTCCGTTTGCGTGATTTCATCGGCAAAGCAGAGCAGCGGCACCACGGCGCTTTCGCTGTGGAACATATAGGAATAGATTTCGCCGTCGGAAGTAGCGACAACCGACTTGGAAGCAAGGTTGTGCACGCACAGCCGTTCCATGCACTCGTCCACATCCCGGGGAGGAATGCCGGTGTTTTTGCTGATGAGCGAGGTGGCAATCGGCGTATTGAGCCGCGAATACAGATAGTACACAATTTGCATCACCTGCTTGTCCGCCATCACCTCAAACACCTGCCGCAGCCTTTCCGCCGGGGCAAGGCGCTGCGCGAGGTTTTCCGGCTCCGGCATCAAGAAGAAGTAATCAAAGCCGGGTGACATCCGCGTTTTGGTCAGCCCTTCGTCGGACATGATTTTGCTGTAATATGCGGCTTTATCGGTGCAAATCGTGGAACGATCCACAAAAATATTCAAAAAGTCATCCACCAGCTGCTTGTCGCGCACCATGCCGATTTGAATCGCCCAACAAATCTCAAACGCAAAGCGGTATGCTTCCTTTTCGGGCATTTCGCCGAGACGGCGCATCAGCGTCACGGCGATAGTTTGCTCCTCTCTGCCGAAGAGCGCGTCAATGCTGACGCCGAGCAGCTGCGAAATGCGCGGCAGCAGCTCCGCGTCGGGCGTTCCGCCGCATTCCCATTTTGAAACCGCCTGTGTGGTCACGCCGAGCTGCTGACCGAGCTGCTCCTGCGTCAGCCCCTTGCGGCTGCGGTATTTTTTGATATTAGCGCCGATGACACTCATACTATCAACCTCTCGTTGTCTATAGCTATATTGTACCACATTCGGCAAAAGCTGTCTATCCCCCAGCTGTCATTTTCTTTGGTTCCGTTCATCAACTCAGGGTTGAATCCGTCAAAAATCATTTGATTGCAAAAACCGCCCGTCCGGCGTATACTAAAGGCATAAAAGTAAAGGCATAAAAGCAAAGGAGATGTAATCATGAAAAAAATAATTCTATCCGTGCTGGCGCTGACGCTTGCGCTGTCTGCCGCCTGCACACCGCAAAAAAGCGCTTCCTCCGAAAAAGAAAGCACAGCCTCCGCCGCCGAAGCGACCACAGAAGCCACTGTCGAAGAAACAACCGCGTCGCCGCTTGCCTCCGCCAAGGAAGCGCTGGACGCGCTGGCGGCGGATTACGAATTTGAGGGCGTCGCCTGTATCACACAAAACGGCGCCGTCGCCTATCTGTACACAGGCGGCAAAGACAGAAACGGCGCGGATTTCACGCTCCAAACACCGCTGCCTGTCGGCTCGGTTTCCAAGCAGTTCTGCGCCGCCGCCGTAATGAAGCTCTGCGAGGAAGGCAAGCTGCAAACCTCCGACACGCTCGACAGGTTCTTCCCCGACTACAAGGAGGGCAAGCGCCTGACGGTTCATAACCTGCTGAGCATGCGCTCGGGAATCCCGGATATCATCAACAAGCCTCTGCTGGCGGGCGCTTCGGAAACCAACACCTACGCGCAAAACCGCGAAGCGGTGCTGCAATCTATTTTTGCGCAGACCTTGGAATTTGAGCCGGACAAGGCGTACCAGTACTCCAACTCCAACTTCATGCTCCTCAGCGCCGTGGTGGAACAGCTCTCGGGAAAAACCTACGCCGACTATCTGCACGAGCAGTTTTTTGCACCCCTCGGCATGGAAAACACCGGCAGTCTTGACGAGCTGCAAGGTAGCGCGCCGGCGTGGGCAAGCGGACTCGCCTATCCCTACGCGGCAGGCGTCGCCACCGGCGCAGGCGACGTCATCTCGAGCGCGGCGGATATGGACAAATGGATGACCGCCCTCAGCAACGGCACGGCGGTGTCCGCAGAGAGCTACCGCCTGATGACCACCGACTATGCCACCGACACCGAAGATCATTACGGCTACGGACTCAGCGTCTACGGCGACGGAAGCGTTGGACACGCCGGCGCGATTATGATTGAGGACACGCCCTACTGTTCCTACGACATTATCGGCAGCGAGAACAGCTATCACCTGTTCCTTTGCGGCAGCGACTGCACACAGCCCGACATTGAGGGAATCCGCAGCGATATTGTCGATATTCTCAAGCAATATAGGTAATGAAGAGCACCGACAAGGGATTAACTCCCCTGCCGGTGTTTTTTATGCTGTGAAGAAATCATAAAT
>JBGUOX010000120.1:0-15687 GCA_045129995.1 Ruminococcus sp. | reverse complement strand
CACAACGGGCTGATAGGCAGGCTGAACTTCAGGCTGATTAACAGGAGTCAAAGCAGCTCCGCAGCGTCCGCAGAATCTTGCGTTTTCCGTACACTTAAAACCACATTCCGAACAAAACATAATTATCTCCCTTTCAAAAGAACATTTTTTATTTCCATTTCTTACAGATGTCAACACTTGACCTTAGTGAAGAACAGTGCTGATACTTAGGATCAGTATATCATAGCCGCAGACTTGGTGTCAATACAATACTTCGCCTGTTTGCTGACGCCGCTTGGTCAACATCAATAGCTGTTATTGTTTCACTGCAAGCGCCACGCTTTCAACATGCGCGGTGCGCGGAAACATATCCACGGGGGTGATCTCCGTCGTTTTATATCCTTCCTCCGCAAAGGATTTCAAATCCCTTGCAAGCGTCGCGGGATCGCAGGAAACATACACCACGCGCTTCGGCGACATTCCGGCGATGGTTTTTACAAGCGCTTCGCCGCAGCCCTTGCGCGGAGGGTCAAGCACAACAACGTCGGGACGTATCCCCTCCTGCTCCAGCTGAGCGGCAGCCTTAGGCGCGTCGGCACACATAAAGCGCGCGTTGCATATATTATTAACCGCGGCGTTTTGTTCGGCGTCGCGCACCGCGTCCTCCACGATCTCCACACCGATCAGCGTTTTGCAATCCTTCGCCATCGTAAGCCCGATGGTGCCTGTTCCGCAATAGAGGTCGAGCAGGGTTTCCTCACCCGTCAGCCCGGCGTAGGCGCGCGCCTGTTCATAAAGCCGCTCCGCCTGTGCTCGGTTGACCTGCCAAAACGAAAACGGCGAAATGCGGAACGTCAGTCCGCACAGCACGTCCGTGATGAAGCCTGAGCCGTAGATCACGCGGTTTTTTCTGCCGAGGATAACATTTGTTTTTTCTCTGTTGGAATTAACAATGACGGTTTTCAGGTTCGGCAAGCCCTCGCGAAGCATTTTTACAAGCACGTCCTCCTGCTTTAAGCCGTTTCCGTTGACGACATAGCAGACCATCAGCTCGTCCGTCACCTCGCCGTATCGTATATACAAGTGACGCAGCCTGCCCTTGCCGGTGGCTTCATCGTAAATGTCATTGTCGCTTTCGGCAAGAAACGCGCGCGTAATTTGCATAACGTCCGCAAACTGCCCGGGCTGCAAGGCGCAGTCCGCGCAATTGATTATGCGGTGGCTGTGAAAGGCGTAAAAGCCCATTTGCACCGCGCCGTCCCTGCCAAGTCCTACGGGCAGCTGAGCCTTGTTGCGGTAACGCAGGGTGCGTTCGCTGCCGAGGATAGGACGTATCTCCGTTTGAATGCCGCCGATGCGCTGAACAGCGTCCGTGACCTTTTGCTGCTTAAGCTTACATTCTTCTTTATAAGAAATATGTCGCCACACACAGCCTCCGCACTTCGCAAAATAGGGACAGTCGGGCGTAACACGCGACGGAGCCGGCGCCGTAATTTCCTCGATTTTGCCAAAGGCATAGGTCTTTTTTACCTTAAGTATCCGCACAATAAGCTCGTCGCCTACGGCGGAAAGCGGCACAAACACGGCAATACCGTCATCGGTTTTGCCGACTCCGCTTCCCTCGGCGGTGGCTGATGTGATTTTCAAGTTAATAATGTCGTTCTTTTGGAGCATATTAAAATTCCTTTTCAGAAAAATAAAGCGTTAATAACCCGGTATCTGTCTATATTCTACCATTATCGCAGCTGTTTGGCAACAAAAGAGGTGCAAAATTAGGTATTTATTTTTTCGCGGTTTTGAATTATAATAATACTAGATTTTTACGGAAATGGAGTGCGAATTTTGGATTACGACAAGCTTTTAAACGAAATCAAACGGATTCATTTCATCGGCATAGGCGGCAGCGGTATGTGCCCCATTGCGGAGATTTTAATGAGCGAGGGCTATGAGATTTCAGGCTCTGATATGAACGAGGGCGAAACCCTTGACAAAATGAAGGGCTACGGCATTCCCGTGTATATGGGACACGCCGCGGAGAACATCAAAGGCGCCGAGCTGGTCGTTTACTCGGCTGCCGTCAAGGAGACAAATCCCGAGCGAAAGGCGGCTGCGGAGCAGGGCGTTCCCTGCATTGAGCGCAGCGTTATGCTGGGCGTGGTGACGCGCCGCTACAAGCGCAGCATCGCTGTTGCGGGCACCCACGGAAAGACCACAACCACCGCAATGCTGTCGCAAATACTTATCGGCAGCGGCTTTGACCCGTCGGCGATAATCGGCGGCAAGCTGCCCTTTATCGGCGGCAACAGCTATGTCGGTCAAAGCGACATAATCGTTTGCGAGGCGTGCGAATATGTTGACACGTTTTTGGAGCTGAATCCATTTATCTCGATCATTCTCAATGTGGACGCAGACCATCTTGACTACTTCAAAAATCTGGACAACATCAAAAAGTCCTTCAACCGCTTTGCCAAGCAGACAACCGGGCTGCTGGTGCTCAACGGCGACGACGAAAACACGCTTGAAAGCGTGAAGGACGTCAGCCTTGAAAAAATCACCTTCGGCTTTGGCGAGGGCTGCGACTACCGCGCCGAAAACGTAAGCGCCGACAAGGGTGTTCACGAGCAGTACGACCTGTATTACAAGGGCGAAAAAATCACCAATATAAAGCTGATCGTTCCGGGCAAGCACAATGTATACAACTCGCTTGCGGCGGCTGCGACCGCGCATTATCTCGGCGCGACGCCTGCCGAGATCTCTGAGAACCTGCACAAGTTCGGAGGCGTACACCGCCGCTTTGAAATTCTCGGCACTCCCTGCGGAATCACCGTAGCGGACGACTTTGCCCACCACCCCACCGAGCTTACCGCAACGCTTAACGCGGCGATGAATATGGGCTTTAACAAGGTTTGGGCGGTGTTCCAGCCGCACACCTTCTCGCGCACCGCAATGCTGCTTGACGACTTTGCCGAAGCGCTCAAAATCCCCGATGTGGCTGTTATCTCCGAGATTTTGCCCGTGCGCGAAACCAACACCTACAACATCTATTCGCGCGACCTCGGCGCAAAGGTGCCCGGCTCGGTATGCCTTGACACCTTTGAGGAGATCACCGATTATGTTTGCGAAAACGCAAAAGAGGGCGACCTGATCCTCACAATGGGCGGCGGCAACGTGTATATGTGCGCCAACAAAATTTTGAAGCAATTGCAGTATAAAGAAGAGAACATATAAGCACCGAAAGCCGTCCGTTTTGCGGGCGGCTTTGCTTACGGCATTTTCATTGCGGCAGTTACCGCTCAGTTGTCCCAATTGTCCCGGTTTTCCCAATTGTCCCAAGGGCACGGTCTTATATGGGATAACTGGTAAAAAGTCACTGTTTAAGCCATTTTTACAGTTGTCCCAAGTTGATTTTATATGGGACAACTGGGAACCGGAAAAATGATTACGCTGCCCAAAAACAGTTATTATTACGGTTTCAGCGTTAAAAAGTACCTGTTATTCTCTTTTCAGCGTACAGTTGTCCCATATTATTTTACTTTCAGCGTACAGTTGTCCCATATTATTTTGAGTTGGGAAAACTGTAAAAACCCACTGTTTAAGCCATTTTTACCAGTTGTCCCATATAACTTTTTGTCCTTGGGAAAGATGGGAATTAATGCTTAATTCGTAATGCGTAATGCGGAATTTTTCAATTTGACAAGAGTTCCGTTTTAACTGAGTTTAGTTTAATTTGTCAAAACTGCTTGCGAATAAAAACAAAATATGCTAAAATAAAATCGGACTATTTATAAAGAAAATAAATTGTCAATTTTTGCTTAGAAAGGCAGGGAAACCTATGAAAAAACTAACCGCATCACTGCTTGCGGCACTGATGGCGTCGGGCTGCATAGCAACTGCGTCCGTGTCTGCGGCGGATGATCCGCCGGCAGGCTCGCCGACAGGCTTTGACACACATCCTGCGCTGTATGTTCACGCCGTTTCAGGCTCTAAGGACGGCGAGGCGTGGCAGGAATGGCAGAGCGTTCACGACGAAGATTTTTACGAAGCAGATCCATACGAAAAATACTTCTTCCTTCCGACCTCCGCCGATGACAGCACGGCAGACGTTTACAACGCATTTGCGCAAAGCGTCACCGTAAACGGTGTTGCTATCCCCTCGGGAGAGACTCGCGCCGTGCCCTACAGCACCTCGGACAGCTACAGCGTTTCGGCAGGCGGCAGCACCTACACCCTAAAGCTGATGAAGTCAAACGCCGAGGCTGCTGTTTACATCAACAATCCCGACGCCGACGGCAACGGCACCGAATTGTCGGAATTTCTTAACGATTCAAAAGAAAACAGTGCGACCGCTACCGGCGCGATCGTATCCCCCGACGGCAAAATCGACAACACCGCCATCAAAAAAATCAAGGGACGCGGCAACACCTCGTGGCAAAAGCCGAAGAAGGGATATAACATCACATACGATAAAAAGGTTTCCGTCGGCGGTATGGAAAAGAACAAAAAGTACTCCATCCTGCCGAACTATCAGGATGACTCGCTGGCGCGCAACCGCATTCTTTATGACCTATCCGACGCTGTCGGAATGCCCTATGCGTCCGACTCGCGGTTTGTGGACTTTTACATCAACGGCTACTACTGGGGCAGCTATTTGATGTGTGAAAAAATCGAAGAGGGAAGCCTTGTTACCGACATTACAGGCAAGGAATATCTTAACGAAGAAGGCGCCGTGAACGAGGACTTTCCGTTTATTGCCGAGGTTGACGCAAGCGCAGGCGGCGACGACTACTTTGTTACCTGCAACGGCGGCATTAAGGTAAGCATAAAGGCGCCCGAGATCGATCCCGGCGATCCCGGATATGAAGAGGTCAAGGCGTATGTTAAGGAAAAATTCGACGCGCTGATGTCCGCCTGCCGAACCGCGATACGCAGACCGTCCAACTCCATTTCCGAACTGATAGATTTGGAATCGGCGGCAAAGCTGTATTTGATAAACGAGCTTGGCAAAAACTGGGATTCCGGCGTGTCGAGCACCTTCCTGACCTACAAGCAGGACGAAAACGGCAAATATAAATTCTTCGGCTCTCCCGTGTGGGATTACGACAACTCGCTGGGCAACGCCGTGGGCGTAGGCTACGACCTCAACAATATGGGCGTTACCGATTATCAGCAGTACACCGGCTGGTGGTGCCGGTATAAGGGCAAAAGCAAAAGCGAGACGATGTCCTACAACATCATCAACAACCTTGCGCGCAACCAGGAGGTTTTGGAGGTTGCCAACAGAGTATGGTTTGAGGAATTTATGCCTGCCATCAACCACTTTGCCGGCAAGACAAACAATGCCGCTGTCAGCTCGGAGCTGTATTCCTCTGACAGATACTACAACAGCATTGCGGACAGCGCCGCTATGAACTACACAAGCGGATGGCTGCTAAACACAGGAAGCTGGATCGCCGCAAGAAATCCGATGAGAAAAGCCGAGTTTGACTTCTACACCGGCACATACACCACCGCAAAGGCAGGAACGCGCTATTCATCCTCGTTTAAGGGAATGTACAATTATGCCGTTGACTGGATGCTCAACCGCTCGGCGTGGCTGTCTAATGAAATGTATGCCGACTACACCGGATCAAAGGTCAGGTATGACGTCAACCGTGACGGCGTGTTTGATATGAACGACGTCACCGACCTGCAGCGCGGCTTGGCGGAATTTACCGAACTGACGGCTTTGCAGGCTGACATTGCGGACACCGCGGGCGACGGACTTTCCGTGTCGGACGTGACCTTCCTGCAAAGAGTCAAGGCAGGTTATATCGAATAGTATTATTCTAAAACCAAATCAGTATCGGGGCGTTTTCGTTTTATGCGAAAGCGCCCTTTATTTTTTAATAGTTGCTAAAACCGGTTGACATCAAATCCACCATATACTATAATTAGTCTGTAAAAGTATATAATTTTATCTTTAAAGGAGAGTGCATTATCGTGCTTTATGATGAAAACCTGTTAAATGGAGAACAAGCAAAAATAGACGAGTGTTATACACAAATCGGTCTAAGATACTACGCCTACCACAAGGACAATCCGGCTCCCGAATTTGCGGATCTGATCGCGGCGATCAATTACAGCAAGCAAATAATTGCCGCTCACAAGGCGGAGGTGCTTCGCGCAAACGGAAAGATCGTCTGCCCGAACTGCGGTCAGCAGATCAACGCCAATGTTCTTTTCTGCACCTGCTGCGGTCTTAGGATCCAGGCGCCGGCTCCGGCGGCTCCTGTCACAGCTGCGGCTCCCGCGGCGGCTCCTGTGGCGGCTCCTGTGGCGGCTGCGGCTCCTGTGGCGGCTCCCGTTCCTGCTCCGGCTGCGCCCTCTGTTCCGGAAATGCCAAAGCCGCATTTTGAAGCTCCCGTTGCCGAGCAACCCGTCGCCGAGGAGCCTGTTGTCGAGCAGCCCGTTGTTGAGGAACCTGTTGCCGAGGAGCCTGTTGTCGAGCAACCCGTCGCCGAGGAGCCTGTTGTCGAGCAACCCGTTGTTGAGGAACCTGTCGCCGAGCAGCCTGTTGTTGAGGAACCTGTCGCTGAGCAACCTGTCGCTGAGCAACCTGCTGCGCCCGAACAGCGCGTTTGCCGTGTTTGCGGCGCTCCTATTCTTCCCGACTGCCTTTTCTGTATTGAATGCGGCACACGCGTTGAAGAAGAAAAGCCTGCTCAGCCCGAGCCGCAAAATGTTTATTCATACGGCGGTGCGCGCGTCTGCAAAAACTGCGGCTATCCGTCAAACGAAAGCGACGCGATTTTCTGCAACAACTGCGGCTCAAGACTGGAAGAAGCTTTTTCCGCCGCGCCGTCGCCCGTGATGACCGGCAAGCATTGCCCCAACTGCGGGTTCAGCACGACCGAGCCCGATATGATGTTCTGCATTGAATGCGGAACAAAACTGATTTAACAAACTGACTTCCGAAAGGAGCATATAATGGCAAAATTTTGCGGAAAATGCGGCTTGCCGCTGGACGAAAACGGCAGCTGCCCGATTTGCGATCATATGGAAGCGGCAGAAAACGCGCTTGAAACCGACGCGCGCGCACCCTTGCTGACGGGGAATCCGCAGTCTTTGGTGAACAAATCCGCGCCCGTTGAACAGGCTGCCGCCAAAACAGCGCCGCCGCCTTCCCCGCCCCCGAGTGAAAAGCCAAAGAAAAAGAAAAAACGTGTGATAATTCCCTTGATAATCATAATTTTGCTGCTTTGCGCTTTGGCAGGCGCCGCCTTTGCGGCATTTCATTTCCATTGGTTCGGATTGGGAGAATCCAAGCAAGAACCGTCTGCCGCCGCCACGGCGGACAGCGCTCCGGCGGCAACAGCGGATGAAGCGCCGCCGATCAAGGTGAACAAGCCGCCGGTCGCTCCCTCGCAAAGCAGTCTGTACTGGCAAACCTCCTTCGGAAAGCTTGCCGGCGTGAACCTGGATTTAGTCAGGGAAGAACCCCAACCGTCGTCGGCTGTTTATCCGGTCGATCAAAGCGGTCTTAGGGTATCGGTCGATTTCTCCGATATGGCGACATACGGCGACAAGGCATACGGCTTTTGGGACGGATACGTTGACCGCCTGACAGTTCTCACAGTCACGGACAGGCTTACCGTAAAAAGCGAAACCTGGATCACCGAGGAAGAGCTTGACAGCAGTGTTCTTGCCACCCCGAACTCGGAGCATAAGCATATTACACAGTTTTTCAACTGGCAGGCTGACGCCGAGGCTGTTTACGCGATAACGGAAATGACCGAGCAATATCCCGAGAGCAGCTATCGCATAGTCCGCTTTGACAGGGACAGCCGCGAGATCAGCTTTATCAGCGACGAAAACGCCTGCGTGACCGAAATGACGGTCGATAACGGCTGGATATATTACTCTGACAGCGGCAGAGCCAGGGCGGTCGATAACAGCGATAAAAGCATTGATTTTGAGCGCAGAGGTTTGTTCAAGATCAAAACCGACGGAAGCGAAAAAACAAGGCTGACGGAAGCCTTCAACAGCATACCGAACTCGTATTCCGATTCGTTTGATTCCGATGTCGCCAATATTTCGGTATATAACGATCGTGTTTACTTCATTAATTTGCAGGCGGAATCGACGCTTTGCAGCATAAACACAGACGGCACAGACTTTCGGCAGCTCAGCCGCGACAAAGCGGATTACTACGCAATCGATCCCGAAAAGGATATGCTGTACTACCGCGAAAACGCGCTGTATAACCTTCCCGCCGATAAAAAGTTTTTTCATCTTTGCCGTGTGGATCTGTCCGACAACAGCGTTGAAGAGCTTGACGACCTGAAGCTTGCCACATCCACGCATTTAAGATTTAACGCGATGGACGGCGTGCTTTATTTGGAAAGCAGCTCCTTCGAGCTTGGACGCTATGACGTCGCCTCCGGCAAATTGTACACCTTCTCCGTAAGAGCCACAGGCGACGGAGATAACGCCGATATGCACTTGATCGGTCTGTCCGAATGGGATATGGAAAATACATTTTAATGCGAAAGGTTGATTTATTATGGCAAAGTTTTGCGGAAAATGCGGATCGCCGCTGAACGAAAACGGGCAGTGTCCCCTCTGCCAACCTGCGGCGGAACCGCCCGTTACACAATTTGCAAATTCATATGACGAGCCGCGGCCGGCTCCTCCTGTGCAAAGCTTCCAACCGGCGCAGGCTTACCCTCCGATGCAGGATTATCATTCTTCTCAGGCTTATCCGCCGGTGCAGGATCATCAGCCGCCGAAGGCAAAGAAAAAGGGCGGCAAGCTGAAAATCATAATCCCGATCATTGCCGGCGCTTTGCTGGTCATCGGCGCGCTTGTGTTCTGCGCGTTTTGGTTTCACTGGTTCGGCTTGGGACAAAGCGCAGCGGCGGTCACCTCGCAGTCTCAGGCGTTTATGAAAACCTCGCATGGAAAGATCATCGGAAAGCTAAACATCGACGCCGTCGGCGAGCAACCGACAACCGAAGATGATTGTCGTATACCGGACGTCGGCTTATACAGCCAAAGACTCGCGCAGGATGGCGACGCATTTTACGGCATAAACCTCGATGATTACAGCAAGTGGGTAAAAATAACCGTCAACGGAAAAACCACCGCCGAAATCTCCGACTGGTACAGTGCCGAAGCGCTGAACAACAGCATTTTAGGCGATGAGTCGCTGCACCTGCTTTACGATTTGGGTAACTTTACAGCCTGCGGTGACGACGTTATTCTGCGCGTCATTGGAAATCCGAATTATATAACCGCTCATTTTGAACAGACCTACCGTCTTGTCCGCGCCTCTAAGGACGGAAAAAAGGAGCTTGCCTACATCGGCGATGAATCCGTGCGCGCCGTTGAGTTTATCGCATATGACGGCTGGATTTATTATGTGGATAACGGTTACCGCTTTGGAAAAGAAACAAAGCCCTACTGTGATTCTTCACAAGCCGGCATCTACAAAATAAAACCCGACGGCAGTGAAAAAACGCGTATCTTTGACAGATTCACCACCACGAAGGATAGTGATTACGCGTCAAGCGCCGCAGGTCTGACTGTCTGGCAAAACAAGCTGTATTTTTGCGACCTGTCCGACGATTCGTCGCGCATTGCCTGTATCGGTCTTGACGGCTCAGGCTATGAACAGCTGACGAGCGAAGGAGCCTTAGCTCTTACCGTTGACACGGATCACAACAAGATCTATTTCATCGAAGGCAAGTATAATCAGTTTTCATCTGAGGACAAAGCGCTTTTCGAGCTTGATCTTAACAGCCGGCAAACGCGAAAAATAAAGCAAGGTTTTTACAATAGTTATTATTATTTTTCCTATGATAACGGCTGTTTGTATTTTTATAATCCAATTCTTCGATTCGAAACCGCTTACGTCCGTCTGAATTTGGAGAATAACAAGTGGGAGCGCGTATTATACACGCCTCCGGTAGAAGTCGACGAGGAAGATGAAACCGGCGTTACTATTCATAAAACAGTCAGTGGCGGAACCTATCAGTGGGCAGATTTGGGCGACGACAAATTATAATACTATTCTCAAACAAAACACGGCAGTCCGGTTTTTACGGACTGCCGCGTTGTTTTTTTACTTATAATTCTATCCTGCCGCTTTGCGGAACATACGGCTCTACCCTGCCGCTTTCAAGCGATTTCGGCACGTCTATGATGCGCTGGTTGCTTGATCCGCGAAACTGCAAGCTGATGTTGTACAGCTCCTGCACAAACTCGCCGTCCACCAAAACGTCGATCAGCGAAAGCATTTCGTCGGTAAATTCACACCGCGCGCGGCTTGGCTTTAAAAGCTCTGTATCAAACAAATATCCAGTATAGCACCAAATACTCTTGTTCGGGAATCGCTGCTTTACGCGCCTTAAAAACGGCAGCAGCGCCGCTTGGTTTTGCGGCTCAAACGGTTCGCCGCCCAAAAGCGAAAGCCCGTTGATGTATTCGGGCGCAAGCTCCTTTAGCAGCAGCTCCTCGGTTTCCTTTGTGAAGGGCTCGCCGAAATCAAAATCCCACGTCTCCTTGTTAAAGCAGTTTTTGCAGTGATGGGTACAGCCCGACACAAACAGCGACACGCGCACGCCCTCGCCGTTTGCAATATCAAAATTTTTGATCTCTCCGTAATTCATAGTTTCACCGGATTACTGACAATGGAAAATGGAAAATTGCAAGCCGCTGCTTTTGCAGGCTCCAATTTTCCATTTTCAGTTTTACATTTTACGTTTTTTAATTAAAGGTGAAGCACGCGCTCCTGGATTTCCTGGGTGCGTCCCTGGTTCCAGAACTGGGTGCCGATGTAGCCGCAGGTTCTGCGCGCCACATTCATTTTGTCCTGATCGCGGTTGCCGCAGTTGGGGCATTCCCAAAGCAGCTTGCCGTCCTCTTCAACGATCTGTATTTCGCCGTCATAGCCGCAAACCTGGCAATAATCGCTCTTGGTGTTCAGCTCGGCGTACATAATGTTTTCATAGATAAACTTCATCACCTGAAGCACCGCCGGCAGGTTTTGCTGCATATTGGGCACCTCAATGTAGCTGATCGCGCCGCCGGGCGACAGCGCCTGGAACTCGCTTTCGAGCTTCAGCTTGTCAAACGCGGAGACCTTTTCGGTAACGTGAACGTGATAGCTGTTGGTGATGTAGTTGCGGTCGGTCACGCCCTTGATGATGCCAAAGCGCTTTTGCAGGCACTTTGCAAACTTGTAGGTGGTGCTTTCCAGCGGCGTGCCGTAGATGCTGTAGTCGATGTTTTCCTCTGCCTTCCACTTTGCGCAGGCGGCGTTGAGGCGCTTCATAATTTCAAGACCGAGCTCCTTGCCCTCGTCCTCGGTAAGCTTTTTGCCGATCAGGCTGTAAACGCATTCCCACAATCCGGCATAGCCCAGGGAAATAGTGGAGTAGCCGCCGTAGAGCAGCTTGTCGATCGTTTCGCCCTTCTTCAAACGCGCCAGCGCGCCGTACTGCCAAAGGATGGGCGCCGCGTCGGACAGAGTGCCCTTCAAGCGCTCGTGGCGTGCCTGGAGCGCGCGGTGGCAAAGCTCCATACGCTCGTCGAAGATCTGCCAGAATTTCTTCATATCGCGATTTGCGGAAAGACCGATGTCAACCAAATTCACGGTCACAACGCCCTGGTTGAAGCGTCCGTAATACTTGTGCTTGCCGGGAACATAGTTGCCGGCGTTTGCGATGTTGCCCACGCCCGCGTCGGTAAAGCGGTCGGGAGTCAAAAAGCTTCGGCAGCCCATGCAGGTGTAAACGTCGCCCTTAAGCTCCAGCATCACCTTTTCGGAAATATAGTCGGGTACCATACGCTTAGCGGTGCATTTTGCCGCCAGCTCGGTGAGGTACCAGTATTTGCTGTCCTCGTGGATGTTGTCCTCCTCCAGCACATAGATCAGCTTGGGGAACGCGGGCGTGATCCAAACGCCCTTTTCGTTCTTGACGCCGCGATAGCGCTGCTTGAGGGTTTCCTCAATGATCATGGCAAGGTCAGCCTTCTGCTGCTCATCCTCCGCCTCGTTGAGGTACATATAAACGGTTACGAACGGCGCCTGACCGTTGGTAGTCAACAGGGTGACTACCTGGTACTGGATAGTCTGAACGCCGCGGTTGACCTCCTTGCGAAGGCGCTCCTCAACGATTTCGTTGAGCTTATCCTCGCTGACGCTCACGCCCATTTCCTCAACCTCGGCAAGAGTTTCCTTGCGGATCTTCTCGCGCGAGATCTGAACAAAGGGAGCAAGGTGAGTCAGGCTGATGCTCTGACCGCCGTACTGGTTGGACGCTACCTGAGCGATGATCTGGGTTGCGATGTTGCAGGCGGTTGAAAAGCTGTGGGGCTTTTCGATCAGCGTGTCGCTGATCACCGTGCCGTTTTGCAGCATATCCTCCAGGTTTACAAGGTCGCAGTTGTGCATATGCTGCGCAAAATAGTCGGAATCGTGGAAGTGAATCAAGCCCTGCTTGTCAGCCTCCACAATGTCGGGAGAAAGCAGCATTCTGCGGGTCAGGTCGCGGCTGACCTCGCCTGCCATATAGTCGCGCTGTACGCTGTTTACAGTGGGGTTTTTGTTGGAGTTCTCCTGCTTTACTTCCTCATTGTTGCACTCGATCAGCGACAAAATGCGGTTGTCGGTGGTGTTTGCCTTGCGGATAAGCGAACGGTTGTAACGATAGCGCACATAGCGGCGCGCAAGCTCGAAGGCGCCCTTTGCCATCAGCTGATCTTCAACCATATCCTGTATTTCCTCAACGGAAACCGCGCGCTTCATTTTGTTGCAGCGATATTCAACATAGTCGGCGATGTCGATGATCTGCTCGTCTGTCAAAAACGGCGTGTCAGATGAGTTGTTGGCTTTTCTGACGGCGTTAATGATCTTGTCAACGTTGAACAGCTCTTCCGAGCCGTTTCTCTTGATAATCTTCATAACAGTTCCTTCCCTTTTCGTTAATTTCAAAATGCCTGCGGCATACTTAAATCCGTTCTTCGGTTGTTCGAACAAAACTGTTCTTTAACCGTGCGAGATTAATTATACTACACCATTTCAAAAATTGCAAGGGGTTTCGGAAAGAAAAACACAATATATAGTATTCCAAAAAAGAATTATACACAGGATATTGTACACTTTGTAAACGCTTGTCACAAAATTAACACACCCGAAAAACCGCATAACAGCGCCGTTTTCCGAGTGTGCGTCCTGGTTATTATTCGAGTGCGGAAAAATATAAATTACAGATATATTGTGCATTGTGACAATTTTGGAATTATTAAGCACAATATATAGTGGTGCATACATGGTTCGTCACCTAGTCGCCAATATCCTGCGCACCCTCCGCCTGACGGCGGGAAAAAACGCAGCCGCAGTAGTTCTGCCTGTACAGATCGTACTCCCTGCTCAGCTCGATCGAGCGCTTGTAGCCTTCCTTCTTCTTAAAGTCGCTCGGCAGCCACTCAACGCCGTACTTTTCGCCCATCTCGGCGCCGATCTCATTAAGCAGCGGCGCGTTCTTAAGAGGGCTTATCGTCAAGGTGGTGGTAAAGCAATCAAAGCCGAGCTCCTTGGCTTTTTTCGCCGCGGACTCAAGCCGAAGCCGAAAGCACTCTCGGCACCGCAAGCCGCCCTCCGGCTCGTGCTCCAAGCCTTTGACCGCAGCAAAAAACGCTTCGGGATCATATTCGCTGTCGGTCATCTTAACAGGGCGCTTAAATTCCTTTAGAGAAATATATCGCTTTTCTTCGCTCAATCGGTATTCATATTCTTCTTTAAAAGAAATATTGGGATTGTAATAATAAACCGTAATCTCAAAAAATTCCGAAAGATACTCAAGGCAATAGCTGGAGCATGGTGCGCAGCAGACGTGAAGCAGCAGCTTGGGCGCCACGCCCTTCCGCAGGTTTTCCTCGATGATACGATCCAATTCCTTTTGATAGTTTATCTTGTTCATAGGTTAAGCAAAATCTCAGTCAATTCTTCGGCGGTATCGGCAACTATCGGCGCGCCCGCGTCCAGCAGCTCCTGCTTGCCGCGAAAGCCCCAGCTGACGCCTGCCATCATCACGCCGCCGTTTTGCGCGGTGTAAACGTCTACGTTGCTGTCGCCGATATATACGCACTCCTCCGGCAAAACGCCGTGCAGCGCCATGATCGCGTGCAAAGCCTCGCCGTCGGGCTTTATTTTATACTGCGGCTTTTGTCCCCACGCTTCGGCAAAACGGTGACGCGGATACACCTTTTGCAGGATACGCCCAACAAATTCATCCGGCTTGTTGGAAAGCACCGCCGTAATAACTCCGTTTGCCGCAAGCCTTTCAAGCATTTCGGCGCAGCCGTCATAGGCAGCCGTATTGTCGTTGCAGTGGCGCTTATAAACGTCGTTGAACACATCAATAACGGCTTGAACGCTTTCTTCGCTGCCGCCGCCTGCCGCAACGGCGCGCCTGACCATCATAGCTCTGCCGTCGCCGACAAACTTGCGAAAACGCTCCACCGGCTGTTCCGGCAAGCCTGCCGCCTTCAAGCCTCGGTTTACGCTGTTCGCAAGGTCGGTCAGCGAGTCAACAAGCGTTCCGTCTAAATCAAAAACTGCCATTTTTATCATCAGTGTAATCCCTTCTCCATTTCAAAGAGGATCGCGCGGCACGGCGCGGCCTCAAGTCCGCCCAGCTTTAAGGGGAAAGCGCAAAGATCATATTCGCCGTCGTCAATGCTTTCCAAATTCAGGTTTTCGAGCACGGCAATGCCGGCGCGCGCCAGCTCGCGGTGCGGCCGAGCCTCGTCAAACGGCGTAGCGATTGAATCCGCGTCGGTTCCCACAAGCACTACCTTGCTTTCCGCCAAAACGATCGCGGCGGAATGGGACAGATAGGTGTTTCCCAAGCCGCGGAACAAAATTCGGCGCTTGCAGTAAGGCAGCAGCCGCTCCATATCATCGCCTGTCAAAATGCCTTCAACAGTGATGACGGTGCACTTGCCGTAAAAGGTGTTAAGGCGAAGGTTGTCGATCGACGCGCCGTCCTCGCAATAGTGCAGCGGCGCGTCGATATGCGTGCCGGCATGGACGCACATCGAGATGGCGCTGAGGTTGCATTCTCCGACGTCGATGCTGCGCAGTTCGGTAACAGTTGTCTCCGGGTCGCCTTCAAAAACAGGACAAGTCAGCGTGTCCCTTGAAATATCGTGTAAAATCATACTCCATCCCTCCCTGCTGCTATTGTAACACAGGCGAAGCGGAATTTCAAGAAGATACCGCCGTACTTTCCGCCGCGACTTCTTCTGCACGCAAAAAGGGCGTCCCTTTCGGAACGCCCTTAAGTGCATTAAAGCTTAAAAGCTTAAAAGCTATTAGGAATTTGCAGGAACGATAGTTCCGTCAGACTTCAGCATTGCGCCGGCATTGCCTGTGCCTTCGGTCTTTTCAGCAAGATACTTCTGGACGCAGGTAACGTCGAGAATGGAAATTCTGCCGTCGCCGTTTACGTCGCCGAGCTTCTCCTGAGTCTCATCGAAGACTTCAAGCTCAATACCTCTGCGCTGGATCATAGTTGCGTCGTTGATGGTAACAAGGTCGTCGCCGTCTACGTCGCCGATGATGCCAACTACGTCGCCGGGCTCTTCATCATAAGTGATGGTAAGAGTGAAGGTCGCGCCTGTCTTGGAAACGAAGTCAAAGTTGCTCAGGTCGAGCTGCAA
>JBGUOX010000119.1:0-3917 GCA_045129995.1 Ruminococcus sp. | reverse complement strand
GTTCCGTTCGACTTGCATGTGTTAGGCACGCCGCCAGCGTTCGTCCTGAGCCAGGATCAAACTCTCTAAAATTTGTATCTCAACACTTCCGTGTTAAAATCTCAGAGCTTAATCTCTTGATTCAGTATACGCTTGCGTATTGTGAATCTACTGTACATCTTAGTTTGTACTCACTGTAATTTCTTGAGAATACTTTCTCAAAGTCATTACGGGTTTCTTTCTTTTCGTTGTTTAATTTTCAAGGTCCTTTTGCGCTTTTTTGACTGATTTTTCCGGATGTTTTTATTCCGTTTTCCTCAGTGCGCTTTTGCTATTATATTACAAAAGAAATTGTTTGTCAATAGCATTTTTAAATTTTTTGAAATTTTTCTTCAAAAAGAAGGATAGAAGCGTAAAATATCTCTTGACATTTGCCGCAAGCACATATATAATAGTATTTACAATTAAAAAGCCCCTTAAAGACAGTGACGGGAACAAGATATAAAACGCTTCGGCGCAGAGAGCTGCCGGTTGGTGTAAGGCAGCGCGAAGGTTTATATGTATAGCTCATCCCCGAGTTTTCCGTGTGAATCATCAGCGCGGAACGCAAGACTGCGTTATCGGTCAGGACTTTGTTGGAAGTCTGTAAGGAGTGCACGGTGACGTGCGCTTGAATTTGGGTGGTACCACGATTATTTCGTCCCTTATTGCAACCTTGTTGCATTTAAGGGGCTTCTTTTTTGATTATATCATATGGAGGCTTATCAATGAAACCGTCTTATCAAAAGTACATTCCGTTCAAGCAGATCGACCTGCCTGACCGGAAGTGGCCGAACAACACCATTACCAAAGCGCCGATTTGGTGCAGCGTGGATTTGCGCGACGGCAATCAGGCGCTGATCGACCCGATGACCATGAGTGAAAAGCTTGAGTTCTTCCACGCGCTGGTGGACATGGGCTTTAAGGAAATCGAAATCGGCTTTCCTAGCGCTTCGGAAACCGAGTATGAGATCTGCCGCGAACTGATCGAAAACAACCACATTCCCGACGACGTGACTATTCAGGTATTGGTGCAGGCGCGCGAGCATTTGATTCGAAAAACCTTCGAGGCGATCGAGGGCGCGAAAAATGTGATCGTTCACTTCTACAATTCCACCTCGACCTTGCAAAGAAAGGTCGTTTTCAAAACCGATATGCAGGGCGTTATCGACATTGCCGTGGACGGTGCGCGTTTGATCAAAAAGCTGACCGATGAGTTTGCCGGCGACACGAACATCCGCTTTGAGTATTCTCCCGAAAGCTTCAGCGGCACCGAGCCCGAAAACGCTGTAGCGATTTGCGACCGCGTAATGGAGGAGCTTGGCTCCACAAAGGAGAATCCGGTGATACTCAACCTGCCCAACACGGTTGAGATGTGTACGCCCAACACCTACGCCGACCAGATCGAATATTTCATCCGTCACCTCAAAAACCGCGAGGCTGCCATCATCAGCGTGCATCCGCACAACGACCGCGGCTGCGGCGTAGCGGCAGGCGAACTGGCGTTGCTTGCCGGCGCAGAGCGCGTTGAGGGAACCTTGTTCGGCAACGGCGAGCGCACGGGCAATATGGATATTGTCACCATGGGCTTAAATATGTTCACTCAGGGAGTCGATCCCAAGCTTGACTTCAGCAACCTTCCTCAGCTGCGCGACATCTACGAGCGCTGCACCAATATGAAAATCGATCCGCGCCAGCCGTATATCGGCGAGCTTGTATTCACCGCGTTCTCCGGATCGCACCAAGACGCGATCAACAAAGGTCATCAGTATATGCGCGACAGCGGTACCGAATACTGGGAGATCCCCTATCTGCCGATCGACCCTGCTGATGTAGGCAGAGAATACGAACCGATCATTCGCATCAACTCGCAGTCCGGCAAGGGCGGCGCGGCGTTTGTGATGAGCAACAACTTCGGATATGATTTGCCCAAGAGGATGCATCCCGAGTTTTCAAAGCTTGTACAGGCAAAGTGCGAGGCGCTGGAGCGCGAGCTTATCCCGAAAGAGCTGTTCGAGGTATTTGAAGAGAACTACCTCAACCATCCGATGAAGTATAAGCTGACGAGCCGCAAGATTTACGAGGAAAGCGAAAACGGCAAGGATTACGTCCACTTCAAAGGAAAGCTGATGGTTGACGGCAGCACTGAGGTGAAGCTTCAGGGAACCGGCAACGGTCCGATCGACGCGTTCTTTAACGCGCTGAAGAAGGTAGGCTTGGATAAGTACAAGTTCCGCAACTACAGCCAGCACGCGATCTCGGAAGGCTCCGACGCGAAGGCGGTGTCCTATATCGAGCTGGAGAAGCCCAACGGCAAGACCATCTTTGGAGTAGGCGTTGATTCCAACGTCAACATCGCATCTGTTTTAGGCGTACTCAACGCGATCAACAGAGCGGAAGCATAAGCGTCGAAGGGTCTGTCCCAAATTCTGTGTAAACACTAAATCGTGATGTGAAACAGAGCAAAAAATATTATTCGGGGCGAAAGCCCCATGACAATATTATAAACAGGAAAAGGATTGCATGTCAAGGGCGGCGGCTTTTGCCGCCGTTCATTTTACCCTTTACATGCGAGCCTTTTTCTGTTATTCGGCGATCCGGTCTCCGAAGAAAATAGCCATCTGGGCATAGATCACGCTCCAGTCCTGACGCCGACCGGTCCATTTTTTCGTAATGTCTATCATGGCTAGATAGAGCATCTTAAGCAAACTGTCATCTGTAGGGAAAACCGACTTGGATTTCGTCACTTTCCTCAGCTGACGATTGAAGCCCTCGATAGTGTTGGTGGTATAAATCAATCGTCTTACCTCCTGAGGAAACTTAAAGTAGGTGCTCAAATTAGGCCAATTATCCCGCCAAGACTGTGAGATTTTAGGGTATTTCTTGTCCCAACGTTCCGAAAAGGTATCCAGGGCATCCAATGCGGCAGCTTCATCTACAGCGGCGTATACTGCCTTTAAATCAGCCATAAGCGCCTTTATGTCCTTGTAAGACACATACTTGCTCGAGTTACGAAGCTGATGAATGATACAGTTCTGAATCTCAGTTTTTGGGAATACAGCCTCAATGGCTGAGGAAAATCCGGTCAGATTGTCTGTGCATGCGATAAAAATATCTTCTACCCCACGATTTTTCAAGCCGTTGAGAACGGTTGCCCAGAATTTGGCGCTTTCGTTCTCTCCAACCCACATTCCCAATACATCTTTCTTGCCGTCAAGATTGATGCCTATGGCAATATATACTGCTTTCTTGATGATCTGTCCTTCACTGCGCACATGGTAATGGATGGCGTCAAGAAATACTACTGCGTAGATTGCTTCCAGAGGCCGCTGCTGCCATTCTTTAGCGATGGGAAGAATCTTGTCCGTTACCCGGCTTACCGTGGTATCCGAGACTTCAATGCCGTAGATATCCCGGATATGTGCTTCTATGTCTGATGTAGTCATGCCTTTTGCGTACATAGATAGAATCTTCTCTTCGACATTCTGACTGATGCTGGTCTGATTCTTTTTCAGAATCTGCGGATCGAATTCGCCTTTCCGATCGCGAGGCACTAACACCTCAACATCTCCGAAGCTGGTGCGCAGTGTTTTTTTACTGTGTCCGTTCCGGCTGTTGTCTGTGTCTTTGTTCTTGTAGTCGTACCTGCTGTAACCAAGCTCGTCATCCAGTTCTGCATCCAGACCGTTCTCCATGAATTCGGCGATTGTTTCCTTGAATAGATTCTGGATATCCTCCATACTGCTGACTCCGCTGCTTTGCAAGAGTTCCCGGATCTTTTCTCTCCGGACTTGTTCTTCCGGACTGCGTTTTCTTCTGCTGCTCATAATTAAACCTCCAATACGGTGCTTCTATTTTACACCATATTGGAGGTTTACACAACTTTTGGGATGGTCTCG
>JBGUOX010000118.1:0-6264 GCA_045129995.1 Ruminococcus sp. | reverse complement strand
TGGAGTATGAAGAGGATCTTTTTGCTTATGATGATAAGGCTCTTCTGCGCATATCGGGCACAATTCTGGACTGGCAGGATCAGATCTCCCGCGGTACCGTTAAGCCTGAGGACATTGTGCAGCCGTGGATCTCAAAAGCAAATACGGTGCACCCGCTCAGTTATGATCAGCTGATTGAACTTGCAAGGCTTTTAAGGCAGGAAGTGCAGAGAATTGTGTTTTATGGCACTTATTTGGAAAAACTTGCTCAGGCGGCTACTACACTTGAGGAACTTGACGCGATCGTGTGGGATTACGGCGCAGCGAGCGCATCCGGGATTATTGATAGGCTGATCGCCGGAGGTAATTAAAGTGCTAGAGTCAATCGGTGCGTGGGTGATTAACACTTGCGAGTCAGTCATGCCGCGCGTTTACAGTACCGCTGCTTTCTGCTGGGGTGCTTTAGTTGGTGTACTGACCTATGCAGTAGGGGGCATTGATGTGGCGGCGCAGTGGCTTTTTGCTTTTGTGGTTGTGGATTATCTGCTCGGCGTGGCCGCCGCGTGTAAAACGCACGTATGGTCCAGTTCGACCGGGTTTAAGGGCATAGTCAAAAAAGCGGTTATCTTTTCAGTCGTATGCGTCGGCAACGGTTTAGATCAGGTGCTCGGTACCGGTGGAACTTTACGCAACGCGGCGATCGCAGCATATTGTGTAAACGAGGCCGGATCAATTCTTGAGAACCTGGGGCGGCTCGGCTATACCGGAT
Source organism: Ruminococcus sp. (assembly GCA_045129995.1). GTDB lineage: Bacteria > Bacillota > Clostridia > Oscillospirales > Acutalibacteraceae > Ruminococcoides. The sequence continues at coordinate 5,516 of JBGUOX010000118.1, read as the reverse complement.
TAATTCCGGTTAAAATTAAGAATGCGATCAAGTCAATTAATGAGAACAGCGAGGAGGACAAAAAATGAAAATCTGTATCGATCCTGGCCACGGAGGATATGATCCCGGAGCGGTTAACCATGATGTGGGGGTAACAGAAAAGGCCCTTGCGCTGAAAATCGCGGCGTTGCTGGGCGGTGAATTGGCCTCCCGCGGATATGACGTATTTTTCACCCGTGAGCTGGATCAGTTTATCCCGCTCGGATTTAGGACTAAGATCGCAAATAACGAAAAGGCCGATCTGTTCATTTCAATTCACCTTAATGCGGCAGCAGATCCGGCCGCTCAGGGTATTGAAACATGGTATTATGAAGGGTCCAGGGAGTCCGAACGCCTGGCGGCTATTGTGCAGAGAGAGCTGAAAGATCAGTTTTTGGCAAAGAACCGCGGTATAAAATCCACCCGCGGCTTTTATGTACTCAAACACACTGCAATGCCCGCGATTCTGGTGGAGACCGGATTCATCACAAATGATCATGATGTTGCATATCTAGTCAATAAGGTGCGTCAAAAAGAAATTGCAACGGCGATCTCAAATGCGGTTGATGAGTTTGTCGGCACGGCATAACTGTGCTACTATATATGTGTTTAATCTTTTGATAGTCTCGATAGGCCGTTTTTAAGCGGCCTATTTTCCACCTTAAAAATCTGGCATAGATCACACTTTTTTAAAATTCTTGTAAAAAATATCTTGCAATTAAGTATTTTGTATTTATAATTATAATTGAAACGACGTAAAAAACGGAGAAACGGAAAACATGAAAAAAAGTGAATTTATTCTTATGCGCGCTGAGCGTATGCATAACGCGATCATGAACTCTTCTTTTGAGTTCCCGGGAAAAGCGGAAACGCTGGACGTTTTAGCCAAGATTAAGGACCCATTAAGCCTCCTGGAGGCTATCACAAAGCTAAGATCCGGCAATGCTATTGTCGGCCTTATATGTGATGATCTGCGCGATCTCGATCAAACTGTGCTCCATATGGAGTTTGACCCGGAGACTGCTCCGGCCGCCAAAAAGCGCCAGGTTAAATCCGTAGAATTGCCAACCGTTGCAAATTCCGCAACAGTTGAACCGGCAAAGACCGAACCGGCAAAGACCGAACCGGCAAAGGAAACAGCAACGGACGGCCTGGAGGCAACAGTAGCCATAATTGACGAACCCGCTGCCGCTAAAGGGTCCGACCCGCTGGATTTTGATTTTATGGACGATCCAAAACCGGCCGCGGAGCCCGCAAAGACTGAGCCAGCCGCAAAGGCACCGGAGACCGACGATACAGCGCTGAAAGCTGTAACCGTGGACGACATCAGGGCACTGGCAATTAAGGCCGCAAAGGCCGGAAAAATGGCCGCCGTTACCACTTACCTGAAAGCCGCCGGAGTTCCTAAGGTTCAGGACCTTGATCCGTCGAAGTTCGCGGATTTTATCACTGCGATGAAAAAAGCGGGGGTGTAACATGCCAGGACCACATGCACAGTTTTCGCCCAGCAGCGCATACCGCTGGATCTCATGCCCCGGATCAGTAGCCTTGTGCAAAGGCTTACCGGATGAGGAGGGCACCGTTTACGCAATGGAGGGCACGATCGCCCACCACATGGCAGAGCTTATCCTTACCGGTAAAAAACCGGAGCCGGACGATGCCGAGACCGAATTTTTGTACAATAACAAAATCGACCTTGACGATCTGCTTAAGAACGTTCGCTATTACACTGACTATGTAGGCGGACTTATTGAAGGCGAGGGCGTGGATCTGTTTGTTGAGCAGCGTCTGGACCTCGAATCCGTAACCGGTGAAAAGGACGCGAGCGGTACAAGTGACTGCGTGATCCTCCGTCCGAAAAAAGACGGCAGCCGGTCAATGTTTATAATTGACCTTAAATACGGCACCGGAGAGAAGATCGACGCCCCGAACAATACACAGTTGGCTATTTACGCCCGTGCAGCCTACAATTATTTTTCCATGCTGTACGACATAAGCACAGTGTATGCACTGATTATTCAGCCGCGCTTAGACCATATTAGCGAGTGGGCCCTGTCTCCGGCAGAATTAACCAAATTCACCGATGAGATCTCCGCGGCAGCTGCAAAGGCCCTGGCGATGTGTGACCAGCCATTTGACAAATGGGAGTTCAATCCGAGTGTTAAGGCGTGCCACTATTGCAAGGCCCGCGGACACTGCGCCGCCCTGGCAAAATTCTGCTTAAGTGCCGCAGGGGTTGACGTACTGGGACAGAGAAACGCCCCGTGTGTGGATGCGGAAAGTATTGCGGCAATTCTGGATAAAATGCCACTTATTGAAAAGTGGATCGGCTTTATCAAAGAAAAAGCGCTCAATATGCTCTTAGCCGATCTCACAATTCCGGGCTACAAATGCGTACGTGGCAAGCCTGGACCGCGAAAGTGGAAGGATGAAAAAGCCGCAGAGGCTGCGCTCATTGACCTTAAGCTGAGACCCGGCGACATGTACGACATGAAAGTAATCAGCCCTACCAGTGCCGAAAAACTGGTAAAAAAGAAATTACTCACGGCTCAGCAGTTCGCCGATCTCGGTGTACTGATTGACCGATCCGAGGGCAAACCGAATTTAGCCACCGCGGACGATCCGCGTGCTGAATACACGCCGATGACTGAGGAGGATTTTCCCGACGAAAGCCAGCCGGCAAATGAAGATGTAAAAGACGTTAAAAAGAAAAAACAGGAGAAAAAGTAATTATGGCTACACGATCAGTTAGAGTTTTTATCACAGATGCAAGATTAAGTTATCCGGCACTCGATGAACCGAAAGAAACGATGGCGGGCAACGGCGATTTGAAATATCAGGCAACCTTCCTAATAGCTCCGGATAATCCGTGCGTTGCAAAGATCAAAGACGCTATTAAGCAGATCGCGATCGCAGAATACGGCGATAAGGCAAAGGCTGTTGTCACAAACCGCGAAAAAATCCCGCTGAAAAAAGGCGATGACAAAGAAAACATCCCCGACGGTTACGCCGGTATGCTTTACATAAGTGCAAAGAGCAAAAACCGCCCAGAGCTCCGCGATGCGAACCCGAAGATCCGCATAATTGAGAAAGAGGAGATCCGCGAAAAGTTTACAGCCGGTTATCGCGTTAACGCCTATGTTGACCTTTACCCGTATGCGGTCCGCAATTCAGGCGGTGCAATTATTAAGAGCGGCATAGCTGCGGGCCTGGTGTCGGTTCAGTTCAAAGCGTACGCCGATGCGTTCAGCGGCAGAGCGGCAACAAGTGATGACGATTACCCAGACTGCTCAGCCGACGCTGCAGACAGTCAAAGCTATGCAACCGGAGACGCCTCCGGCGGTGTAGCAGCTGCAGAGGCTAAGACCGGGGATTTCGGCGTCGTCGGCGATGACGATGATGACTTTGACGTACCGTTTTAGAATTTAAACCATCATTGTTACTCTAGTGCAAAGCACCCTCCGGGGTGCTTTTTTGCGACCGCGGTCACAAAAAATAGTTAAAAAATACTTGCAATTTAGATAAAAAATAATATAATTATAATTGAACAAGGGCAAAAAGCCCTAAACTTAAATAGGAGTAACAATATGAAAAAATATGTATTAACCGACCCTTGCTACCTGATTAACGACGATGCCGCATGGAGCAGATACTGCGATATGATTTTTGACGAAAAAGGCTATATGAACGCGGATAACGGCGCGACTTTTATCGCTGAGCAGCTGGGCACTCCGGTACAGGTAGCCAGCACCGGTTACGGCGACTGGGCTAATTCTTTAGCCTGTGTGAAAGGCTCTAACCGCCTTATGAATGCCGGCTGCTTTTGCGCCGATGCGGGCCTTGTATGCTTTTGTGAGCTTACGCCGCAGGTTGAGAGAGCCCTCCGTGATTTAGGCCCTGGAGCATATGCGGAAATTGAGGCAGAAGACCCGGTATGTGAATTTGACTGCACCGATCGCGACTGGACCAGGATCAAGATTACTGACGGCACCAGTGTTTACATGTCGGAGGAGTGTGACTTTTTCGATGATGAGGATGACTACTAATGGCTAAAGATTTACTTGTTTTTGCCTGCCAATGCGCGTGGGTATTTTTGGGGCTTTTCATTCTGTCCTTAATTTTCTGTTAGGGAGTAACACAATGAGTTTTTTTGACGAATACTACGAGGACTGCGTTATTATGCGCGAGTTCCTGGATGACGACGACTTTTACGAGGACGGCGATCTTAATGATGATGCCAACGGGATAATCAATTTATCCCGTTATGATAATAGTGTTGCTGATGACCCGGACGCCGGCGACGCTCCGGAACTTGAAGGGGAGGACAGATAATGGATGCAGTAATTTTGAATTACAGAGCGGGAACTCTGCCACGGTTCGCCAGTGCTATGCGCGGCCGTTTTACCGCCGTGAAGGGAAAATACGAGATCGTTTTCACGGGCGACGGCTGGAAAGAGGAAAGCGTTAACGTTTTCCGCGGTAACGACGACGGCTGGGGGATGATTATGCTCTTCATAATCAGGTGGATCGTTATGACCGGTCATGCAAATGACGGTCTGAGCATACTGATCAGGCCTACCGACCGGAGGGCATGCAATGAGTAACCCTATCAGGATTAAGGGCGTTTTATATGACAGCTTATCCGCCGCGTGCAGAGCCTACGGCGTAATGCTGCAGACCGTCCTCCTGCGGGTGAAACGAGGCGAAACGGTGGACCAGGCGCTCACCGGACGCGACCGCCGGATCGGTTCGTTATCACTGAGGAAATACGGCCCGTTTGAAATTGACGGCAAGACCTATAACAGCCTGGTGGACCTCGCCTATGCCTACAGCCTGGAGCCGTGCACCGTTTACCGCAGATACCGCGCCGGACTGCGGGGCCGTGACCTGGTGCGGCCGACCGGGAGGAAAAAATGAAAATAATTTTTATAGATTTGGAAACGTTCAATCCGGAGCCTAAAGCCATAAACAACGGCGCCGCAAAGTATAGCGAGAAAGCGGAAATAATATTGATTTCTTACGCTATCGGTGCAGAGCCTGCACGTGTGGTAGACGTTGCCAATGGTGAACCTATGCCGCCGGATCTCTACGCAGCACTAAGCGATAAAACGGGCGAATACTGCGCCCTTGCGCATAACTCATATTTTGACCGGACTATGATCGCCCGTGTATATGGCGGACTCGGTTCACAATTAAGGTGGATCGACACAATGATCATGGCCTACAGCCTATCTTTGCCCGGTTCACTCGCGGACCTTTGCGGGGTGCTTAAGCTCCCGACCGACGTTGCAAAAGACAAGGACGGTAAGAGATTAATCCGGTTGTTCAGTATGATGAACACTGCACGCGACGGCACGCCGATCCGGTTTGACCGCCGCAGTCATCCGGCTGACTGGTACCGCTTTGTGAACTATGCCCGCCTTGATGTGGAGTCAATGCGCGAGGTGTGGAAAAGACTCCCAAAGTTCAATAATACCCGTCAATTCTGGGATGAGTTC
>JBGUOX010000117.1:0-29733 GCA_045129995.1 Ruminococcus sp. | reverse complement strand
ACCGTTTCTCCGGGCGACGAGCTTAACCAAATGCTTGTTTCACGTGAAACATCCGAGATAACCACCGGCGTTCGTCTGATCGATTTGCTTAAGCGGCCTCAGCTCGACTACGCGTGCTTAGCTCCGTTTGATACCACGCGTCCGGATTATGAACCGAATCTGTTTGAACAGGTGGAAATTGAAATAAAATACGAAGGCTACATCCAAAAGCAGTTAAAGCAGGTTGAGCAAATGAAAAAGCTTGAAAACAAACTTTTGCCCACCGACTTCGACTACAGGGAACTACAGGGACTCCGTTTGGAGGCTCAGGAAAAGCTCAACAAAATCAAACCGCTCAACATCGGACAGGCTTCGCGAATTTCGGGCGTTTCTCCTGCCGATATAAGCGTACTGCTAATTTGGCTTGCAGCCAACAGAGGACAAAACCATGCAAATGCGTGATTATTTATTACGATCACTTCCAAACAATTTAAGCCTAACGGAAGAACAGCTTGACCGATTTGATTTGTATTTCAAGCTGCTGACCGAATGGAACGAAAAAATCAACCTTACCGCCATCACCGACGCGCAGGGCGTTGCCGTAAAACATTTTGCGGACAGCCTGTCCTTGCTGCAATACATCGCCTTGCCGCAGGGCGCGTCCCTGATCGACGTCGGCACCGGTGCGGGTTTTCCCGGCGTGGTACTGAAAATCGCAAGACCTGACATCCGCCTAACGCTGCTTGACAGTCTGAAAAAACGCTTTCTGTTTTTGGAAGATTTGATGACGGCGCTTGATTTGGAAGCGGATTTCGTTATCGGCAGGGCAGAGGTATACGGTCAAAATACTGCCTACCGCGAAAGCTATGACTATGCTGTTTCACGCGCAGTCGCAAATTTGAACACACTGAGCGAGTATTGCCTTCCGCTTGTGCGGCAGGGCGGCAGCTTTATTGCCTTCAAGGGAAGTGCCACCGATGAGGAGCTCGGCAGCGCCGCACGGGCAATTCAAGTATTAGGCGGAAAATTAAAAGCCGTTCACAGCTTTGAGCTTCCGTTTGAAGGCGGCGCGCGCAACTTGGTTGAAATCAAAAAAGTCGGACACACGCCCGATAAGTATCCGCGCAACAACGGAAAGATAAAATCCAAGCCGCTATAATTCGACCTTTTAAAATGAATTATTACAAAACAATCGAATAAACACGCACAAACTGCGACAAATACCGCACACCTTATGTGATATTATAATAGCACAGGGACAAGCCCTGATGTTCATATAAGGTGATGCGGTTGAATTTTTTAGGTAAAAACGAGAACAAAATTCTGGAATTGCCAATCATAAAAATCCGACCGAACAAGGCACAGCCGCGACGACAGTTTGACGACCTTGAACTGCAATCGCTCGCGCGCTCTGTTGCGGAGAACGGTATACTTCAACCGCTCACCGTGCGGAAGATCTCCGCCACGGAATTTGAGCTGGTGACAGGAGAAAGACGGCTTCGCGCTTCCGCCTTAGCAGGACTCAAGAAAGTTCCCTGTATCGTTGTCAGGTGCTCTGATAAAGAGTCTGCCATATACGCTCTCCTTGAAAATCTCCAGCGAGCCGACCTCGGCATATTTGAGGAGGCTCGCGGAATTTCAAGACTTATTCGCCGCTACGGACTTACTCAGGAACAGGCGGCGGAAAAGCTGGGGAGAACGCAATCCACCATAGCCAACAAGCTCAGGCTGCTTCGTCTGAGCGCGGAAGAACAGGAGTGGATCGAAAATGCCGGACTCAGCGAGCGGCACGCCCGCGCTCTGCTCAAGCTGGAAAGCGAAACCAAGCGCCGCGAGGTGCTTTCAAGAGTGATCGCCGAAAGCCTGAACGTATCTCAAACAGAGGCGCTTGTCAACCTGTTTATTAATTCCGCTCCGCCAAAGCAAACGCGGGGCAAAAGAAAAGCGGTGATAAAAGACTTTAGAATTTTTGTTAATACTATTAACAAGGCTGTCGATACTATGCGGCTTGCAGGAATCAACGCCAAAACTTATCAAACAGACAACGATAGCTTTATCGAATACACAATCAGGATTCCCAAGTCACAGATCATCAAGACAGACAAATCGGCATAGCCGATGAAAAAGCTTTCCCCACTTGGATGCTTTGCATCCATTCCACTCATACCCATTTCCTTATCTAACCCCTTGCGAAGGACGTGCAATTCGTTGCACGTCCTTTGCAATTTGTTTTGTTTGTTATGTGTGTTTCACGTGAAACATTTTTATTTTTCAGTGAAAATTCTTCTATACCCTTTAAAAACACACAAAACTATGCTATAATAGGTTGAAAATGATTTACAAGGTGATTTTTTGGCTAAAATTATAGCAATTTCAAACCAAAAAGGCGGCGTCGGCAAAACGACGACCGCCGTTAATCTTTCGGCTTGCCTGGGCGCGCTGGGAAAAAAGGTGCTGCTGGTAGACGCCGATCCCCAGGGCAACGCCACAAGCGGAGTGGCAATTGACAAAAGCAAGGTTCGCCTCAGTACCTACAACATTCTGGTGGAAGGCGCAAAAGCAGAGGAATGTGTGCTTACAACGCCTTATCAAAATCTTCACGTGCTGCCATCCAACATCAACTTGGCGGCGGCAGAGCTTGAGATCGTTGAAAAGCCTCATCGGGAAGCGCTGCTTAAAAATTCCATTCTGCCTATCAAGCAATACTACGATTACATTATCATCGACTGTCCGCCGTCGCTGGGCTTGATCACGGCAAACGCGCTCACGCTCGCCGACAGCTTTATTGTGCCGATCCAGTGCGAATACTACGCGCTTGAGGGTTTGTCGCAGCTGATGAGCACCGTTCGCCGAATCAAGCGGCAGTATAACTACTCAATTGAGCTTGAGGGCGTGCTGCTTACGATGTACGACGGCAGACTAAATCTTACCCAGCAGGTGGTAGAAGAAGTCAAGAAGTTTTTCCCCGGTAAGGTGTTCACTACCGTTGTCAACCGCGGCGTGCGCCTGTCGGAAGCGCCGAGCTTTGGAATGCCGGTGATCTACTATGACAAAAACTGTAAGGGAAGCGTCGCGTACACCGACCTTGCCAAAGAAATAATTGCAAAGGAGCGTCGCTGATGGCAAAAAAACTCGGAGGTCTGGGAAAAGGCCTCAACGCAATCTTTATTGAAAACGACAACGAAGAAAACGGCGGCGCGGTCAAACTGAAAATATCCGAAATCGAGCCAAACCGTTCCCAGCCGCGAAAGGATTTTGACGAGGCGGCATTAAACGAGCTTGCGGACAGCATTTCGAAGCACGGTCTGCTTCAACCGATCCTTGTGCGTCCTCTGCCGCTCGGCGGATATGAGATCGTGGCAGGGGAGAGAAGATACCGCGCATCGCGTATGGCAGGACTTACCGAGGTTCCCGTTATCATCCGCGAGCTGAGTGAATCGGAAACAATGGAGCTTGCGCTGATTGAAAACTTACAGCGTGAGGATCTTTCTCCGCTGGAGGAGGCACTTGGTTATGAGGCGCTGATGAACGAGCATGGTTTCACGCAGGAGGAGGTCGCTCAATCCGTCGGCAAGTCCCGTCCCGCGGTAGCGAACGCTCTCCGCTTATTAAAGCTTCCCGAAAGTATTATGGCATATGTAAGAGAGGAAAAAATCTCAGCAGGTCACGCGCGAGCACTTCTCAGTTTGCCGAACGAGGAAATGATGCAGGAGGTAAGCAAACAAATCATCAAAAATGATTTGTCTGTGCGCCAAACCGAAAAGCTCTGTAAAAAGCTTACCGCCGAGCAAAAGCCCCGCAAAGAATCCGACGCAGATAAAAAGCCGAACTTTTATAAGGAAGTTGAGCTGACTCTTTCGGAAGCGCTCGGAAGAAAAATCAGCGTAAGCAAGTCCAAGGGAAAACAAGGCGGCGTGCTTCAAATCGAATTTTACTCGGATGAGGAACTCACCGAGCTATCCAATAAATTAAGCTAAAAGGAGTAAACAGGCAATGATCGATATTAAATTTTTACGCGAAAATCCCGACGCGGTCAAGGAGAACATCAAAAAGAAATTTCAGGACAGCAAGCTAGGTCTTGTTGACGAAGTGATCGAGCTGGACGCGCAGAGCCGCAGCGCTAAGCAGCAGGCTGACACACTGCGTTCCAACCGCAACAAGTTTTCAAAAGAGATTGGCAACCTGATGCGTCAGGGCAAAAAAGAAGAAGCTGCCGCGCTTAAGGAAGAGGTCAACCGTCAGGCGGAGGAGCTGAAAAATCTTGAGGCTCAGGAAGCAGAGCTGAGCGCCAAGGTAACGGAAATTATGATGAAGATCCCGCAGATGATCGGCGAGGAAGTGCCTATCGGCAAGGACGACAGCGAAAATGTTGAGATCGAGCGCTTTGGCGAACCCGTCGTGCCCGATTTTGAGATCCCTTATCACACCGAGATAATGGAGCGCTTAAACGGCATTGACCTCGACGCGGCAAGAAGAGTTGCCGGAAACGGTTTCTATTATCTGATGGGCGACATTGCGCGCCTTCACAGCGCGGTCATTTCATATGCTCGCGACTTTATGATCGACCGCGGCTTTACTTATTGTGTTCCGCCGTTTATGATCCGCAGCAACGTTGTCACCGGCGTTATGAGCTTTGCGGAAATGGATTCAATGATGTATAAGATTGAAGGCGAAGACCTTTATCTTATCGGCACCAGTGAGCACTCTATGATTGGTAAGTTCATTGACACAATCAACAAGGAAGAAAACCTGCCCTACACTCTTACCAGTTATTCACCCTGCTTCCGCAAGGAAAAGGGCGCACACGGAATTGAGGAGCGCGGTGTTTACCGTATCCACCAGTTTGAAAAGCAGGAAATGATCGTCGTATGCAAGCCTGAGGACAGTAAGATGTGGTTTGACAAGCTGTGGCAAAACACCGTTGATCTGTTCCGCAGTATGGATATTCCCGTTCGCACGCTTGAATGCTGCTCCGGCGATCTGGCGGACCTGAAGGTTCGTTCGCTCGACGTTGAGGCATGGTCGCCGCGACAGAAAAAATACTTTGAGGTCGGCTCGTGCTCTAACCTCGGCGACGCGCAGGCGCGCCGTCTGAAAATCCGCGTTACCGGCGAAAACGGTAAATACTTTGCACACACTCTTAACAACACCGTTGTGGCGCCGCCGAGAATGCTCATAGCATTTCTTGAAAACAACCTCAACGCCGACGGCAGCATAAATATCCCTGTTGCACTCAGACCGTATATGGGCGGTAAAGAAATAATTAAATAATCAATAAAACACGGGCTTTGTCTTACGGCAAAGCTCTGTTTTTTATATATAAACATATAATTCTGTAATTTGTTGAACATTTTCACAAAATAGCATTGCATTATCTTCAAAAATAGTTTATAATAAACATAGAATTTATATTGGGGGCATTGCCATGGCTGAAATGTATAAGATCAGAACAAAGAATAAGAATGTTTTTTTGCGTGTTGCAAAGGGGCATTTTGCAACCATGCATATTCACACCAACTATTATATCGACGTAACCACGCAAAAAACCCGTCTGTCAGAGGCGCGCGCCGTTGCGGAGCAGCTTGTTCACGACTATCGCTCCAACACCATCATCGATACCATTCTTTGCCTGGACGGAACCGAGGTTATCGGAACATGTATGGCAAGCGAGCTGACGCGCGACAACTATATGAATATGAACGCGCACCAAACTATTTATATTGTATCTCCCGAATTTATCGGCGGCGGACAAATGATGTTCCGCGACAATATGACGCCTATGCTCGCAGGCAAACACGTTTTAGTGCTTGCGGCTTCCGTCACCACAGGTAAGAGCGCTCTCGCCGCGATCGATGCTATCAAATACTACGGCGGCACCGTAGTGGGCGTATCGGCTATTTTTGCAACGGTCGATGAATGCGACGGTCATCCCGTACACTCTATTTTTGATCCAAAGGACTTGGGCGACTACGAAAGCTACAAACCGCACCATTGTCCCAAATGTCGAAACGGTGAAAAGATCGAAGCGCTGGTAAACAGCTACGGCATTTCTATGCTGTAAAATTCTTACTTAAAAGAAAAATAATAGAACAAAAAAGGAAAAAGGGCTTGACAAAATACACACAATACGGTATAATCAATAATGCTGATTTTGACAGCAAAAATGGCGGAATAGCTCAGCTGGCTAGAGCATTCGGTTCATACCCGAAGTGTCGTAGGTTCAAGTCCTATTTCCGCTACCATACGGCCCGGTGGTCAAGCGGTTAAGACACCGCCCTTTCACGGCGGTAACACGGGTTCGATTCCCGTCCGGGTCACCACATAAAGGCTGTCTTTGACAGCCTTTTGTGCTACTAAAAACAAAATAAGCCGGCGTGGTGGAATAGGCAGACACAAGGGACTTAAAATCCCTCGGCGTAAAAACCGTACCGGTTCAAGTCCGGTCGCCGGCACCATCAAACAGGAATATCCTTTTGGATATTCCTGTTTGATTTTACCTTCGCGTGGCGACCGGACTTGAAGGCGAGCGTGCCTGCCGCAGGCAGGCAAAAACAGTCCTGTGGACTGTTTTTAGCGAGAGAGCAGATGAAGCTTTAGCTTTGCAAACGCCGCAGTCAGCGAGATGATCGTTTTTTTTAGATGAACATAGGTCGCCGGCACCATTACCAGCAAAACCGCCGACCGGACTTGAAGGCGAGTGTGCCTGCCGCAGGCAGGCAAAAACAGTCCTGTGGACTGTTTTTAACGAGAGAGCAGATGACATTCCGGCTGTGATTTTCTCCGCTTGGCTATTGTATTAAATTTTTACGGTTAGTTAAACAATGAAAAGGCGGTGAAATATTCTTTATATATTGAATAGTTTTCCTAAAAAAAGCTTTATTAAAAAATATTCTCGTTAAATTATTAACAGTCTTTTGTGTATGTTGCACATTTAATAATATTATATTTTGGATATTATATCCAAGTCACATCTCGCTTCTTTTTATTACCAAACTAAACTACCAAAAATATATTTCTAAATTGGAATTTCATTTTTAGAAATAAACAAACTTTGGTATAGGTTGCACAAAACTATTGACTTTGATTTGGTGATGTTGTATAATGCAAAACCGTGAGATACACAAGCTCACACGAAAATCATGAAAATCATAATCAAATTATTTTGAGGAGAGAATGAACCATGACAAAAACTACTAAGAAGATTTTTTCAATTGTAACTGTACTGAGCATTATGCTTTGCGCATTCTGCGTATTCACCGGCACAACCGCAAGTGCTGCGACCGACAGAGTTAAGCTTTACTCCGCCGAAACCTACTTCTGCAAGTACGGTATGACCGGCACCTATGTATATGTTCAGACCAAAGACAACGCTTCCAACCAGCAGGTTACCGTTCATTACAACTATATGAAGGGTCAGGCTTGGAAAGACAGCAACGCCGAGTACTTCACCACTCTTGATGACGGCAGCAAGCTTTGGAAGGCTTACATCAGCAGCTACAACACCGAATATGCTATTAAATATGTTGCCGACGGTGTTACAACCTGGGACAACAACAACGGCAAGAACTACAAATTTGAGCGCATCGGTTCCGCTCCTATCACTGCTAACAGAACCAACTTTGTAAGCAGATTCAGTCAGACAATCAGCGCTACTTTGCAGAACTACGCTTATGTCAAGGATGTTAAGGTGAGATACACCACTAACAACTGGGCAAGCTACAAGGATGTTGCTATGAAATACAGCAGCACCAACCAGGACGGTACCGAAGAGTGGACCGCTTCTTTGAACGATTACATCGAAGACTTCAGCGGCTTCCAGTACTGCATTTCCTACACCGTGAACGGCAGAACCTACTGGGCTAACAACTTCGGTAAGAACTACGATTCTTCTTATCGCATCTATCCTTAATCAATCATTCGCAGAGCCGGCTCCTTTGATTTGAGCCGGCTCGGTTTTTTTATTTAATAAACTCAAATTAAAAAGCTGTAATTGTAAATTTAAAACGCCGACTAAAGCTTCTTGCGGTTTTAGTCGGCGTTGATTTTATTTTTAAATACAGCGTTTCAATATTTGATTATATTTCAACAACAAACGGACTATTTCGATGAACTTTATTTACATAAATCAGCTTCATATCGTCGTGTGTATGCTTGATTTTTTTGGGCGGATTTGTTATAATAGTATAGAATATGAGTTTATTGTGGGTACATTTGCGACTTGCGCACTTTTTACCCCTTGAAATGCCGCAAAACAGCGCATTTTTGCTGCATTTTGTCTTTAAAAATGAGAAAACAAAAATTACGAGAGGAAGGACGTATTTATGAATTCTTTCGGCGACGCTTGGGAACTGATTTGTTCCTATTGTAAAACCAAAATCACGGATGTCGCATATAATACCTGGATTGTCCGCATCAAGCCTATGGATCTGGACTTTGACAGCAACACCGCCTATTTGATCGTTCCAAACGATTTTCACCGTCAAACCATCACACGCTGCTATATTCCGCTGCTTAACGAAGCTTTTGAAGCGATTTTTGATAACAAATTCAAGATCGACTTAAAAATCCCCGAAGAAGTTGAGCAGAGCATCACAGCGCCCAAAACCGTTGAAGAGGAACAAAACAACAACTACGAATATACCTTTGACACCTTTATTGTAGGTTCGTCAAATAATTTTGCGCACGCGGCGTGTATGGCGGTCGCGACCAATCCTTCAAACGCATACAATCCGCTGTTTCTGTACGGAAATTCCGGCTTGGGAAAAACTCACCTGCTGTTCGCGATCCAAAACGAAATCAAGAAAAATTATCCCGATAAAACCATCTGCTACATCAAGATCGACGACTTCATCAACGAAATGGTCGAATCTCTTAAAATGAAAACGATGATCGAATTTCGTCAGAAATATCGTCAGGTGGATGTGTTGCTGGTGGACGACGTTCAGTTTTTGGGCGGAAAGGAAGCTATGCAGGAAGAATTTTTCCATACCTTCAACGCGCTGTATGACGCTCACAAGCAGATCGTTTTGACGTCTGACCGTCCGCCGAAGGAAATCAAAACCCTTGCCGACCGTCTGCGTTCACGCTTTGAGCAGGACTTGATCGCCGACATCCAGCCGCCCGACATTGAAACGCGCATCGCAATTATCAAGCGCAAGGCGGAGCTGCTCGATTTGGAGCTGTCAAACGAGGTTTGCGAGTTTATCGCTTCAAAGCTTAAGTCAAATATCCGTCAGCTTGAGGGCACGGTAAAGAAGCTTAAGGCTCGCTCGCTGCTGACACACGAAAAAATCACTATTTCATCCGTGCAGGAGGTCATTGCGGATATTCTCAACAACGACGTGCCGCCCGAGGTGACTATTGAAAGGATCATCGACGAAGTAGCGCGCACCTACGGCATTTCCGCCGACGAGATACGTTCGCAGAAGAACAAGAGCGCAAACATCAGCAACGCGCGTCATATCGCAATTTATATCGCTCGCGAAATGACGACTCTGCCGATGGTAAATATCGGCGAAGAATTTGGCGGCAGGCATTATTCGACGATTATTTATTCCGTCAATAAGGTAAAATCAATGGTGGAAAAGGACCGCAAGGTAAAAGAGTTGGTTGACGACACAATCAAAAATATCCGCGACAGGTGACGAATCAACTTTTTTCGCCTCAAAATCAAAACATCTTAATTGAAAGAATTAACATTTTTACATATAGAAAGAATTGTTAATTGTTGGCAAAAGTGAATTTATTCTAACAGATGTTAAATCGGATGTTAGATTGATAAAAAATGTTAAAAAAACCGTCCACAAATATCCTTTTTGTTTGCACGGACTGTTGTTGAGTTAAAAATGCGATGAAATCGCGAAAAAAACGGGGAGTTGTCAGTTTCCACATCCCCTACTATCACTAATAAATAATATATAAAGAATAGATTGGAGAGTATTCGCCGTGAAATTTACCTGTTTGAGAACAGATTTGGCAACCGCCGTTTCGAATGTTTCAAGAGCTGTTTCTACAAAAGCCTCTGTTCCGGCGCTGGAGGGAGTGCTGATCAAGGCATACGGCAGTAATTTAAATATTTCGGGCTATAATCTTGAAATCGGAATAACTACCGATATTGAAGCGAGCATTATGAAAGAGGGCGAGATCGTCCTCAGCGCGCGCCTGTTTTTGGATATTGTCAGAAAGCTGCCCGAGGAGATCGTCACCGTTGAAACGGATGACAGAATGGTTACTTATATCACCTGCGGCCGCGTGGATTACCAGATCGTCGGTATGTCATCTGTTGAATATCCCGACCTGCCAAGCTTTCAGCAGACCGACGGCATTACCGTTAACGCCAAGGTGCTGCGCGATATGATCCGCCAGACTGTTTTTGCTGTCAGCGATAATCCGTCAAAGCCGATCTACACAGGCTCGCTTTATGAAATCAGCGGCGGGGTGTTGAGGATCGTCGCAATAGACGGCTTTCGTATGGCTATTCGCAGCGAGAACGTTGAGAGCGAGAGCAACACGGCGTTTGTTGTACCCGGAAAAACCCAGATGGAAGTGCTTAAGCTTTTGACAGACGACGAAGGTTCTGTGCAGATCATCGTAGGTCAGCGCCACATCACCTTCCAAATCAAATCCTACCGAGTGATCTCGCGCTTGATCGAAGGTACGTTTTTGGATTATAAATCCACAATTCCGTCAGGCACAAAAACAGAGCTTGTGATCAACACCCGAATGATGATCGACTCGGTCGAAAGAATGTCGCTGCTCAACAGCGACAGGATCCAAAGCCCTGTAAGATGTAAGTTTAACGAGAACGAGATCCGCCTTTCCTGCGCTTCTGCGGTGGGCAGAGCAAGCGATGAAATAAACGTGCCGATAATCGGCGAATCGGTTGAGATCGGTTTTAACAACCGCTATATGCTTGAAGCGCTGAAAAACACCGACTCCGACGAAGTGCGGCTTATACTCAACGGTCCCGTGTCGCCGATCGTCATCAGACCGGTAAAGGGCGACAGCTTTTTGAATATCGTTGTGCCCGTGAGGTTGGCAAATGAATAAGACGGTCATCAGCATCGACAGCGAATTTATCCGCTTACAGGATCTGCTTAAGCTGAGCGGCGTGTGCGCGACCGGCGGTATGGCAAAAATAGTGATCCAAAACGGCGAGGTAAAGGTCAACGGCGAGGTGTGCACCATGCGCGGCAAAAAACTGCGCAGCGGCGACGAAGCGGAATATGACGGTTACAGAATTGAAGTAAAGCAGTGAAGGTAAAAAGAATCGGTTTCAGAAATTTTCGAAATCTTGAGGACAGCGAAATTTTTCCGTGCGAGGGCGTCAATGTTATCTACGGCGACAACGCGCAGGGAAAAACCAATTTAATTGAGGCACTGTGGCTGTTTTGCGGCGGTCATTCCTTTCGTACCGCCAAGGACAGCGAGGTTATCCACTGGGAAAAAGATTTTGCCGCGCTTGAAATGAATTTTTTCGGTCAGGGACGCGACCAGCGCGCCGAACTGAAAATAATGAGCAACAAAAAGCTTGTCACTATAAACGGTGTTGAAAAAAACACCGCGTCATCGCTTATCGAAAAATTTTGCGCGGTGGTGTTTTCGCCCGAGCATATGAATTTGATAAAGCGCGGACCCGGCGAGCGCCGCCGGTTTGTAGACAGCGCTATCTGCCGTGAAAAGCTGCAAAACGCGGTTATTTTGTCAAAGTATAACCGAATGCTGAATCAGCGTAACACTCTTCTTAAGGATATTGTCAAACGGCCGTCCCTTGAGGACACGCTGGAAATTTGGGACGAGCAGCTTGTGCATTACGGCGCGATGCTGATAAAAAGGCGGCTGGAATATATGAAGCTGCTCAGCGAAAAAGCTGCGGTATTTCACAGTGGCATTTCAAAGGGAAAGGAAAAGCTGAGCGTGCGTTACCTTTCCACCGAGAATATCGGCGACGATGACAGCTTGGAAACCATTCAGCTCAAGTTTGCCGAAAAGTGTGAGCAAAACAGAAAAAATGACATTCATTTGGGAGTCACGCTTTCAGGTCCGCACCGCGACGATATAGAAATTCTTATCAACGGAAAAAACGCCAAGTCCTTTGCATCTCAGGGACAGCAGCGAAGCGCCGTGCTTTCGCTAAAGCTTGCGGAAGCCGCCGTGCTTAAAGAGCGTATGGGCGAAGAACCGGTCGTGCTGCTGGACGATGTATTGTCGGAGCTTGACAACAGCCGTCAGGATTTTTTGCTTAACGAGCTGAAAAGCTGTCAGGTTTTTATCACCTGCTGTGAGGAGCAGAACAAGGAGCAATTAAAGCAGGGCAAGATATTCTATGTTGAAAACGGAAAGATAAGATAAACTTTGATTTTCGCCGATATAATGAGGAGATTATGTATTTACATTTAGGTCAGGATACGGTCGTTTCCACCGACCGGATCGTGGCAATGTTTGATATTGACGCCTGTACGGTGTCAAAAAAAACGCGCGACTTTCTTGCCGCAGCACAAAAAAACGGCGAGGTAGTCAATGTTTCGTTTGAGCTGCCGCGTTCATTTGTAGTGTGCCGCGAAAACGGAAAAACGGTCGTCTATATATCTCAGCTGTCAACGAAGACGCTGAGCAGGCGAGGCTTTTAGTAAGTTTGATTTTTGGAGGGCTTATGAATCGCAAAAAACAAAGATGTCCCTACTGCGGAAAGCGTATGTCGTATTTTTCGGCATATTTCAGCAGAAGAAAGGCAGAGTATGTTTGCAACCGCTGCGGAAAAGAAAGCAAGGTTGTGATCAGCAAAATCATCATTCCGATATTTATAATCGCGGCGGCTATCTCGCTTGCGATCATGGGCGTTTGGTTCTGGCTTAAATATCTCAGCAATCCGCTGGGTATTTTGCTGGTGGCGGCGCCGCTGCTGATATTCTTTTTGGTTTCGCCGAAGTTTGTACAGCTTGAACCGCTGAAAAAATATGCGAAATCTATGGAAGCAAAAAAAGCCGGCATCGTATTTTCGGATAATCTTGCCGCGCTTGATCTGGGCGACGAAGCAGGCGGCGGAATGGAAAACAGCGGTCAGTTTAAAATTAACGCGGATCTGTTTAATCAAATAAAGTCGGAAAGATCATCGCCGAAGGACGCCGCGCAGTCTGACGAGCTTATCTCTGACAGCAGAGGCATTGAAACCGACGACAGCGTTGGGGTGATCGGCAGCGTTCGCGAGGAACACGCCACAACTACCGCTTATCCGCTGAAAAAGCTGCACACCGAGGGCGCAAGGGCAGTCCGCAGCCGTCATTATCTTCCGGTACAGGAGGAAGATGCCGAGGAGCAGACAGGCGAGGATGATGTGAAGGAATATGTTAAGCCGGAAAACAACAAGTATTCCTCCAACAGAAGGTTTTAGTTATGAAGCTTTTTCCGTCATCATCGGCTTGTCCTTACTGTAAAACCGTATATCGCTACGCGGACACAAAAAAGCTTGTTTCGAAAAAAACGGCAAAGTGTTATCACTGCGGCAAAGACTGCCGCGTTACGCGCAAAAGCGTGTGGTTTTTGGCACTGGAGCTTTTGGCGGTTTATGCCGCGCTTAACGCGGTCGCCATCGGACTTATGCAAACGGTCGGATTTTTGCCGCTGTTTATTATGAATATCATTCCCGCTGTTGCGGCGGTTTATTTGATCCCATTGTATATTGAATTGAAAAAAGAAGAAAAACGCAAAAAATGAGTGAATAACGGAGGTTTTTGTTTTGGAGAATCAGGAACATATTGAAAATATTGATAACATTGAAGGCTTGGAAGCTACGGAAAACGGCATTGAGATAACAAAGGTAGAGCAGGAATACGGCGCCGACGAAATACAGGTACTGGAAGGACTGGAGGCTGTAAGAAAGCGCCCGGGTATGTACATCGGCTCCACAGGTCCGCGCGGTCTGCACCATTTGGTTTATGAGATCGTGGACAACTCGATCGACGAAGCGCTTGCCGGCTACTGCTCAAAAATCGACGTTGTGATCGAGGACGGCGACATAATCCGCGTGTCCGATAACGGCAGAGGCATCCCCGTCGGCGTAAACAGCAAAACAGGTATGCCCGCGGTGACGGTCGTATTTACCGTTCTTCACGCGGGCGGAAAATTCGGCGGCGGCGGTTACAAGGTTTCCGGCGGCTTGCACGGCGTAGGCGCGTCTGTTGTAAACGCGCTGTCCGAGTGGCTGGAGGTCAAGGTGTGCGACGGCGAGGATGTTTATTTTCAGCGTTATGAACGCGGAAAGATCATCACCGAGCTTCAAAAAATCGGCAAATCGGACGTCAAGGGCACCGAGGTGCGGTTTAAGGCAGATCCCGAAATTTTTCAGGAAACCACCGTTTACGACTATTCAGTGCTGGAGCGCCGTTTGCGCGAGCAGTCTTTCCTGAACGCAGGCGTTCACATCGAGCTGCGCGACGAACGCGACAAGGACAATATAATCAAAAATAATTTCTGCTATGAGGGCGGTATCAAAAGCTTTGTAGAGTATATCCACAAAAAACGTTCGCTTGAGGTCATCCATCCCGACGTTATCTACTTTGCCGCCAAAAACGACGAAGACACCGTCGCGGTGGAAATCGCGATGCAGTATAACGAAAGCTACAACGAAAATCTACTGACCTTCGCGAACAATATCCACACCACAGACGGCGGCACGCACGAGGAAGGCTTTAAGCGCGCGCTGACATATGTGATGAACGATTACGCGCGAAAGTTCGGCAAGCTGAAGGATAATGACAAAAACCTGAGCGGCGAGGACGTGCGCGAGGGCTTGACCGCGATCATCAGCGTAAAGCTGAAGGAAGCGCAGTTTGAGGGACAAACAAAGGCAAAGCTTGGCAACACCGAGGTGCGCACCATGGTCGACAAGCTGCTGCGCGACAAGCTGATGGTGTATTTGGAGGAGAATCCCGCCGTTGCCAAGGCTATTTTCGATAAGGCGCTGGCGTCTGCAAGAGCGCGTGAGGCGGCAAGAAAAGCCAGAGAAAACGTGCGCAGAAAGTCCGCGCTGGAATCCGCGCAGCTGCCCGGCAAGCTTGCCGACTGTCAGTCGCGCGACAGCAGCGAAACCGAAATTTTCATCGTCGAGGGCGACTCCGCAGGCGGCTCCGCCAAGGGCGGCCGCGACAGACGTATTCAGGCGATCTTGCCGCTTTGGGGCAAAATGCTCAACGTTGAAAAAGCGCGCATCGACAAGGTGTACGGCAACGACAAGCTGATGCCGGTGATCACCGCGCTCGGCACGGGCATAGGCGACGAGTTTGATTTGGAGAAGCTGCGCTATGACAAGGTCATAATTATGGCGGATGCCGACGTCGACGGCTCTCACATCCGCACCCTGCTTCTGACCTTCTTCTTCCGTTATATGCGTCCGCTGGTGGAGACCGGTCATGTGTATATCGCCCAGCCGCCCCTTTACCGCATTACCAAGGGCAAGGAACATAAATATGCTTACTCCGATTTGGAGCGCGACCAGATTTTGGCAGGTATCGAGGGAAAAACCGAGATTCAGCGCTACAAAGGTTTGGGTGAGATGGACTCCGAGCAGCTGTGGGAAACAACGATGAATCCCGATTCCCGTTTGATGCTGCGCGTGGAGCTGAGCGACGCCGAGGCTGCCGACGAGACCTTTACGATTTTGATGGGCGACAAGGTAGAGCCGCGCCGTGAATTTATTGAAAAGAACGCGCGTTATGTGCAGAATCTTGATGTATAAAAGGAGGGTGTTGTATGCATTCCAAGACCTATATTACCGTAAGATACGCGGAAACCGACCGTATGGGCATTGCCCATCACTCGAACTATCCCGTTTGGTTTGAAGTCGGAAGAACCGATTTTGTAAAAATGTTCGGCACCTCCTATACTGAAATGGAAGAATCGGGCGTAATGATGCCGTTGCTTAATTTGACCTGCCATTTCGGAAAACCGGCGATGTATGAGGACAAGCTGATCGTGCGGACATGGTGCATCCATATGTCGGGCGCGCGGATCGAATTTACATATTCTGTCAAAAAACTGCTTGATGACGGAACCGAGGTCGAGCTTGGCTACGGCACCACCGAGCACGCGGCGGTTGATTCAAAAACCTTCCGTCCGTGCAACATCAAAAAGCGGTTGCCGGAGCTGTATGAAAAAATAAACGGAAATATTAAAATCGTTTAACGGATTGAATAGAAAGTAAAACAGAGGTATGAAAATGGAAGAACAGTTGAATGAAAAACGAATTATAGACGTTGACCTGCAAAATGAGATGCGAAAAAGCTTTCTCGATTACTCGATGAGCGTTATTGTGGCGCGAGCTTTGCCCGATGTGCGCGACGGTCTTAAGCCTGTTCACAGACGTATTCTTTACACGATGTACGAAAGAGGCTTGGAGCCCTCAAAGCCGTATCACAAGTGCGCCGACACCGTTGGTTCGGTGCTGGGTGCTTATCATCCGCACGGCGACGCTTCTGTTTATGACGCGATGGTGCGTCTTGCACAGGACTTCTCGATGAGATATATGCTGGTCGACGGTCACGGCAACTTTGGTTCGGTTGACGGCGATCCGCCTGCCGCATACAGATATACCGAGGCGAGGATGAGCAAAATATCTATGGATATGCTCACCGACATCGACAAGGACACCGTTGACTTTGTCCCAAACTACGACGACCGTTTAAAGGAGCCCGTTGTGCTGCCCAGCCGTTTTCCGAATTTGCTGGTCAACGGCTCAAGCGGTATCGCGGTCGGTATGGCAACGGAGATCCCTCCTCACAATCTCGGCGAAACCATCGACGCGGTTTGCGCGCTGATCGATAATCCCGACGCCGAGTTGCCCGAGCTGATGGAATGTCTGCCCGGACCGGATTTTCCGACCGGCGGTATAATTATGGGCAGAAGCGGCATCCGCGCAGCTTACGCGACCGGCAGAGGAAAAATCACCGTTCGCGCAAAAACCGAGATCGTTGAGGCAAAAAACGGCAGATTCAAAATCATCGTCACCGAGCTGCCGTATAAGGTAAATAAAGCAAGGCTGATCGAGAACATCGCGAACCTTGTCAAGGACAAGCGTCTCGAGGGCATTTCCAATATTGAGGATCACTCCGACCGCGTAGGTATGCACATCGAAATCGACGTCAAGCGCGACGCTTCGCCTCAGATCGTGCTTAATCAGCTGTTTTCCTATACACAATTGCAGGTGACCTTCGGCGCTATTATGCTTGCCATCGTGGACGGCGAGCCGAAGATACTTTCTTTGAAGGAAATGCTGCGCTGCTATATTGACTTCCAGGAAGAGGTCATTCACCGCAGAACGCTGTTCAACCTGAAAAAAGCACAGGACAGAGCCCACATTTTGGAGGGCTTGAAGATCGCGATAGATTTTATTGACGAGGTTATCGCCATCATCCGCAGAAGCAAGGATCAGCCCACGGCAAAAACTGCCCTGATGGAGCGCTTCGGCTTGGATGACATTCAGGCAAACGCGATCGTCCAAATGCGTCTTGGTCAGCTGACCAATATGGAGCGCACAAAAATCGAGGACGAGATCGCCGCGCTGCACGCGAAGATCAAGGAATACAACGAGATCCTTGCCAGCGACACCAGAAAGCTGGAGATCGTCAAGGAAGAGCTGATCGCGCTTCGCAACAAATACGCCGATCCGCGCCGCACCGAGATCTGTGCTGTCAGCGGCGAGGTAGATATTGAAGATTTGATCCCGCAGGAGGAATGTGTTCTTACGCTGACTCGGTTTGGATATGTCAAGCGTCTTGCTGCGGATACATATAAGATCCAGCGCCGCGGAGGCCGCGGTGTTTCGGGAATGTCCCGCCGCGAGGAGGACGTTGCCACCGAAATGTTCATAATCAACTCGCACGACTATGTGCTGTTCTTCACCGACAAGGGCAGGGTTTACCGCCTTAAATGCTACGAGGTACCCGAAGGCACACGTCAGGCGAAGGGCTTGAATATCGCAAATCTTCTGCCGATCTCACCTGACGAAAAGGTGACCTCGATGATCCGCGTTCCCGAATTTGACGAGGATAAATATCTGGTAATGGTAACTCGCAAGGGCATCATCAAGCGAATCGCGCTCAACGCCTACAACACGGCGCGCAAGGGCGGTTTGATCGCTCTGGAGCTGAACGACGGAGACGAGCTTGCTTGGGTGCGTTTGACAGACGGCAGCGCGAACGTTATCATCGCTACCCGTCTGGGTATGGCTATCCGCTTTAAGGAAACCGACGTTCGTCCCATGGGCAGACCGGCGCGCGGCGTTAAGGCGCTCACCATGAAGGAGGGCGACGAGGTCATCGGTATGAGCGTTGTCCGCGAAAACGCTTTGGTGCTGACGGTAAGCGAAACCGGCTTCGGCAGACTTTCAAGCGCCGACGACTACCGTTTGCAGTCGCGCGGCGGCAAAGGTCTGACTAACTACCACATTGAAAAATACGGCAAGGTTGCCGCCATCAAGGTAGTTGATCTCGACGATGACGTTATCATCATCTCGCAGGACGGCATCATAATTCGAATCGCCGCGGAATCTATCCGCGTTTGCTCGCGTCCGTCCAAGGGCGTTACCGTAATGAAGGTTGGTGAAGGCGACAAGGTTGTAACAGTTGCCCGCACTCCGCACGAGGAAGAAGCCGAGGAAGCAGACGGCGAAGCCTTAGAGAACGAATCGGACGAGCCGACCGAAGAAAACGCTGAATAATAATAAACGGCAACATTATTCGAAATGTTGCCGTTCATTATCGGAGGAAAGATGAAAAGATATATAGGTGTTTTTTTAACGCTGATAACCGCTGCCGCCGTGATTTTGTTCAGCGCCTGCAGCTCCAACGAAAAAAACAATCAGCTGAAGAACATTGAGCGGCCTGACACAGCGGCTACCGGCGACGAGGCGGTGGAAGCAACAGCCGCGAGCGACGCTGTTGAGCTGAGTGAAAACGTCAACGGCGTGCGGTTCAATTTGTCGCTGCACGGCTTCACGCAAAAATATAACTCCATCATCAAGGGCAAGCAGGGCGCGATTTTGCTGAAGGACGCCAAATGGAAAAAAGCAGGCGACGCCGCGACCGACGACAACGACGTTAAGATCCAGTACTGGTACTATGACGACGAAAACGTAAGCTTCACCGCGACCGAGGAGCTTGCCTCGGGCAAGCTTGTGAACGTCGGCGTCGGCACGACCATGAGTAAGTTTATGGGAATGACCGACGACGAGAACAACAGCGACCGTATTTTGGAGCAGGCGGCGTGGATGGCAGAGGCAGCCTGCGGCTTTGCTCCCGAAAGCGAGTCGGTTTTGCAGGATATTTTTTATCGCACCACCACCGAAAACAACGATACCCTGTGGTACTGCGGCTATGTGTTCCACCTCAGCACCAAGGAGGACAAATCGGACTTCAAAAGCAATATTATGCAGTTCCGTGTGTTTCCGATAACCGAAGCCCTTCGCGACGAGTGGAAGCTGGAGGAATACAAGGGCTGATAAAAAATCAGGCAATACCGCAAATTCAGGTGCGCGGCGATGACCTGATCGATTACAAAACAAAAGCTTAATAAACTGACAGCGGCGAGTATTTTGCTTTACTCGCCGCTGTTGTTTGTGCGCCCTAAAATATAGTCGGTGGATACATGATACAAGTCGGCAAGCTTTATCAAATGCTCTACCGGAATGGTTTGAAAACCCCGTTCATAGCGCGAATACACCGTTTGCGCGATCCCAAGATAGCCGGCGACTTCCGTTTGCTTTAAATCATTGTCCTCCCGTAAATCACGAAGGCGTTTAAAATACATAAAATCACCTCAATAGTACTTATTAATACTATTGACTTTATCACGAATTTGTGATATTTTTATATTATAGTACTTAAGAGTACTATAATATCTTTGCAATTAGGAGGATCTTTATGTATTGCGAACAGTGTGGAAATCAAATTGATGATGACAGTAAATTCTGTATGTATTGCGGTTATAATTTTTTAGGAGGAACATTTGGGACAGATAATCATTCTTGGACGTATTTAAATGACGTAAGCAGTATTGAAACAAACAATAACAATAATAATGGTTTTCAAAATAAAACAAATACAGAAACAACGATTTATAATGCCAGAACGATACACAGAGAACCGTACAAAAAAAGCACATTTGGCGGATTTGTTTTTCTGATAATAATGTTTATTATTGAATTAGCGACAGGCATATCACTGTTGTCTGCGTTACCATTTAAAATAATGAACGAAAGCGGAGCAAATACATTAAAAACAATCCTGATCATTTCCATTGTTGAGTCAGGAATACTGTTTTTTATAATGCTTATAAAAGCAATTGGCGTATATCAGAATTACATTTGTGTCAATGAAATAGGTGTTTTTGGCGCAGGGCGTTCATTTCCTTATTTTTTGTCAAAACCATTTGAAATAAAGTTTGAAAACATAACATATATTTCTATCATGTCAAACGGTATAAGGATTGAAAGCGGTGGGTATTCTTATGCAATTGCAATTGACAATAAAGAATTAGTTTATGGTTTAATATCAGGAAGAATAGACGGCTCACAGAAAGGACCATCACCAACAGTCTATCCGACTAACGCAACATGGACTTGTCCGAATTGTAATAAAATTAATTCTTACTATGTAGGCACCTGTGGGTGCGGCACAAGAAAACCATAATAAAAAACTGACTCAGAACTTTTTGTCTGAGTCAGTTTTCCTTTGCAAAAAATGATCCGCCTTGTACAAATCAAAGCAGTTCGTTTGCCGACGCTTTTTTGTATTCAAAGCCGTTATAGTTCAGAGTGTCGCCTTCTAATTTATACGGAACAGATTCCGTTTTTTCCTCTGTCATGGAATATGTCTGGCTGATTTTGCCGTCCTGCGCGGAATAGTTATAAAAGGTGAAGGAAAAGTCCTTTTGGTATTCCAAAAATACGCCGTTCTTTTCAAAATAAAGATATTCGCCGTCGCCGTTTGTCCATGCGCCTAGCAGCGCCTCGTCGATCACCGCGTCGTCCTGCGCCTCGGGAACGGGCGAATAATCCTCTGCTTTTGAAAGGGTGCTGGTTTGCTGAGTCTCGGTGTTTGTCAGCACTACCGAATTATTGTCCTCGGAAAATTCGTAGGTGTAGCTGCCGTTGATGCCGTACATCAGCTGACAGAGAAACACGCCGGTGTTTTGATAGTTGTCGCTGTAGGTGCCGACAAAGCCCATGGTGCCAACCATCAAATAAGCTTTTCCGTCGCCATCAAAGCAATAGGCAAAGTGCTCCAGCTCGGAGCCGACGCCGTCGGTGATTTGCCATGTGCCGGCAAAGGGCTGGTCGGTGGTGTTTTTAACGGTAAACACCTTGCTCATGTCCAGCGTGTCGGTATAGGGCAGGTCGGACGCCGCAGTGGTGGTTGCCGCTGTCGGAATCTCGGTTGACGGTGCGGTTGTTGCAGCGGCGGTTTCCTTTGTCTTGCTTTCTTCGCCGTTATTGCAGGCGGTCAGGCTGAAAACGGAAAGCGCTGCCAGCGCCGCACAGAAGAAACGAATGGATAATCTTTTCATATCATACCTCTTTTATCGGAATTTCTTATTTCATTTTATAATTTTACACAAAATTTGTCAACAATAATTTTGTCTGCTGACGGACTGCGAAAAAAACGTAAAAAAACCGATTAATTGCAAGAAAATTGTTGCGGTAATGCAGATGTTTTGTTATAATAAAAGGTAAATTAAATGAACTAGGATGGAGGAGTATTATGCTGAACACAGATTTCAATGCTAAATTCGGCAAAGAGGGACTGACCTTTGACGATGTTCTTCTGATTCCGGGGGAGTCGGATGTTGAGCCTAAAAACGTTGACGTCACCACAAACCTGACAAAAACGATCAAGCTTAACACACCACTGATGACCGCGGCGATGGACACCGTAACCGAGACCGCAATGGCTATTGCCATCGCGCGAGAGGGCGGCGTGGGCGTGATCCACAAAAATATGCCCATCGAAAAACAGGCGGATATGGTTGACAGGGTTAAAAGAAGTGAAAACGGCGTTATTGTAAATCCGTTTTTCCTTGCACCCGAAAACACCGTGCGCGACGCTGACGCGCTGATGGGAAAATACAAAATTTCCGGTGTTCCGATTTGCCGCGACGGCAAGCTGGTTGGCATCATCACCAACCGCGACCTTCGCTTTATGACCGCCGAGGACTTCAATCAGCCGATTTCCAAGGTTATGACTCACGAGCAGCTTGTTACCGCTCCGGTAGGAACAACCCTTTTGCAGGCTCAGGATATTCTTCGCCATCACAAAATCGAAAAGCTTCCCATCGTTGGAAACGACGGTTCACTGAAAGGTCTTATCACCATCAAGGATATTGAAAAAAGCGTGCAGTATCCAAACTCCGCGCGCGACGACAAGGGCAGACTGCTTTGCGGCGCGGCGATCGGCGCCACCGCCGACGTGCTTGACCGCGTTGCGGCTTTGCTTGAATCGGGCGTTGACGTGGTTGTGCTCGACTCGGCTCACGGTCACAATTCAAATGTTGTAAACTCTGTTGCCAGAGTGAAAAAAGCTTATCCCGATCTGCCGCTCGTTGCAGGCAACATCGCCACCGCCGAGGCGGCAAAGGCGTTGATCGACGCAGGCGCGGACGCTGTTAAGGTCGGCATAGGTCCCGGCTCTATTTGCACCACCAGAATCGTTGCCGGTATCGGCGTTCCTCAGATCACCGCGATCTACGACGCGGCTTGCGAGGCGTCTAAGTACGGCATTCCCGTAATCGCCGACGGCGGAATCAAGTACAGCGGCGATATTGTAAAGGCGCTTGCCGCAGGCGGCAGCGTTGTTATGGTTGGCTCGCTGGTTGCCGGATGCGAGGAAAGCCCGGGCGAAAAGGAAATTTATCAGGGCAGACAGTTCAAGGTTTACCGCGGTATGGGCAGCCTTGGCGCAATGGGCAAGGGCAGCGCCGACCGCTACTTCCAGGCGAGCAACCGCAAGTTTGTTCCCGAAGGCGTTGAAGGCCGCGTGCCTTACAAAGGCTTGCTGTCCGACACCGTTTATCAGCTGATGGGCGGTCTTAAGGCAGGCATGGGCTACACCGGCTGTGCTAACATTGCGGAGCTGCATCAAAAGGCGCAGTTTGTCCGCATTTCCGGCGCAGGCTTGAGAGAAAGCCATCCTCATGACATTCAGATCACCAAGGAAGCGCCTAACTATTCTTATAACGGCTGATACTTTTGCAAAACAATCCGCTCAACGAGATCGTTGGGCGGTTTTTTGCTTTTTAAAGCTTCTTGCGGAAATTACGGAAATGCGATAAATGCGCACGAAGGAACTATATGCCGAGATTTTTAAACAGAATTTTTTTATTTGCCATTCATTTTTTGTTGCGTTTTATTCCTTTTTATGATATTATAAAAGGGAATAAAAGCGTCGACAGACGAAAAAAAGGAGAGCTTTTTATGTACAGATTAGGTATTGATTTAGGCGGCACCAATATCGTAGCGGGCGTCGTCGACGAAAAATATAAAATCATTGCGCGCGCAAGCTGCAAAACAGCCGTTCCGCGTCCCGAAAGCGAGATCTGCGACAGCATGGCTGAAGTGGCGCTTAAGGCGATCGAAAAGGCGAAAATCACCATCGACGAGGTCGAGAGCATCGGTATCGGCGTTCCGGGCGCGGTCAATCCGAAAACCGGCGTGATCGAGTATTCCGCAAACCTGTTCTTCCACAACTGGGAGGTTGTGAAGATGATGCAGGAGCGCCTGAACAAAAAGGTAGTTATTGAGAACGACGCCAACGCCGCGGCGCTCGGAGAATATCTTGCAGGCAGCGCCAAGGGTACAAAGAACGCGGTAGCCATTACTCTGGGCACCGGAGTAGGCGGCGGAATCATCATTAACGGAAAAATCTACAGCGGCTCCAACTACGCCGGCGCCGAGCTGGGACATATGGTCATCGTGAAGGACGGCAAGGAGTGCGCCTGCGGCAGAAAGGGCTGCTGGGAAACCTACTCCTCCGCAACCGGACTTATCAATATGACAAAGCAGAAGATCCTTTCCGAAAAGCTTGATTACAGCTATATGCTCAAGCTTTGCGACGGCGACATCAACAAGGTCAACGGCAAAACCGCGTTTGACGCTATGGCGGACGGCGACCCTGCCGCAAAAGAGGTAGTCAACGAGTATGTGAGCTATCTTGCGACCGGTCTTGTTAATATCATCAATATCTTCCAGCCCGACGTTATCTGCGTCGGCGGCGGAGTTTCCAATCAGGGCGAAAATCTTCTCGGTCCCGTTCGCGCTATCGTGGAAGCGGAGCGCTACACCAAGCACAACGACAAGCAGACCGTTATCTGCCGCGCGACTCTCGGCAACGACGCGGGCATCATCGGCGCGGCTTACCTTGACTAAAGCGCAATAATCGTTTTGTAAAAAAGCAAAAAACACAGGAACGTGCTGTTGTGAACACGTTTCTGTGTTTTTATTTATAGTAATCTTTTAAAGTGTTTTATCAGAAAACAGAATTACTTTTCGTTTCTGCTGTCCGGCGCGGAATAATTATTGAAGTCGCTGTCTAACCAATACCATTTACCGTTTACCTTAATAGCAAGAGCGGATTCGACGCTGTACGGTCTGCTTGCATCGCTTTTTTTGTTCCAATGTTCGTAGGAAACCAGCCTGATAGTTTCGATCGAGTCTGTGTCGGTAAAGCCGTTGTTATTCAGCGTGCTTTTTATGGTGGATATGCTCTCATTGGACAACGGAGTAATGGACAAAATCTTGTACTCCGTTGATTTTTCTTCTTCCTCGTACTCCGGATACTGTTTTATAAACTCTTGAAATTCTTCCAGGTCTTTTTCCAGAACACCTTCTCCGCCGAATACCTCATAATAAGAATATCCGTATGAGGTTCTGTAATCACCGTTTTCGGCGGCTTCACGTTGCTTTTGAAATGAGTCGCGGATCGCAACATCCGGATCAAGCACAAACGTCCAAAGGATAAACGCGGCTGCCGCCAAAAGCACGACCGCGCCGGATATGATCCCGATGATCAAGCCTTTTTTGCTTTTCTTTTTCGGTGCGGCAAACGGCTGCTGATTGTAAGCGACGGGCTGTTCTTTGGAATAGGAATAGGAAGGCTGCTGATCGTAAGCGACGGGCTGTTCGTTGGAATAGGAATAGGAAGGCTGCTGATTGTAAGCGCCGGGCTGTTCGTTGGAATAGCCATAAGAAGGCTGCGGCGCGGCGTCGGCTTCTTTCAGCGGACAGCCGCATTTGCCGCAAAAGCGCTCGTTTTCCGTAACGGCGTTTCCGCATTGGGGGCAGGTTCTTGTCATATCTTAACCTCGCTGTTTTAAGTTCAGTCCATACGAATAAACTTTTTCAGAGCTTTGATCTCTCTTTCGACCGCAAGCTCTTTAAATTCATCGTAGTTTTCCGCCTTGTTGAACTTCATATCGTCGCTGATTGACCGCATAACGGCAAAGGGAACCTTGTTCATATAGCAGGCGTGTCCCACAGCCGCGCCCTCGCGCTCGCAGCAAACGGCATCAAACTCAAAGGCGATAAACTCGCGCTTGCGGCGGTAAACGACAAAAATGTCGCCTGTGGCGATCCTGCCTACGGAAACGTGCGCGCCCAAGCCCTTGCAGCATTCCGCAAGCTTGTCGCATACCTCTTTGTCGGCAGGGATAGCGATCTTCTTTTCGTTTGGAAACCAAATCTGTCCTCTCGGCTCGCCCAGCTCGGTAGCGTTGATGTCGTGTTCAACGCAGTCGCTCGAGATAACAATGTCGCCCACTGTGATCTGCTTGTTAAGGCTGCCGCCGATGCCGGTGCTGATGACCACGTCGGGACTGAACAGGTCGATCAAAATTTGTGTGCCGACCGCGGCGTTTACCTTGCCTACGCCGCATTCCAGCAGAACAACGTCTTTGTCAAAAATTTTGCCGCTGAAAAACGTAAGACCTGCTTTTTCGGTTGTTTTAGCGTCTTCCATCAGCTCTTTAAGTCCGTCGACCTCCATTTTTAAAGCGCAGATAATGCCGATCATGTAAAAAACTCCTCTCTGAAAAAGATTTGTGTGTTGTTAAATATTGCTGTTTTCAGTATATCACGCGGCGCTTGTTTCTTCAACAGTTTTTGCAAAAATAACAGAAAAAATAAAAAGGAACGTGATTTTTTTGACACGTTCCTTTTATCGGTATTATTATGCGGAGCTTATTATAAATGGTATACCGCGTTGTAATTGCCGCCGCAATCGTCGATCTTTTCAATAACGTCGGAAAAATCCGAATTGAACGTTCTTTGTCGCACGGAATTGAAATAGTCGCGTTCATTCACCTCGCCCCTGCCGTCTTTGTACAGGATGTATGTTGCGCAGATAGTGGCGTTGGAATAATAAGGAGCGCTGTCAAAGTAATTGCTAAACAGAACAAACTCCACGATTTTGTCTATATCCTTAAAATATTTAGACTCATTATCTTTGATTGTAATGACGCGCGTATTTTTTATCTCCAGATAACGATCGCTGATACTGTTTTTATCATATTGTTTGATCCATTCCTTTTTTACCGAGTCGATCGCCTGTTCTACCAGCGGATCAGGTGTAAAAGTGTTTTCAACCGTTGTTTCGTTGGCTTTTGAATCAGTATCGGACGCTGTGCCGGAGCAGGCGGCAAGCGACATCAAAACAGCTGCGAGTATCAGACAGCAAATGATTTTTTTCAAAATAAACACCTCTTTTGATTTGATGGTTTTATCATAACAAAGCATACGTTTCTTGTCAATATTATTCGGGAAAAGGTTGACAAAGAACGGCTATGGGTTATAATGTAAACAAATGATTTGCGCAAGGGAGTGAAAAAATGAAATATAACTACCGCACGCGCGGCGTCTGCGCTATGAACATCAGCTTTGATCTTGACGGCGACACCGTGCATAACGTCCGCTTCTACGGCGGCTGTGACGGAAACCTTAAGGCGATCTCCAAGCTCGTGGACGGTATGACCGTAGACCAAATCGAAAGCGTCCTGCGCGGCAACACCTGCGGCAGAAAACCTACCTCCTGCGCCGACCAGCTTGCCATCGCGGTTCGCGAGGCGGCAAACAGTCAGCATTGATAGTTTTGCAATTTGAGCGGCAGCTCCTCCCTGTTTTGGGCGGAGCTGCTTTTTGTCGCGTTGAAAATTTCAGTACCGCCGTTGTTAAGAAACCTTTAAAATCGGCAAAAAACCGTCAAAAAAGCAGATAAAAAGCCGCTTTTTTGATTCTTGCAATTTGCACACAAAAAGGTGAAGAAAGCGAACATAAAAAGCTTTGCAATAATGCCGCACAAGAATTATTCGTGATTTGAGTGGTGATGTTGCACAAAAACCTATATCCAAAATTGTTTGACATTACCAAACAAAGGCGTTATAATCACGGTCAAACCAAAAGGTTATGGATTTGGAGATATGAAAAGATTCCGAAAGGAGCGAAAACAAATGAAAATGTTTTCAGAAAAAAGAAGTTTTGTAAAATCATTTTGCGCGCTGTCTGTTGCGGCGCTGACGCTTGCAAGCTCGCTGGTGACGGTTGCCGCCGCCATCGGAGCTTCCGCAGACACAACAAAGGACGGCGACAAGAGCTCGACGCTGGTCGTGCCTCCCGTTGCAATGAAGGCGGTAACGCTTGACAACAACGGCGAGCGTAAAACCGAGGTCTTTTACGAAGGCAACGTCGCGGTCTTTTTGGAAATGATGGACGTTGAGATCAAGAGCAATCAAATCGTTGTTCCTCCGCTGAACACCGAGATCTCCGGCAGTATGATCGTGTATGTGCGCGACGCAAAGCCGGTTCAGGTCGTAGACGGCGGAAAAAAGAAAACTATGATCCTTGCGCTCGGCACGGTTGAGGAAGCCTTTGCGCTGGCAGGAAAGCCGCTCGGCAAGGAGGACATCCTTAATGTTAAGCGCACCGACAAGATCGCGAACATCAGCAAGCTGACGGTTCAGCGCGTGACCTATAAGCAGAAAATCGAAACCGAAGAGATCCCGTTTGAAAGCGAACGCGAAAACTCCGACAAGGTCGAGCTGGGCGAAACCAAGCTGAAAACCGCCGGCAAAAACGGCGAAAAGCAAATCACCAAAAAAGTAAAATACATCGACGGCAAGGCGGTCGAGGAAAAAACCGTTTCCGAAAAGGTCACCAAAAAGCCCGTCAACGAGGTAACGCTTGTCGGCACAAAGGGCGCCGGCACAACCGGCGGCGCAGGCACCTTTACCGATGAAAACGGCGTGACCGTTTCTTACAAGGAAGTGCTCACCGGCTCGGGTACGGCTTACACCGCTCCCGCGGGCGCGCTTACGGCAACCGGCGTTCCGGCTTATCACGGCGGCGTTGCGATCGACCCTACCATCATCCCCTACGGCTCCAAGCTGTATGTCGAAACGGTTGACGGCAGCATCGTTTACGGCTACTGCACCGCGGTCGATACCGGCGGCTTCTGCGACGACGGCTCCGGAATCATCGACGTATTTTATGACACATATGATGAATGTGTAAACTGGGGCAGACGCGACGTCAACGTCTATGTAATCGAATAATTTTCGAAAAAGAATTGATTTCTTAAAAAGAATACGTTATAATATAGGGCAGCACGGTCAAAAAGTGCTGCCCTGAGTTTTTGTGAAAGGACGAAAATAATGAAAAGATTTATCGCTATAATACTTTGCGCAGGAATGCTGCTGTTCACGGCTGCCGGCTGCGGCGGAAACCAGCAAAAAGTCGTTGCCACCGGAGACGAGGCGGAAAGCCTGAAGGCTTCCGACTACAAAAACAACTTCGACGGTCTTTGCAATTATCTTTCCGCGCACGGTTACATCAATCCGCTGGAGGACAACAAAAATCTCACCTACTCGGTAATGAAGGCGGATATTATCGGCGCGACGAAGGGCAGACGCTTCAACGCGATGCATCTTGAAAAGCCCACCGCGACGATCGAATTGTATGAGTTTGATTTGGAGGCTCTCAAATCCACACCCGACGAAGCGGCGACCAAGGTGATCGATTCCGTAAAGAAGGACGGCACCTTTGTAAACCTCATCGGCGAAACGGTCGAGAACGTCTATCTTTCAAAGAACGGCCGCTTTTTGATGATTTACACCGACACCGACATCACAAGCGAATCCAAGGACAGCGACACCAACGTTGAGAAAAGAGCGGAAGTCATCGAGAAGTTCGAAAACTTCCACGCAAAAGGCTGACAAACGGCAGGCAGGGCAAGCGCCTTGCCTGCTTTATTGTTTTACCGAGCAAAAGTCACCCACAATATATAGTGGAAAAAGTCGGAAAAGCACACATTATACCGAAAACGAAAAATAAAATTAAAAAAATTCAAAAAAATTGAAAAAAGGGGTTGACTTTTGTCTGCCTAAGTATTATAATAGCAATGTTCGGTCGGGAACAGCGGCTGACTTAGATGTGAATATTCACCAAACAAAAGTCGGTTTAGTTGTTTAAACTGAACAAAAGGACCTTGAAAATTAAACAACGAAAAGAAAGAAACCCGTAATGACTTTGAGAAAGTATTCTCAAAAAATTACAGTGAGTACACACTAAGATGTACAGTAGATTCACATACGCAAGCGTATACTGAATCAAGAGATTAAGCTCTAAGATTTTAACACGAAAGTGTTGAGATACAAATTTTAGAGAGTTTGATCCTGGCTCAGGACGAACGCTGGCGGCGTGCCTAACACATGCAAGTCGAA
>JBGUOX010000116.1:0-2311 GCA_045129995.1 Ruminococcus sp. | reverse complement strand
TTTTTTCAAAAATATTTCAAAAAAATACCCCGTACCCATGTTTGAGTACGAGGTATATCTTTTTGAGTGCTAGCTTAATGACATTGGACATCGTTCCGGGGTGTTTTTTCGTTTGACAGCGGACAGTTATCCTTACAGCTCTGAACTATCTGAACTCTCAGCCTTAAAATTACAAAAAACGCTTGACAATCTGCAAAAGTCATTATATAATATTCTGGTGAATTTCACACGCTGATGTTGCCGGCAAGGTGACGGATCTCCGTTTTTCGCCGGTAAAAACAAAACACAGCGGAGGTAAAACCTAAGGAGGAAATAAAAATGGCAGTAGTTTCTATGAAACAGCTCCTGGAGGCCGGCGTTCATTTCGGTCACCAGACCAGAAGATGGAACCCCAAGATGGCGGAATACATCTTCACCGAAAGAAACGGTATCTACATCATCGACCTGCAAAAGAGCGTTAAAAAGCTCGAGGAAGCTTACAACTTTGTTCGTGAGCTGTCCGCCGAGGGCAAGAACATCCTGTTCGTCGGCACCAAAAAGCAGGCTCAGGATTCCGTTAAGGAAGAGGCAGAGCGCGCAGGCGCTTACTATGTAAACGCAAGATGGCTGGGCGGTATGCTCACAAACTTCTCCACCATTCGCAGAAGAATCGCACGTTTGAAGCAGCTTCGCGCAATGCAGGAGGACGGCACCTTTGATCTGCTTCCCAAGAAGGAAGTCATCAAGCTCAACCTTGAAATTGAGAAGCTTGAGAAGTTTATGGGCGGTATCAAGGATATGACCGAGATGCCCGGCGCACTTTTCATTGTTGACCCCAGAAAAGAAAGAATCGCTGTTTCGGAAGCGAAGAAGCTTAACATTCCGATCGTTGCTATCGTTGATACCAACTGCGATCCTGACGAAATCGACTATGTTATCCCCGGCAACGACGACGCTATCCGCGCTGTCAAGCTGATCGCAGGCGCTATGGCGAATGCTGTGATTGAGGGCAAGGAAGGTCAGATGGGCGCCGCTGCTGCGGAAGAGCCTGCCGAGGAGACCGCTGAAGAGGCGTAATCTATATTTAAAAACTACAATCGAAAGGATGTTATCATAATGGCAGCATTTACAGCTCAGGATGTAAAAGCACTCAGAGAAAAAACCGGCTGCGGCATGATGGACTGCAAAAAGGCACTCACTCAGGCTGACGGCGATATGGACAAGGCTATCGACTTTTTGAGAGAGCAGGGTCTTGCAAAGCAGGCAAAGAAAGCCAGCAGAATTGCTGCTGAGGGCGTTGCTTACGCTGTTACCAACGAAGACAACTCTGTTGGTGTTGTTATTGAAGTTAATGCGGAAACGGACTTTGTTGCAAAGAACGATTCCTTTATGGATTTTGTAAAGGCTTGCGCCGCTACCGTTATGGCGCAGAACCCCGCCGACGTGGAGACTCTGCTCACACTTAAGGCTGAGGGCAGCGACCAGACTGTTGCCGAGATGCTTCAGGAGAAGGTTCTCACCATCGGCGAGAACATTCAGATCCGTCGTTTTGAGCGCATGGAAGGCGCTTGCGTAGCATATGTACACGCAGGCGGCAAAATCGGCGTTCTTGTAAACTTTGACACCGACCTCGCCGCAAAGCCCGAATTTGTTGCTTACGGCAAGGATGTTGCTATGCAGATCGCGGCTCTTAATACCGCATACCTCACCAAGGACGACGTTCCTGCCGAGGTTATTGAGCACGAGAAAGAAGTTATGCGTCAGCAGGTCATCAACGAGGGCAAGCCCGCCGCGATCGCAGACAAGATCGTTATGGGTAAAATCAACAAGTACTATAAGGAAAACTGCCTTGTTGATCAGGAGTTTGTTAAGGACAGCAAGCTGACTGTTGCTCAGTACACCAAGAACACTGCAAAGGAACTTGGCGGCAGCATTGAAATCAAGAAGTTCGTTCGCTTTGAAAAGGGCGAAGGCATTGAGAAAAGACAGGATGATTTTGCTGCGGAAGTTGCTTCCATGGTAAAATAATTCTGCTTTAGAATTAAAAGTTAATAAAGCGCCTGAAAAATCGGGCGCTGAATATGCAGCGGTATCGAAGTGGTCATAACGGGACTGACTCGAAATCAGTTGTACCTTCGGGTACCGTGGGTTCGAATCCCACCCGCTGCGCCAACAAAAAACACCCCTTGCGGGTGTTTTTTTGTTGGAAAAAAGCAGCGGGAGGGATTCGAAGGCGACCGTGCCTTGAAGATGTCAAGAAAAGTGCAGTCGGGAAACGCCCAAAATAATGGATGTGTGGATAGAGGAAAGATTTTGAAGCCGAATGGAGCGG
>JBGUOX010000115.1:0-10977 GCA_045129995.1 Ruminococcus sp. | reverse complement strand
GCCTTGGAGCCGTCGTCGGAGTCGTAAATGCCTCCCGAAAGCGTGAGCACTCGCGTGCAGCCCGCCTGCTTTGCGATGGCGGCGCAAGCCGGAGAATCATAGCCCGCGGAGATCGTGGACACGATCCCGAAGCGTGAGTTCGCTCTGTCGGGCGATTTAGCGTTTTCGGCGACAGCCTTAAGCGCTGCCGTAATGCGCGAATAGTAGTCCTCGAAGGATGTAAACGGGCGCAGTCTTTTTCTTGTTTTGACGGTCATCGTTCCGTCGGGCTTTATCAGCATTGTGCTGACTATATACTGCTGCAGCGTTTCTCCGTTCGCGAGTGGGATGTCGCGCTGCATTTTTTGAGGACCGTCAAGCATGGAGCAGAGAATCTTTTCGTACTGATTTACCTTTCTGTCCAGCTCCAGTCCGTTTTTCTCCATTATCAGCGGAAGTGAATTTGAAATGAATATCTCATTATCGTTTTTAAAGCTAAGCAGCCTTTCGAGCGAATGGGAAGGAGTTACAAAAAGCACGCCTTCGTCCGTAAGCTTTGCTCCGGTGCCGAAAAAGGTTTCGGATGTGTCAAAGGACGCGTCCGTAAAGGCTCCGTCCCAAGCGCCGGTCGCAAAAAAATACTGATGCCTTTCAACTCCTGAGCCGCAAATCACTTTTACGCTGCCTTTGTCCGGCTCCGTTTGCGCGAGCCATGCCAATTTGGGGAGTGCGGGGATAACCTGATAGTCAAACCTCAGCTTCATTTTCTCTCACCATAATTTCATTATACTTCATCATCAAAACTCCGTCCCTTGAGGAGCCGGTGATTCTTTTGTTGACGATGCCGTTAAGGTTATTGATGATCATTTGCATATGGTCGCATCCGCATTCGTAAGCGTGAGGATAGCCTCCGCCGAAGCGCGGGTTGACTTCAGAAATATAATACTCTCCGTCCACCTTGAACAGGTCGACGTCGATGGGGCCTGTCCAGCCGCATTCATTGCAAAAGCGTTCAAGCAATTCGTTCAGCTTTTTGTCCGTGAACGAAACAGCCTTGTCCGTTTCGCCCGCTCTCATTTTGAGCTTCCTTTTTGTGAAAACCGAAACCACCTCGGAGGAAAGCATATCTATGTAAATATCGGCTCCGATCTCCTCTTCTCCCAAGAACTCCTGGATCATAAGCTCCTTTTCGTGAGAGAACAGGAAATCAACGGTTTCCCTGTCGGTCGCCTTGAAAACAGAGATGCTGGCGCTTCCCTTGATCGGTTTTACAAACACAGGGTACGAAACCCTGCCGTTTTCCGCGTCCGCAAAAAACTGTTCCTTGTCGGTATATGTTTTGGCGCAGCGGTAGTTGTGCGCCTCGAGCCAGCGGTACATTTTGTATTTGTCAAACGCAAGCTCGCACAGCTCGAAGGACGACCCGACGATCTTTACGCCCTCAGCGGCGAATCTGTCCGCGTTTTTGGCGAGCAGCGAAAGCTCGGGATCGATGAGCGACAGCGCCGCGTCGATCTTTTCCTTGCGGCAGATGTCCAAAATTATGTCGATGTAATGCTCGTCGCTGATGCGCGGTACAAGGTACCAAGCGTCCGCCTCGTACAAAGCCGGAGCCGAAGCGAGCATATCCGCGGCGACTACCCTTGTCCCCTCTGCACGCTTAAAATACTGTACTATTTTGTTCCGCGTTCCCGCGCTGAGCAATAAAATATTCATTGTTCAATTCTTCCCTCTTAAGTAATCGAAATACAAGGGGGTTCCTCCCGTATGAATGAATAAAATGTTTTTTTGCGCAATACCCTCGCTTTTTATTATTTCCTCCATGCCGTAAAAAGCTTTTCCCGTGTAGGTCGGGTCAAGCGGTATTCCATACTCCGACATAACGCGCCGGATCACCGCCTCAACGCCGACGTCTGAAGCGCCGTAGCCTCCGGAGATGTAGCTGTCGATAAAATGTGTATGACGCCCGATCTGCTCCTCATCGCAGCTTGGCAGATAATCCCGTATGCTTTGCAGCACTACGTCGCGTCCGTAGGGACATCTGCGCGCTATGCTTACCCCTATTATTTTTTGGCTTCCGCCGTGCATCAGCTGTCCGCAGACAAGTCCTGCCTGCGTGGTTCCCGTGCCGGAAGCGTGAAATATATAATCAAATCGCAGCCCGTTTTCTTTTTCGAACCGCAGTATTTCGTCATAGCATTGCACATAGGCTTTTGTGCCTGTGTTTCCGTGACCTCCGCCGGGAATGAAAAACGGCTTTCTTCCGCTGCTTTTCAGCTCGCTTAAGGTCGCGTCGATCTTGGAGCTTACCAGATCGACAGGCACGATATGTATTTTCGCGCCGAACTGCTCCATCAGATATGTGTTAAATGTCGGCTTTGAGGCTTCGGCAGGTGAGATGATAAGGCAGTCAAGCCCGCGCTGAGCGCACATATTCGCGACGACACGGCAGTGATTTGAGCTGCCCGAGCCGTATGTAACAACACAGTCGGAGCCGCTTTGGCCGATCTCCTCAAAGAACAGCGCAGCCTTGCGCGCCTTGTTTCCTCCAAAGGAAAACGGAAGAAGGTCCTCGCGCTTGACGTATAGTTGATTGCCGAAGTAATCCCCAAGGGAATACAACGGGACTGCCGAGGTGTTCATAGGCTCCTCCTGTACGGCGGAAAATATCCCGGGGGCATTGTGCCGTTTTGGGCTTCAAGACGGTCGCAAGCCGCCTTGTCGCACACGAGCGTTCCCACAAAGCACGAAAGCACCTGCTCGGGCTTCATAAAGGAGCGCTTGAATTTTTCAAGGCCGCTTCCAACGGTGGCGCCTCCAAGATCCATAAGCGTGCAGCCGCAGTCTGCACCGACCTTTGCCGCGTCGGAGAGGATGTAGGAGATGGCGTTCGTTTGCAGATGGTCGGGATCGGAAGCGGAAAAATGATAGTGAAAAACATCGCCTCCGTTTAAGAACATCGCCGAGGCGACGGGATGGGTGCCAAGGTATGCCGTGCAAATGTATACCCTGTCGCCAAGCATGGAAAAGTAGGTTTCCAAAAAGGGGCGTGTCAGGCGGTAATAGCCGCTTACGGAGTGCTTGTCCTCGGTGAAGCGGTACAGCCGCATAAACGCGTCGAGGCTGTCGGGGGTCTGTGACCATTCAAGCTCAACGCCCGACGACATCGCCTTGCGAATCTGGTTGCGTCTTTTGACTGAATACTGGGTAAAAAACCAGTCCTCTGTCAAAGGATAACAATATGCGTAACCGTGCGGCTGAAGCCGGTAAACGTCCCCGAACAACTTTGCGTTATCGTTCCAGGGGTCAAAGCGGACGTATTCCGCGATGATGTTTTCCCTGCGGCAATATTCCGCCATAGCCTGCCGCCAGCCGTCAATGACTTTTTCGGGCTTGCCCGAGACGAGCAGAGGACCTGCCTCTCCCCTTGGGGTTGCGAGGTCGTAGTATTTTTTGCCGTCAAGGGTTCCGGCAAGGCGCTTTATGAAAGGATAGACGATCTCCCCTTCGCTTGTTTTGAAGCGAAAAAGACCGTGTTCTCCGTTTTCCTTTTCCTGTTGCAGCTCTCCCCACTGAGGGTGATAATATATGGTATTTATCACTCAAGGATCACCGCTTCCCATAAATTCTGTTTCAACGTCAATGTTTTCGCCTGAGCTGCCGCTTTTGAAAACGCCCGCAATGGTTTTCAGGATGATTTTAAGATCGCCCGCAAAGGTGATTTTGTCGACATACTCAACGTCAAGCTCAAATTTTCTTTCCCAGGTTATGCCGTTTCGTCCGTTTGCCTGAGCCAAGCCGGTCAGCCCGGGAGTGACCTCGTGACGGCGGCGCTGGGTCTTGTTGTATCGCGTTAGATATTTTACGCGCAGCGGACGGGGTCCCACAAGGCTCATATCTCCGCGAAGGATATTAACAAATTCCGGCAGCTCGTCAAGCGAGAGCTTGCGCAAAAGCTGTCCGAAGGAGGTCAGCCTTTCCTCGTCAGGCAAAAGCCTGCCCTCGGGGTCGCGAGCGTCCGTCATTGTGCGAAATTTCATAAGCCAAAATATTTTTTCGTCCCTGCCCGGTCTGTCCTGACGAAAGACCACGGGAGAACCGAGCTTTACTCTGACAAGCAGCGCAACAACGGCGAAAAGCCAAAAGAACAGCACGAGCACAAGAAGCGAGATGATGACGTCCAGCGGTCTTTTGAAAAACCGTTCGTAAATGCCGTAAGGTCTGTGTTTCATAGCCGCCTTCTTAATCAAAGCATTTGCGGATCACTTCTATGATCCTGCCTTGCTGCTCTTCCGTCATATTTATGTCGCTGGGCAGGCACAGTCCGCGTTCAAACAGATCGGCGCCTGTTCCCCCGGAAACGGTAACGAACTCGCAGTCCTTGAACATAGGCTGCATATGCATCGGCTTCCACAAAGGTCTGCCCTCGGCGTTTATGGTTTTGATGGCTTCCAAAACTTCGGTCGGGCAGGTTTTGCCGTGCTCTTTTTCATATGTGCAGGTCAAATCGCCTCTGGTTTGAACGCACATCGCCTCGGGATTAACCGTCATACAGGAAAGCCAGAAGTTCGGCGAGCTGTTTTGCTCGTCATAGGGATTCATCTGCACAGGCAAGTCGGAAAGCTCCGCCTTGTAGCGCTCGTAGATGGCTTTCTTTCGCGCGATATGCTCCTCTAAGTACGGCATTTGACCGCGGATGACTCCCGCGATAAGGTTGCTCATACGGTAATTGTAGCCAAGCTCGGAATGCTGATACCACGGAGCGCAGTCGCGGCTTTGAGTTGACCACTTGCGCACCTTCTTCATTTGTTCCTCGTCGTCTGTCAAAAGCATTCCGCCGGAGGTGCCTGTTATTATTTTGTTTCCGTTAAAGCTGACTACGCTTATGTCGCCCAGCTTTCCGGTTCTTTTGTTCTTGTAGCCTGCACCGAAGGACTCCGCCGCGTCCTCGATTATCATTGCGCCGTGTTTGTCGCAGACGGCGCGTATCTCGTCACAGCGGCAGGGCGTGCCGAACAGGTTTACGATCATCACGTGTTTTACGTCGGGATAAAGCCCGAAAGCCTTTTCAAGCGCCTTGGGATCCATTCCCCAGGTGGTGCGGTCGCTGTCGATGAACACGGGGACTCCGCCCTCGTATACTACGGGATTGACGGTCGCGGCAAAGGTGAGATCGGAACAAAACACCTTTGTTCCCTTGGTTATCCCCGCAAGCTTGACAGCCATATGCAGCGCCGCGGTGCCTGTTGTGAGAGCCACGGCATATTTTCTTTCGGTTTTTTCTTCGACAAGACGCTCCGCCTCGTCAATGTTCTTTCCGATTGTGGAAAGCCAGTTTGTATCGAACGCCTCTTTGATATATTGCTGTTCACCGCCGTGCATCGCCGGAGAAGCCAAATAAAGCTTTTCAGCGAACGGCTTTGTGTCTGCCCCTAAAAACATTTTTTACTCATTCCCGGATTTTTTTACTCTTTTTTATCTGACGGCTTTTGGTAGTAGTCGCTGTAATAATAACCGCCGCGTTTTTTGTAGTAGTATTTGTCACGGCTTCCCTTGCCGTTATAGACGATACCAAGAATCTTTGCGTCGGAAAAATCCATTTGGCGGAAGGTTTCTTTTATTTTTTTGAACTCGGAATGATTATGCCTCACGACAAGCAGGTAGCCGTCCACCTTGCCGGAGAGGATGACCGCGTCGGTGACGATGGTCACGGGCGGAAAGTCCAGAATGACATAATCGTAGTATTCCTTTAGCAGAGAGATAAGATTCTCCATTTGCTGAGAGCCCAGCAGCGCGGTGGGATCGGGCGGGATGTCGCCGGACGCCAAAACGTCGATGCCGTACTGCGGCAAGCGCTGGATGAGGTTGCTTTGGATGTCGGTGTTGCCGGCGAGGTAGTTGCTGAGGCCGGGCTTTGAATCAACGCCGATTTTTGAAGCGACCGTAGGCAGACGCATATCGCAGTCTACCACGATGACCTTTTTGTTTGTCTGAGCAAAGGAGATCGCAAGGTTGATGGCGATGGTGCTT
This sequence comes from Ruminococcus sp., assembly GCA_045129995.1. Classification (GTDB taxonomy): domain Bacteria; phylum Bacillota; class Clostridia; order Oscillospirales; family Acutalibacteraceae; genus Ruminococcoides. The sequence continues at coordinate 4,968 of JBGUOX010000115.1, read as the reverse complement.
TTTCCCTCGCCTCGGTTTGCGGAAACGATGCCGATGCATTTGCTTTCATTGCCCGGAAGCGAAAACAGCACGTTGGTTCTCAGCGTTTTGTACGCTTCGCGCGTAGGGAAAGACGAGTCCTCGGTCAAAAGCATTTTTTGAGGGTCAAATAATTTTGAAACGGCTTTACGCTTTTTCATCTTCTTTGCCCTCCTCTGCCGTGTCTTTGCTTATTTCGGTGTCTGCTGCTTCGTTTTTGTCTTTTTCGTTTTCCTTATCCTTGTCTTTATCTTTATCTTTGTCCTTGTCTTTGTCCTTGTCGTCGCTGCCGTAGTAGTAATAATTGTAATAATAACCGGATTTTCCCGAGGACGTGCTGTTGACGTCGGGGATAACTCCCAGCACGGGAACAGGGAATCTGTTTTCAAGCTCCTCCTCGTCGGTGACGGTGTCGTTCTTCACATAGATGATGATGAGCACGATCATAGCGAGCAGCGCGCCGATGCCGAAGAACAGGATGGTATACTTAATATAGCTTGGCTGATAGATGTGATCCGGCAGCTGAGGATACTCAACGATCTTCATTGAGCTGCCCTCGATGATGTCAGCCATAACCTGCGGAGAGACCTGCGCGACCGCGTTAGCGATTTTATACGCTTCCTCGGGGCTGTCGGCGATGACATAAACCTGGATGATCTCGGTTTCGTCCTGGATCTGCGTTCCCACCATCGGCTTAAGCTTTTTTTCGCCGTAGCTAAAGTTCATAACCTCGTCGGCGGAAGCCAAAACGCTGTTTGACCTGATGATCTTTGAATAGGTCAAAACCAGCTGCTTAGCAGCCGAAACGTCCGAGTTGTTAAGGAACTCGGTTTGGGTAGAGGCTGTTTTGTTGTTTACATAAGCCGTGAAGCCGCAGCGGTAGGTCGGCTTGATCAACAGCTTTGTTCCGGCGAAGCCCAGCGCGCCCGAGATGACGCCTACGAGCAGGATGATCCAAAGGTGCTTAAGCAAATGGAGCAAAAGCGGCACGATGTTGATTTCAACGCCGCCTGCTTTTTTGCTGCTTTTCATATCGTTTTTTTCAATTGTTTTTTTCATGTAATTTGCCAACCAATCTAAAAAAATAATCCAAGCTGATTTGAGCTTGCTGTGATAAAGCGAACGTATGAACAGTTTTTTCCGCGGCAGGCGCCCGTTCCCGGAAGCCGAGCCGCAGGCTTTCAACGGATTTTGTCGGGCAAACGCGCCATAAAAGAAAAAGGCGCGATTTGGGACAAAACAAGCCTTGATTTGTTGAATTTTGCTAATGATGAACAAAATTTCAGAAAAATATATATAATATTATATCATTTTTTCGTTATTTGTCAACTATATTGTACGGTTTTCACACAATTCGGCACATCGTAACAAATCATTTGTACGATAGTACAAAGGCAGCACAAAGCGCCTTGCACGCTTTTATGCTGCCTTTTGGAAGTTTTTTAGTTTTCAAACAGGTTCAGGGACGAATACAGCTTTTTCCTCTCGGCCGCTTCTTTGATCATTTTCTTGGTATCGGATGACTTGCGCTTTCCGGTCAGGAGCAAGCCGACGTACTTGCCGCCCTCGGCAATATAGCCGACGGGAAGCAGGACCTTGTGCTTACCGAGGATCTTATGATTCCTGCGGACTTTGTGGTTCATCGACCTGAAGCCCTGACGAACGACTCCGGCGGAGCTTACGGTACGGTCTCCGCGGTCGGAGATGTATTTTATCTCACGGTAACGGTTCATATCCTTGGTGCCGAAGTTGCCGCCTTTGAGGATGTCATCCATCAAGCCCTCGAGCGTCGAATCGTCAAGCCTGCGGCTCTCCGAGGCTTTCAGCGCCCAAGCTTTTTTAGGCGCGCCCAGATAGCGGACTCCGAGCAGTGTCAGCGCCCGGGCAAAGCGCCAAAGCCCGAATCTTTTCAGCTTCTTCTCAAAAATCTCACAAAACTCCGTGTCGCTCAAAGCAGAGGCAAACACCGACCAGTCGCACAGGTGGCGAAGTCCGACTCCCTCGCTCGTTAGGTGGGAAGCGGTATGAAGCAGCATAATAAGCCCGTGATGAAGCTTGTCGGGCAAACGGCAGGTCGCACAGTCAACCTGTGTGGTTTCGGCTGTAGAGATAGCCCTGACCGTTTCTGCCCGTATCAGCTCGCCTGTCTTATTATTCGGGATTCCGTTCACACTGCGGTGCAGCTCCCAAATGCTGAGCGGCGGACGCTTATATACGATATGTATCCCGTCATCCTTGTCTCCGTGATCGACCGCAAAGCCGATGCTTTCAAGCAGCCTTCCTGCACGGGAAACATTCTCCTTTGCTACCAGGAAGTCCACATCGCCCGTTGCGCGCAGGCTTGGATCGGGGTAATACATTGCGGAGGCTAAGCCCTTCATCGCGACATACGGCACTTCGTTTGCCGTCATCAGCTCATGAAGCTCGCCGTGCTCAAAAAAGTTCTGCGTGCCGGCTAACACACAGCGCAAAAAATCATCTTTACATTCGGCGTACTGTTCAGCGCTCAGTTTTTCGCGAAGTTGGCTGTCCAAAACGGAGAATGCCAATGGAAAGACCGCCTGTGCCTTGCTCTCTTCGACAAGCGGCATAAGCTTGTCAGCCGGGACGTCCGGCGCCTTCTTATTGTACAATGCGGCGCCGATCACATTTAACAACAGGCTTTGAGTAACATTCATCAGACCTTCTCCTTCCCTTTTGTTTTAAACAACAGCTTTCTCCACAGCAGCGACAGCAAATAAGAGCAGCTGCCGACTGCCGCGCCTACGGTGTTGCAGATCACATCATCGGCTTCCGCCATTCCCAGGCGGGCGAAGTATTGGGTGGCTTCGACAGTCAGCGACAGCAAAAATCCGACCAACACCGTAAACAATATCCTTTTTCCTGTGCCGCAGCCAAACATAAACGGCAAAGGCATTCCCAGAGGAACAAACAGAAACACATTCATAAGCATTGTTCGGTAAAATTCCGGCTGGAGCTTAGCGCGCGTAAAGGACGAGAACGGAATAAGCTCCGCCGCGACGTCTCTTTCGCTTCGGGACGAAACGGTTATATACAGGATCGCGCCGATCACGATCACCGCCATAACGGTTCCGACGAACCGCATATGCTTATAAAAGGTCGCGCCGATCACCGACCAAACCAACAACAGTACAGGTATGGCAACGAAAATATTCAAGAGATTTGTGACATATATATCATGCAATACTTGATTTATCATATTTTCACCCATATACACACAAAGCCGTAAAAGCTTTTTGATTGAGCTTAAGAATAACATACAGCATCATTATAACAGCTTTATTCGGTTTTGTCACTTGTTTTTTTGCTATGCGTCACGGACGCTTTCTCTCTTGCTTGTTTGTATAAATAATACAGGGATACCGTTTTTTGGTATCCCTGAAATATTGATGCGAGTGTTAATTACGGATTTATCATCAGCAATAGTAGGTGATCTCTCCGAAGAAGGACAGCCATTTTTCAATAACCATATCCTTATTTGCTTCGACAGCCTTAGTTAAATAATTAAGCGTCCTGCTGTCATAGCCCGAATTGTTATTTGCCAACAGACATTTTCCCGTTTTTGTAATCCAAAACTTTGTTGCGTCAGCGGCAGGCTTGCCTTTTGAAATGTGAACATGAACAGGCTCAAGAGGCTTGTTCTCATTCGCCCAAAAATAAACCCAATAAGAGCCGATTTTAAAAACCTGAGGCATTATCAAATCCCCCGTTTTGCGAAAGCTCAATAATCAGATGGGCGTTATTTTCAATGATAGACTGATACCTTTTGATTTCATCGGCGGAAAACCCGAATATATCCTGCCACTCATATTTCGGCAGAAAACAGCTTGCAAAGTGAAAGCCGTCTTTTTCATCGGGCTTTTCAATATATACCTTGACCGTATTGTCGCTCAGCATTTCCGAGTGAACGATCTCGGTTTCATCATCAAGAGTGAGATATGGGTACATCATATTTAACACCTCCGTAAGAATTATTATAACATATTATTCTTTAAAAAACAATCATTTTGTCCATTCCTGCCGCAATGTTGCGGAACAGAGCAAGGTCGTTTTCGGAATAAACCTATCAGCATATGACCTGTAGGGTCAGGGCTTGCGGTGTTGTCCAAATCTTTGATTTGGGTAACAACACCCATGCAGAGCTGCCCTGACCGCAGGTTGGGAACAAAACGTCGCGGCATTACTTGCGGTAAGGGCAAGCCCTTACCCTACAATAAAACAAATAGCCTTCCTATGATCTTAGTGGTGCGAGTGACGTATGTTTTGCGTCGCAGACGCTTTCTCTCGCCTATTAACAAGTTTCTGCGTAAGCTTAACGTTCATCAACGGCGAGGATAAAAGTCAGTCGCTTTCAAGTCCCTACTCGCCTCTCAAAAGCCTTCCGATAATCTCAGTGGTGCGAGTGACGTGTGTTCGCTGTTCAACTGCCTTCCGTCTCGTTTGCTGCGGCGTGTTCGGAGCTAAAGCGTCATCTGCTCTCTCGCGGAAAACAGTCCACCGGACTGTTTTGCGTCGCAGACGCTTTCTCTCGCCTATTAATAAGTTTCTGCGTAAGCTTAACGTTCATCAACGGCGAGGATAAAAGTCAGTAGCCTTCAAGTCCCTACTCGCTTCTCAAAAACCTTCCTATAATCTTAGTGGTGCGAGTGACGTATGTTCGCTGTTCAAATTCCTTCCATCTCGTTTGCTGCGGCGTGTGCGGAGCTATGTGTTCGCGTTGCTCTCTCGCTAAAAACGTCACACTGTGACGTTTTTGCCTTCGGCACGCTCGCCTTCAAGTCCCGTCCCTCGCTTGCTTGTATAAATAATTCAGGGATACCCTTTATGGGTATCCCTGAATTATTGGTGCGAGTGACGGGACTTGAACCCGTACGTCAAAGACACACGCCCCTCAAACGTGCCTGTCTGCCTATTCCAGCACACTCGCAA
>JBGUOX010000114.1:0-53350 GCA_045129995.1 Ruminococcus sp. | reverse complement strand
CTGGCTGGTGTAGGAGTTCTCGTTGTCGTACCAGGAAACTACCTGAACCTCATAGAGGTCGTCGGCAACCTTGGAAACCATGGTCTGAGTAGCGTCAAACAAAGAACCGTAACGCATACCGATAACGTCGGAAGAAACGATGGGATCCTCGTTGTAACCGAAGGACTCGGAAGCAGCAGCCTTCATAGCAGCGTTGATGCCTTCAACGGTAACGTCGGTGCCCTTAACAACTGCGGTCAAAATGGTGGTGGAGCCGGTGGGAACCGGAACACGCTGAGCGGAGCCGATGAGCTTGCCGTCGAGTTCGGGGATTACAAGACCGATAGCCTTGGCAGCACCGGTGGAGTTGGGAACGATGTTGGCAGCGCCTGCTCTTGCTCTTCTCAGGTCGCCCTTTCTGTGAGGACCGTCAAGGATCATCTGGTCGCCGGTGTAAGCGTGGATGGTGCTCATGATACCGCTCTGGATGGGAGCATACTTGTTCAGGGTATCAGCCATGGGAGCAAGGCAGTTGGTGGTGCAGGAAGCAGCGGAAATGATGGTGTCGTCCTTGGTCAGAACGTTCTCGTTTACGCTGTATACAACGGTGGGAAGGTCTTTGCCTGCGGGAGCAGAGATAACAACCTTCTTAGCGCCTGCGTCGATGTGAGCCTGGCTCTTAGCCTTTGAGCAGTAGAAACCGGTGCACTCAAGAACAACGTCAACACCCAGCTCGCCCCAGGGCAGCTCGGCAGCGTTGGGCTTAGCATAAATGGTGATTTCCTTACCGTCAACGATAATGGAGTTCTCGCCTGCCTCAACAGTGTGCAGGTTCTCGCCGATGGTGCCGCAGTAGCCCTTCTGAGCAGTGTCATACTTCAGCAGGTTAGCGAGCATTTTGGGGTCGGTCAAGTCGTTGATAGCAACTACTTCATAACCCTCTGCGCCGAACATCTGACGGAAAGCCAGACGACCGATACGACCGAAGCCGTTAATTGCAACTTTTACTGACATAAAAAATTCCTCCTAAAATTTAAGGTAATTTTATTATATTACATTTTTTTCATTTCTTCAATAGTTTGCCAAAAAATTAACGGAATTTTTTTAAAAAACTTATGTTTTTTTCAGAACAAAAAGCCGAAATGGGATTATTATGCATTTTATCTGACTATTATTGTGCTAAAGAATTATTTTTTGCAAAATAACTACTAACTTATTGACATTCTCTTGATTTTATTATAAAATTACTTTAGATTCCGTAAATATGGGATTTGCAATTGTGAAACTTTTGACAATTTGTCGTTCGTTTTCACGATTTGCCGTTTTAATCAGACTCTTTAGGGAGCCGTTATATATATAGATATTTGCGGCGTTATGCCGCATCCAATCCCGGGCTTTTTTGCTTTTAGGGTCACATATTGGATAATCCTCAACTCGAGGTAAAAAATATTTGTATTTTTTAAAATTGAATATCTTGTAACGGCACCCCAAAGGTTTTGTTAACTTAAAGCTGATTCATTTGAAACAACAAAACAAAGGAGGTGTCAGGGAGATGCATTTAGAACCCGTAGTTTTTGTTCTGATTCTCGCCGCAGCGGTACTTGTTGCCGGTGCTGTCGGTGTGTTCATCGGCATTACCGTGCGAAAAAACACCGCGGAAAAGGAAATCGGCAGCGCTGAGGAAGAAGCCAAGCGCATTGTTTCCGACGCGATCAAAAATGCCGAGGCAAAGAAAAAGGAACTGGTACTGGAGGGCAAGGAAGAGGTTCACCGCTTCCGCAACGAAAGCGAAAAGGAGATCGCCGACCGCCGCCGCGAGGTACAGCGCCAGGAACGCCGGATGCAGCAAAAGGAAGAAACGCTGGATCGCAAGCTGGACAACGTCGAGAAAAAGGAAGAAAAAGCTGCCAAAAAAATCAAGGAAGCTGACAAAAAGCTTGAGGAGGTCGAAACCCTCAAGAAAAGCCAGTTTGAAATGCTCGAAAAAATTTCGGGCTATACCGCCGAACAGGCGAAAAACTACTTACTCTCCCAATTGGAAGACGAGCTGACTCACGAAAAATCTGTCAAGATTATGGAATATCAGGAGCAGCTTAAAGAAGAAGCCGATGAAAAGGCGAGAAACATAATCTCGCTTTCAATTCAGAAGCTTGCTGCCGAGCAGGTTGCCGAGGCGACCATTTCGGTGGTACCGCTTCCCAACGATGAAATGAAGGGTCGCATCATCGGCCGCGAAGGACGCAACATCCGTGCCATCGAAACTCTTACCGGCGTCGATCTTATCATCGACGACACGCCGGAGGCGATCACCCTTTCCTGCTTCGAGCCTGTGCGCCGCGAGGTCGCGCGCATTGCGCTTGAGCGTTTGATTTCCGACGGACGTATCCATCCCGCCAGAATCGAGGAAACCGTTGAAAAGGCGCGCCGCGAGGTTGACGCCACCATCAAGCGCGAGGGCGAACGCGCCGTGCTGGAGCTTGGCATACACAACATCCATCCGGAGCTTGTCAAGCTGCTGGGACGTTTGCGTTACCGCACCAGCTACGGTCAAAACGTTCTCAATCATTCAATTGAGGTCGCTTATCTTGCCGGTATGATGGCAAGTGAGCTGGGACTTGATCCCACACAGGCGAAACGCGCCGGCTTGCTGCACGATATTGGCAAATCTATCGACCATGAGGTCGAGGGAACCCACATCCAGATCGGTGTGGACCTCGCCAGAAAATATAAGGAGAGCGACGCGGTCATCCACGCTATCCATGCTCACCACGGCGACGTGGAGGCAAAAACCATCGTTGCCATTCTTGTTCAGGCAGCCGACGCGCTGTCCGCCGCAAGACCCGGCGCAAGACGCGAAAATGTCGAAAACTACATCAAGCGTCTGCAAAAGCTGGAGGAGGTCGCTTCTTCCTTCAACGGCGTCGGCAGCTGCTACGCGATCCAGGCAGGACGCGAAGTGCGCGTAATGGTCAAGCCCGAGGTCGTCAACGACGAGCGTATGATAGCGCTTGCGCGTGAGATCTGCAAAAAGATCGAAAGCGAGCTGGAATATCCCGGTCAAATCAAGGTTAACATCATCCGCGAAAGCCGCGCGGCTGAATATGCAAAATAAAAAATTAATCCCCGGAATCTCCGGGGATTTTTTGTTGCATTGGAAACTTTCGAAAGTCGGGTTGACGCGTCCGCGACGCCGTTATTCATTTTCAAGCAGCCAATGATAAAAGTCCTCAAAGCTGCCGCGGCGATAACGGGAAACGCTTTTGTTGCGGCGGTTGATCAGACAGTCGGTGACAAGGAAGGTGTCAAAGCCAAGCTTTGCGGCGCACATATCCTCGTCAACGTCGTTGCCGACCATAACGCTTTCCTCAGGTGAGATGCTGCAAAAGTAACAGATCTCTTGAAAATAATTTAGGTTAGGCTTGCTGTAGGAGCAGTTGTCATACACCGTGATATAGTCAAAATCGTTGGGATCAAGTCCTGCCCAGCGCAGCCGCGCGTAGGTTGCCGCCTTCGGAAAAATAGGGTTAGTGGCGACAATCAGCTTTCCGCCGCGCTGCTTAAGCAGCTTTACCGCTTCCTGAGCAAAGGGGTTTTCCTTCGTCGCTTCCTTTGCGGCGATAAATTCGTTGCGGTAAAACTCGTCAAATTCGTTTTCGTAAAGGCGCATATCCTTGTTGCAAACGCGGTTCATCGCGCGCCAGAACACCTCGCGGTTCAGGCACTCGCCGTCGTTTTTTCCCATATCGGAAGCGCCTGCCCAAATCGCCTTAACCAGCTGCTTTGGGTCGATCTGAACCTTATGGGCAAATTTGCGGCAGAACGCCTGCAAATAAAGATCTATAAATCGCTGTAAATCCATCGGCAGCAGCGTGCCGTCCAAATCAAATAAAAAGTGTTTTTGCATCTCCATGTACCTCAAGAATATTCTACCATAGCTTTTTGCTTTTATCAAGTTGAATTGTCAAAAAATCTGTGATACAATACAGGTGGAGTGATACTATGAAAATTGTTTTAACCGACGCGCAAACCGTATTTGACGATTTGGTCAATGCCGACCCGCTCAGGGAGCTGGGCGATGTGGAGGAGTACGGCTTGCTGCGCTATGATGAGGTGGCTGAGAAAATCGCCGGCGCCGACGTGGTGGTCGTCAACAAAACCCTGCTGAACGCCGAAACCCTGCGCCTTGCAAAAAATCTGCGCTACATCGGCTTGTTTGCCACCGGCTACAATAACATCGACATCGAATACTGCCGCGCGCACAACATTGCCGTTTGCAACGCCGGTTCGTATTCCACAAACGCGGTTGCGCAGCACACCTTCGCTCTTATTTTGGAGGCGTTCAACAACACCTCTCACTATAATGAATATGTTCACAACGGCTTGTGGAAGCGCAGCCCGACGTTCTCGCCCTTTGTTTTTCCGCTAAACGAGCTTGCCGGAAAAACGCTCGGCATCGTCGGCTTGGGCGCAATCGGTTCGGCTGTCGCAAAAATCGCCGGCGCTTTCCAAATGAAGGTGCTTGGTTTCAGCCGCCGCCCGAAGCAGCTTGAATACGTGGAGCAGGTTCCCTTTGACGAGCTGCTGCGCCGCAGCGACATCGTTTCGGTTCACTGTCCGCTTAACGACGATTCGCGGGATATGTTCAACAAAGACGCCTTTGCAAAAATGAAGCGCGGAGCGGTGTTTATCAACACGGCGCGCGGCGGCGTGGTTGTTGAGCAGGATCTGTTTGACGCGCTGGAAAGCGGTCAAATAGGCAAAGCGGCGGTGGACACCATACGCGTGGAGCCGATGGAGGAAAACTGTCTTTTGATGCAGGCGAAAAACTGCATTATGACTCCGCACATCGCATGGGCGCCGGTGGAAACACGCAGGCGGCTGATGGGCATTGTGGTGGACAATATCAAAAATTTTTACGCGGGACACCCGACAAATCTGGTGACCTGATGATAAGGAGCGGTTTGTTTTGAAGCAACTGAAAAAAGTCCTTACCGGAAATCTCGGCTCGGCGGCGCTTATGCTTTTAGCGGTCGGTCTGCTGCTGTCCTACGTCGCCGGATGGTGCGTCGGCTACGGCGTAAATACGGATTATACCCTGTCGGTAATGCTGCGCGGCGGCGAAACGCGGCTGCCGTATCTCAGCATCTTCATTTCCGCGCCGCTTGCGGCTTTGCAGCGATTGTTCGGAACCTTTAATGTTTTTTCCGCGTCACAACTTTTCTGTTGCGTTGCGGCGATGCTCACGCTGAATTATGTGTTTTTTGCAAAGCTCGGCAAGCGTGCCGGCGCGGTGATCGCCGGCTTGTCCAACGTGCTGCTCTACAGCGCGTGCGTGCTTACTGTGCAGTATTTCCACACCTCCGCCTTGCTCACAGCGGCAGGCGCGCTGCTGCTGCTCTATGCGCATTATTCCGCGCCGCAAGGCAAGCTCGCGTGGTTTCAGCGTATTTTAGGCGGCGTGATGATGCTGATCGGTTCTTTGTATTCCGTTTCGGCTTTTTTGTACGGCGCTGTTTTCGCGGCGCTGACCGTGCTTTGTATGTTGGTAAAAGAGGTTCTGCAAGGCAAAAAGCCTGCGGCGGTTCTAAAACGGAACGCAATTTTTTTAATCAGCTTTGTGCTGATTTTTGCAGTCGGCTTTGGAGCTGACGTCATTTCCGGAGCGGTCAAACGCAGAGACGCCGCTTATGCTGAGGCGGCGCAGGTTATCCGCGGCAGAGAGCTGATAAGCGAAGGCTCTTTAGCGCCGTTCGCGGAGAACGAGGATTTTTACCGTGAGCATAATATTTACTCCGAAGAGGAGCTGTTGCTGCTTGAAAGCGGAGTGACGGATACTTCGCTGCTGAGCGGCGAGGATGTGGAGGCTGTCGGCGAGATGGCGCTCAAGCATCGTCTCGGCGGCTCGCTGCAGATCAGCCACGCGGTAAAATCAACGTTCCGAAGGGCAGTCGGACAGCTGAAAGCGTGGGTAATATCGGATTATTTGGCGGTGAGAAATCTTGTGAACAGCAAGGTGGCCGCCGTCGCCATCGCGGCGTTAGGCGCGGCACTGCTTGCGGCGCTCCTGATCCTCTGGCTGATCATGCGCAAAAAGCACGGTTGGGCGCCGCTGATCTACGGCGGAATACCGCACAAAATCGCAAAGCTTGCTCTGGCGGCGCTGTGGGTGCTGTTTTTCATCGTTTATCCGATCAGCTTTCCGGTGTCTATGCTCGCGCCCTGCGCGGTGTTCACGATCCTCACCCTGCGCAGCGCCAACGCGCGGCATACCGCGGTATGCTGGCTGTTCAGTCTGCCGGTAATGGCGCTTTACGCTTTTCAAAGCTGTTACTTCATCACCTTCCGCTTCGCGTTTATTTTTGCGGTACCGGCGTTCTTGTGTATGGCGTATCTGTACGATTTCAATAATATGGAAAACCTTCTGCAAGCAAAGCCGCTTGCAAGAAGCGTCGCCGTTACGCTGGCTCTGGTGCTTGCGATCACAATGACCGCGAGTTTAGAGGTGACTGTCTGGAAAAAGGGCTTCGGAACCAGAGCAGGAAGCTATCCGCAGACCATCACGAACTATATCAAAAAACATTCCGACGAAACCTTTGCGCTGACAACAGCGGCGTGCCAAAGCATCGATCCTAACTTCGGAAACGCGCTGTGGCTTTCGGCGCTGCCCGAAAACACCCTCAAGTACGGCGGCTGGTCAGGCTGTTACGCTCAGGACGACGTTTTTGCGTTCCTTGCAAAAGACGGTGACGGGCGTTTGGCGATCAAGCGCGGCAAGCAGAACGTTGTGCCGTATTATGAGGCGCTGCTGAATAACCATTACGCGCCCAAGGGAGAAAAGCTCCGGCTTGAAGGCGAAAAAACCTTTACCCTCACCGGCAAATTCTGGGGCGGAAGCAAGCCAAAGGAAACGGTGGATATTTACCGTATCGTCAAAGGATAATTCTAAATACGAAAATAAGCCCTGCGGCGTATTGCCGCAGGGCTGAAATATTGTACCGTTATTATTGCATCAGCGAGCAGACCATATCGGTGTATTCCGACGGATTCTCCAGCGGCAGACCTGCGATCAGCAGAGCCTGACAATAGAGCACCTCGGCATACTTTCTCGCCTTGTCGATGTCGGTTTGGATCAGCTCTTCCATTTTCTTTACCGCGTCATGGGTGAGGTTCAGCTCCAAAACGCGCTGTGCCTTCATACCTGCTTCGGGCTGTACCGAGTTGAAGTATTTTTCCATCTCAAAGGATATGCCGCCCTTTGCGGTCAGGCAAACCGGATGTGAAACCAGCTTTTTCGATTCCACGACCTCCGCGACCTTATCGCCCAGCGTTTCCTTAACAAAGGTAAGCAGCGCGGTGTTGTCCTTCTTTTCCTCGTCCTTTTGCTCGTCGTTTTCAATTCCGAGATCATCGTTGGTGGCGGAGCAGAACTTTTTCTCCTTATAGGTCATCATCGACTGCAAAGTGAACTCATCCACATCCTCGGTGCAGTAGAGGATCTCAAAGCCCTTGGAGCGAAGCAGCTCTGTTTGAGGCAGCGCGTCGATAGCGGCTGCGTTTTCACCGGTGGCAAAGTAAATAAACTTTTGCTCCTCCTTCATACGGTCAACATACTCCGCAAAAGTCACCGGCTTTTTCTCTGTGGAGGAATAGAACATCAGCAGATCCTGCAGCTCGTCCTTGTGCATACCGTAGTCGGCGACTACGCCGTATTTCAGCTGTCTGCCGAACGCCTTAAAGAACTTTTCATAGTTTTCGCGGTCGGATTTCAGCATCGAGGTAAGCTCGCGCTGGATCTTCTTTTCGAGGTTCTGCGCGATCGTATGAAGATGGCGGTCATGCTGCAACATTTCGCGCGAAATATTCAGCGACAGGTCGGCTGTGTCCACAATACCCTTTACAAAGCGGTAATGCTCGGGCACAAGCTCCTCACAGTTTTCTGTGATCAGCACGCCGCTGGAATACAGCTGCAAGCCTTTTTTATATTCCTTAGTGTAGTAGTCATAGGGAGTGGACGCGGGAATGAACAGCAGCGCCTTGTAGGTAACAACGCCCTCGACCGAGGTGACGATCGTCTTAAGCGGCTTTTCCATGGCGAAGAACTTTTCCTGATAGAACTTGTCATATTCCTCCTGCTCGACGTCCTTTTTGGCGCGCTGCCAAATCGGCACCATGCTGTTAAGGGTTTCCCACTCGTAATAATCCTCATATTCGGGCTTGTCGCTGTCCTTGGTTTCTTCCTTCACACGGCTTTTTTTCATCTCCATCATGATCGGATAGCGAATGTAGTCCGAGTACTTCTTTACAAGCCCCTGCAAACGGTACTGCTCCAAAAACTCGTCATAGCTTTCTTCGTCGGCGTTGTCCTTCAGGGTGATGATAATGTCGGTGCCAAGGGAGTCCTTGTCGCATTCTTCGATCTCATATCCGTCAGCGCCGGCGGAGTGCCATTTGTACGCGGTGTCGCTGCCGTATTTTTTTGTCAGCACGGTGATTTCCTTTGCCACCATAAACGCGGAGTAAAAGCCTACGCCGAACTGACCGATGATGTCGATGTCGTCCTGCTTTTCTTCCTTTTCGCTCAGCTCCTGCTTGAACTTAAACGAACCCGAGGACGCGATGGTGCCGAGGTTGTTTTCCAAATCGTCCCTGTCCATACCGATTCCGTTGTCGGAAATCGTCAGAGTGCGCGCGTCCTTGTCGGGCTTGATCTCAATTTTAAAGTCGCTGCGCGTCATTCCAAGCTTGTCGTCGGTCAGCGCGATAAAGCAGAGCTTATCAATTGCGTCGCTCGCGTTGCTGATGATCTCGCGCAAAAAGATCTCCTTGTGCGTGTAAATGGAGTTGATCATCAAATCAAGCAAACGCTTGGATTCGGATTTGAATTGCATTTTTGCCATTTGAATTACTTCCTTTTTATGTATTGATTATGATCATCCGCCTTGAAGTTTACAAGGCGGCGGTTTCGGCTTGTTGATATATTTTCAGCGCGGCTTGGCTGTTGCGAAGGATCTCGTCCTTAAGCGCGTCAAGACTGTCAAATTTGCGTTCCTCGCGGATGAAGTCAAGCAATCGCACGTCGGCGCGCTGCCCGTAAAGCTCTTTTCCGTGATACTGCGGCATCCAAGTTTCCCACAGAGGCACTGTGCCGCCGACAGTGGGCTTTATGCCGATATTTGTCACGCCGCAAAAGCGGCTCCCGTTTTCAAGCGTAACGGCTGAGGCGTAAACGCCGAATTTCGGAACGACCAAACCGCGCGACAGCGGCTGATTGATTGTGGGCGTTCCAAGGGTGTGTCCAAGGTGCTTTCCGTGCGTGATGGTTTCCTCAAGGCCAAAGCGTGAACACAGCAGCGTGTTTGCGCGAAGGATATTTCCCTCGCTGATCAGGCGCTTTATAAGCGTTGAGCAGACCACCTCGCCGTTGTCGGTTTCGGGCGGCGAGATCGTAAGCGCAATGCCAAACTCGTCGCAAAGCGCTTGCAGCAAAGCCGAATCGCCCTCGGCGTTTTTGCCAAAGCGGTAGTTAAAGCCGCAAAAAAGCGCCTTTGCCTTCAAGGCGTCGGCAAGCACGGTTTTAAAGAAGTCGCGCGCGCTCAGGTTCATCAGCGCGCGAAAATCCGCAAAGCAAACGCGTTCGATGCCGATTTCCGACATAGCGCGCAGCTTGTCCTCGCGCGTCATCAGCACCGCCTTTTGTGTGCCGGCGATCACGCTTTTCGGGCTTTCGGAAAAGGTCAGGCATATCGGAAGCAGACCGTTTTCTTTTTGAGCCGCCGCTCCGCCAAGCACCTTGCGGTGGCCGCGGTGAACTCCGTCAAAAAAGCCCAGCGCGACCGCGGTATTCTGTTGTTGTGGTTCTAATGTAAAAAAAGTTTGCATAAAACTGCATCCTTTATATTCTGCCGCTCTGCCACAGCATGGCAGTTTTCAGCACGGCGATTTGGGTTTTGGCGTCAAACACCTGATTGTTAAGCACCATTTCCGCCGCTTTCACCAGCGGTATCTTCTCCACATTCAAAAACTCGCCCTCGTCGGGACAGCTTTCGCCCTGCTCCCGAATGCGGCAGGCATAAAGGTGGATGATCTCGTCGGTGTAGCCCGGCGTGGGATACACCTGACCGAGCGTGATGTACGAATAGCCCACCGCGCCGGTTTCCTCAAGCAGCTCGCGCTTGCCGTTTTCAAGCGGCGTTGTGCCCGGCTCAAGCTTTCCGGCTGGCAGCTCCAGCACCGTTTCGGAATAGGGATAGCGGAACTGGCGCACAAACAGCAGGTTGTTGTCCTTGTCCAGCGCGGCAACGCAAACGCCGCCGGGATGATGGACCACCTCGCGCAGAGCGCGGCTGCCGTCGGGCAGCTCCACCTCGTCGTGGGTGAAGCGCAGGATCCTTCCGTTAAAAATTTCCTTTGAGGATAAAGTTTTTTCCGTTAAAAGCATAAATACCTCCGCTAAGTCGTCGGCGCATGAAAGGCGCACGCAGGGTGCGCCTTTTGATGTGATAAAGGTTTAGGCTTCATCGTCGTCGAAGAAGCTGATTTGGCTTACGATGCTGTCAACCGCTTCGTCGGAGATGACGTTTGGTTCGTCAAAATACTTCGAGCGTTTTTCAATGCTGTCGATCGCCATCTGCATTCTTTCCTGCGGAGTGGCGTTTTCATTTTTCGGCGCTTCATAAACCTCGTCGTCGTCCGGATTGGAAATGTTGACATACGTGTCGGGTTCCTCCGCGGCGGCAGGCGGCTCTTCTTCGCTTTCTACAATAGCGGGCTCGGCGCCGTCGTCAGCAGGCGTTTCTTCTGCCGCAGGCTCATTCGCGGCTTCCGCAGCTTCTTCCGCAGGCGTTTCTTCCGCCGGGATCTCTTGCGGCTCCTGTTCGGGCGCCTCATAACCGCTGCTTATCGCTTCCTCGGCAGCCGCCATAATCACCTCGGCAGGCGCGTCGATCTGCTTTTCGCGTCTTGCCTCGGCAACGGCTTTCAGCTCGTCAAGATGGTTCACGGGCTTTTCGGGCTTCGGGTTGTCCTCGTCAAAGTAGATGTCATACCAAATCAGGAACACATACACCGTCCAAACGCGGCGGCTGTTGTCCTCTCTGCCGCTGAAATGCTCGTCAAGCCACGCCACAAGCGTTTCGGTGTTAAAGAACTTTTCGGCGGTTTTGCCCTGGAATTTCTTTTTGACGATCTCGTAGTATTTTTCATCGCGAAGCCATACGCGCGTCGGAACAGGGAAGCCGAGCTTTTCTTTTTCGGCGGTGCTTTCGGGCATATGATTTGCCGCCGCCTTGCGCATGGCGTATTTGGTGTTGTATTTGTTGACTCGCAGGTCGGTGGGCAGGCTTGACGCCACCTTGAAAACTTCCTTGTCAAGGAAGGGCACGCGCAGCTCCAGCGAGTTTGCCATGCTCATACGATCCGCCTTAAGCAGAATGTCGCCGACCATCCAAAGGTTGATGTCGAGGTACTGCATTTTGGTAACATCGTCGTACTTGCGGCAGCGGTAGTAGTATTTTCTCGCGTAGCTCTGCGGTGCGGTCGCGATGGACGGATCCTTAAGCAGCGCCTGCTTTTGCTTTTGGTCATACATAAAGGCGTTGCCGATGTAACGATCCTCAAGCTTGTCGCACGCGCGGATCAAATAGTCGCGTCCCTTTATGTCGGGCAGCTTGCGTGCGATGGCGCGCAGCGCCTTGCGCAAAAAGTGGGGAACGATCTTCTGATATATCCTGAAAACTCTGGGATCGTTGTAGCAGGTGTAGCCGCCAAACAGCTCGTCGGCGCCTTCGCCGGACAGCACGACCTTGACATAACGGCTTGCGAGCCGCGAAACGAAGTAAAGCGCAACACAGGACGGATCGGCAAGCGGCTGATCCATATGATACTGCACCGTCGGCACAGCGTCCCAAAATTCCTCGCTGGAAATCAGGTGGGTGTGATGCTCAACGCCGATTTCCTTGCTCAGCGCCTCTGCCCAGCTGATCTCATTATATTTTTCGCCGAAGTCAAAGCCCACGGTAAAGGTCTTTTGGTCGGCAAAGTAGGTGGAAACATAACTGGAATCCACACCCGAGGACAAGAAGCAGCCAACCTCAACATCGGCGATCTTGTGCGCGTTTACCGAGTCTTCAAAAACCTGCTCGATCATCTCGACCGCTTTTTCCTCGGTCAAATTTTCCTTGGGGTTGAAGCGCGGCTCAAAATAGCGCGTGATCTCAACCGTTCCGTCCTTGAACCAAAGATAATGTCCGGGCATCAGGCAGTAAACATCCTCAAAAAATGTCTCGGGCGGCAACGCGTACTGGAACGAAAGATATGTGTCCAGAGCGCGTGTGTTAAAGCGTTTGACAAACTTTGGATGCTCCAAAATGCTTTTGATTTCCGACGCATACACCAAATCATTGTCGATCTGCGTGTAGTGCATGGGCTTGATGCCGAAAAAGTCGCGCGCGATGAACAGGGAATGGTCTTTGGTGTTGTAGATGGCAAAGGCGAACATACCGCGCAAACGCGGCAGCATATCCTCCGCCCATTCCTCAAAGCCGTGTACCAGCACCTCGCTGTCGGAATCGGTAGCAAAGGTATGACCTAAGCCGACAAGCTCCTTTTTAAGCGGTACATAGTTGTAGATCTCACCGTTGAAGGTGAGCACAAGGGTTTTGTCTTCGTTGTAAATGGGTTGGTGGCCTGTTTCCAAGTCGATGATCGACAGACGGCGAAAGCCCATGGAGATCGTTTCATCGTTGAAAAAGCCGTCAGAGTCGGGACCGCGGTGGGTGATGACCTCGGTCATTTGGCGAATAACGGTTTCACGGTTGTCCAGTTTTCCGGTAAATCCGCAGATACCACACATAGGAAAAACCCCTTTCAATTGATATTTTCAATACACTGTTTTATTATACCACATATCAATTGCAAATTCAACTGCTCAGCCTTTATTTTTCAATACGTAAAACAAGCTTCGCGGTTACCGTGACAAAAATCAAAGAGACCGGCATTGCCGATCTCTTTGAATATCATTTGCGTTACAATTTGCTTATGTAGTGCGCGAGGAACCGCTGAACCATAGTCAAATCCCTTACGTCTAGCTTGCCGTCGCGTGTGACGTCCGCCTGTGCAAACATCTTGATGTCCGCGGTTTCGATCAGCCGGCGGTTGTCGCTGCCGAGGAACTCGCAAAGGAAGCGCTGCAGCAAGGTGGCGTCATCAATGGTGACCGTGCCGTCGCTGTTTACGTCGCCGATCACAAAACCGTCGTCGCCGGCAAGGTCGGTTTCAAAGGTGCTGTTGCCGTCGGTATCTGCCAAAACGCCTATGGCGTTTTCGTCGATCTCATAGATGTACACCGTGCCGGCTCCGGTCGAGAAGGAGGTTTCCGCTTTTGTGTCGTCAGCCTTCACCGTTACGTTTTGCAGGTTGTCCGCGGTAAGCAAATAGCCGCCGCGTGTTTTCTTCAGGTTGACCGAATCAACGCCGTCGCCCTCGACCGTAAGCTTCGCCCAGTCGGTGACGCTTTCGTCGTCAGAGGTGACCATCGACAGGCTGTAGCTTGTGTTGTCGCCCTCGGCGGAAACGTTGCCTTCGGGAGAGAACTCCACAAAATCCGCGTTGCCGAAATCGGCGTAGTATTCAACGTTGCGGTAGTCCATCGCAAGACTCATCGCGGTGTTGTTGTCATAGCTCAGCGTATAGCTTGCCGTGGGATTCCAAAGCGCGAAGTTTTCGCCGGGCTGTGCGCCGCCGTCCTCAGTCACCGAGAAATCCTGATATTTCGCAACGCCGGTCGTGTCGTTTTCGTTTGCGTACATCATATTGGAGGCTGTGTTGCAGTTCTCTGCGATCCGGCTTACAGAAGCCTCTTCGCCGCTTGCGCTGTTCACGCTTAAACCGGCAATGTAGCGGTCGGGGTCAACAGGATTCATTAAATCCACTACTTTATTGCTGTCCTTATAATCATACAATCCGTTTATAAATCCGGTATACCATTCCACCGGAACGTTGTCGCCTTTTATCCAATAACACATGGATTGTATGTTATTGCTGGTGTTCGGAGAGGCTGTGTAGGCAGGGAAAATCCAACTGTAATCGGTGGAATTGTAATAGATGCAGCAAAGATCACGGTAATTGCTTAGTGAATCACTTAATGCGTTTGGATCGGCAATAAGTATTCTTTTGTCATATTCCACATTGCCGGTTGCCACGTGTGTTACTTTCGGATATACATCTTCCACACCGTAAGCCAAAACAGAATGTCCGCCGTTGGGACAATATTCTCCTTTATAATGTGTTACACCTTTCGCGTCCGTACATTTTCTTGTATATTTGCCCCTAATTTGGAAGCAGACATTTACAAGGGACTTTCCGTCTTTCACATGGTCTATAAGTGTTCGGATACATTCCTCATTCGTGTTAGAAATATCCGCAAATGCCTTTTGACGGATCATTGCGTTAAACTGGTCGCAGCTTTGAGTGTAATGAAAACAGTTGATCATCGAAATAATGTCGTTGCTTGCGGTATTGTTATACACGACAGGGTTTCCGCCGTAGGTGGTAAGATCCAGATAACCGTATTTTACCAGCATTTCCGTCATCGTCATGCCGTAGCAGGAACCATGCCAGCCGCCATTGCCGCTTGTATTAGGGTCATTGGTAACCGGCTTGTTTTGCGTGATGATCTTATTGTTCAAATAATTGACAACCGTACTATCAAGATTGAATTGCTTGATAAAGATGTTTTTGATAGAGGGCAGAATGTACGCTTCAACAAATTCATTGGGATTGGGAGAATGGTTGATATTAAAGTATTTAGCGTCATTGTCGAAATTCCAGTTGTCAACGCCCCAGGTGAACGGAGTTCTTTCTTTTATGATCTCAAATTTTACGGAACCGCTGCCGTACCAGTTTCCTTCGCCGGTGTAGGAAACCGTGGCGGTGCCGGGCGCGGTGTTGTTTTTGTAAGACAAGGTGTAGTCTGTGCCCGACGTCAGCGTGCTGCCGCTATAGGTCAGCGTAAGCCCCGGAGTTTTTGCCTTTCCGTCATAATTATAAGAGGTTGCCGAAAGCCTTGACGCCGCATGGGAAATGTGGCGCGGCAGGATCGTGTAATTCTTTGACTGGCTGCCAAAATAAATTCCCTTGCCGGTCACGGTGACCGTGGCTGTGCCGGCGTTGACGTTGTTGCTGTAGCTGAGTGAATAATCGGTGCCGCTTGTCAAAAGCTTGCCGCCGTAATACACGTCGACCGACGGCTTTTGCGCCGCGCCGTCGTAGGTGTATTCGCTCTTGCTCAGCTGAACGGCAAACCGCGACACATTTACACCGTTGATGGTAAAGTTGAAGGACTTGCTGCCGGTGTAGTTGCCCCTTCCGTTCAGCGTCACGGTGCCGGTGCCGGGATTGACATTGTTTGTGTAGGAAAGGGTGTAATCCTTGCCTTCCTCCAAAATATATTCCGCTATATCGCTGTCCGAGGATATAAACGCAGTTTTCAAAACGGGCTTTTTCGGGGTTCCGTCATAGTTGAACGAGGTCTCGTTCAGCTTTCCCTTTACATTGGCAACCGAAACGGGGGAAATGGTGTAATCAAACTGAAGGGTTCCGGCGTAGTTGCCAATGCCTTCAATGGTCACTGTCGCCGTGCCGGCTTCTACGGCGTTTCTGTAAAATACCATATAGTCGGTGTTTTCGGTCAACGCTTTGCCGCCGTCCGAAACGGTAAAGCGATATTCAACAGTAACTCTTGCGTAGTAGTAGGCGCCGCCTTGCTCGGTGACCATAGACGCGGAAAGCGCCTTTCGCGTGATGGTAAAGTTCACGGACTTGCTGCCCGAATAGTTGCCCTTGCCCGTCACGGTAACGGTCGCCTTGCCTGCGTTGATGTTGTTGCTGTAGGCTACGGTGTAATCTGTTCCCTGGCTAAGTACCGTGCTGCCGTATTTAACGGTTACGGAAGGCTTTTTCGCCGTGCCGTCATATGTGTACGAGGAGGCGGGGGAAAGCTGCACCGTGCAGTCCGCCATGGGGCGGATGTTCTGCTTAATGGTAAAGGTCAGCTGCTTGCTGCCATAATAGTTGCCCTTGCCGGTCGCGGTAACGGTCGCTGTGCCGACGTTTATGTTGTTTTCATATGACAAGGTGTAGTCGGTGCCCTCGGCAAGCGTTTTGCCGTTGCAGTTCAAAATCATTTTCGGAAGCTTTGCCGTGCCGTCATATGTGAACTCATTTTCGGTAAGCGTTGCCGATGCGTTCGACATCGAACGCTTGCCAATGGTAAACGGCACGTTAATGGTTCCGCTGTAGTTTCCGGCGCCGCGTACAACGGCGGTGGCAGTTCCGGCGTTGATATTGCTTTGATACAAAACGGTATATTCCACGTTCTTAATCAGAGCTTTGCCGTTCAGGGTGACCGTGATCTCCGGCGTTTTGGGGTTGCCGTCATAGGTGAACGATGACGGCTCCGCCGCAGCGGAGGCTCCGCTCAGCGATTTTCCGGTAATGTAAAAGGTGCGCGACAAAGTGCCCTTATAGCGCTTGATGCCGGTAACGGTAACGGTCGCCGTGCCGATGTCAATGTTGTCTTTGTAGCTGACAACATAGTCCTCGCCTTCAGTAAAGTAGTAATCGGTGTAGGTCGTCTCGCCGGTATCCGTTGCCGAAGTCGCGGGAACGGTCGGCGTTTCGCTATCGTCGTCCTGGAAGGGGGTGGGTTCCCTGTCATCATCAATAGGCTTGGGATCCTCACAGTGCTGATACAAAGAAACCTTTGGCCTTTTTTCTGTGCCGTCATAAACAAACGTGTCCTGATCCAGCGTGAAAACAGGATTAAATACCGACAGCTCCGAAGGGAACAAATGCCCGGTTTTGATCACCTCTCCGGTGTAAAGTCCCTTTCCTTTTATCGTCAGCACCGCGTCGCAGGTGTCCCAGTCGAAAACGCTTTCCGCGGTGTAGTCAATGCCGGCGCGCAGAGTTAAGCCTTCCGGCGTTTTAACGTCCACTGTGGCGGCGTCGGGAAAATGGAACTGATAAAGAATAGTGCATTCAGCAATATCCATCTGTGTTTTGTAGGCAATTTGGTTTTCAATGGCATACGCTTCCGCCGCCGAACCCGCAGCAACGTACAGCGTTAGATCCTCGCAGCCGTCAAACACGTTTTTGCCCAGCTTTTTTACGCTTTCGGGAATAATCACCGATCTCAGCATCGGGCATTGCGCAAACGCGTTGTCCTCAATGGCGGTGATATTTCCCAAAATGCTGACGTGCTTCATATCCTTGCCGTAATAGGCGTTCTCGCCGATCACGGTAACGGGTATGCCGTTATGCGAAACGGGCACATATATGCTGGCGCCGAACGCGATGCTGTCGTCGTACAGCAGCTTATATGTTCCGTCGCTCAGCATGGAATAGCCCGTGACGTCATCGCGCGCAATAAAGCCTTCAATATCATCGAGCGGCCTTATGTTGTTTGGATTTTCTTCCGGTTCCTCATACTGATAGATTTCCATCGGTATCGGCTCGGCTGACGCGGCGACCGAAGCCATGCCAAGCAGCATAACAACCGACAGAAAAACCGACAGTAAGCGAAGTGATCTTGCTTTTTTCATAGTGTTCCTCCTTGTGTTTATCATAATAATAAAATGCGCAAAACAATGCGCAAAAATTCAGTTTGTATTTTAATGATAACAAATTATGCCTTTTATGGCAAGCAGAAAAACCATTCCCGAAATTGTGCATTTTGTATAGAAATTTTTCTTGCAACTTTGCAAAAGATGTATTATACTGTAGACAAATCATTTGTCCCGCGAAAAAGCAAAAAGGAGCTTTGATATGATAACAAAATACACGCACGGAAACCCGATAAACACCGGCGCGATGCTGCTTGAGCTCGGCGCGCGCGACGTCGGCGGCTTTCCGTTTGACAACAGCTTTGACGGCAACAAATTCGCCTTTTCATTTAAAATGGAGAAAAACGATATTCTCTACGGCTTAGGCGAAGCGCCGCGCGGCATAAACAAGCGCGGCTGGGTATACGAAAGCTATTGCAGCGACGACCCGTTCCACACCGAAACAAAGCAGTCGCTTTATGCCGCGCACAATTTTATTTTGCTCAGCGGCAGCCAAACCTTCGGCGTTTTTGTCGATTTCCCCGCGCGCGTCCGCTGGGACTTGGGCTATACCCGTCAGGACGTTGCAACGGTAACGCTGGACGGAACGGATTTTGACATTTATCTCATTCACGCGGAAACGCCGCGCGAGATCGTCCGCGAGTTCCGCGAAGCCATCGGGCAAAGCTACATTCCGCCGCTGTGGGCGTTCGGTTATCAGCAAAGCCGCTGGAGCTACCACAACGCCGAGGCGGTAGACAATGTGATCGAGGGCTGCAACTCGGCGCAGATACCGCTTGACTGCGTGTATCTCGACATCGACTATATGGATCATTTCAAGGATTTCACAATAAACGAGCAGGCTTTTCCCGATTTCGCCGGATATGTTCAGTCAAAAAAGGAGCAGGGCATCCACCTTATCCCGATCATCGACGCCGGCGTAAAAAAGGAGGACGGCTACAGCGTTTACGAGGAGGGAAAGGCGAAGGGCTATTTCTGCAAAAAAGCGGACGGCTCCGATTTCGAAGCAGGCGTATGGCCGGGCATTTGCGCCTTCCCCGATTTTCTAAATCCCGAGGTGCGCCGCTGGTTCGGTGAAAAATACAAAACGCTGACCGATATGGGCGTCGACGGCTTTTGGAACGATATGAACGAGCCCGCGCTGTTTTATTCCGCGGAAGGCGTTGAAAAGGCAATTGATAAAGCGGCGTCGCTCAAGGGCAAAAATCTTGATTTAAGCAAGTTTTTCAACCTTAAGGACACCTTTATGGGGCTTTCCAACGCGCAGTCGGACTATTCCTCCATTTGGCACAACGTCGGCGGCAAGCAGGTCAACCATCAGCGCGTACATAATCTCTACGGCGCAAATATGACAAAGGCGGCAGGCGAATATTTTGAGCAAACCTTCGGCAGGGAAAAGATTTTGATGTTCTCGCGCGCGTCCTACATCGGCGCGCACCGTTCCTCCGGCATCTGGTTCGGCGACAACCATTCGTGGTGGTCGCACATCCTGCTTAATCTTAAAATGCTTCCGTCTGCGAATATGTGCGGATTTTTGTATTGCGGCGCGGACTTGGGCGGCTTCAACGAAAACGCCACGCGCGATCTGGTGCTGCGCTTTTTGGCGCTCGGCGTGTTCACGCCGCTTATGCGCAACCATTCCGCGCTCGGCACGCGCGACCAGGAGGCGTACCGATTTGAAAACCCTGAGGACTTCCGCGACGTCATTCAGGTGCGCTACCGGCTTATCCCGTACCTCTATAACGCCTTCCGCAGGGCGAGCCGGCAAAACGATATGCTGTTCCGTCCGCTGTCGTTTGATTATCCCGACGACCTTGTCGCGCGCGAATGCGAAACCCAACTGATGCTTGGCGAGGAGTGTATGATCGCTCCGGTGTACGAGCAAAACGTAAGCGGCAGAACGGTGTATCTGCCGGAGGATATGACCTTTGTCACCCTCAGCGGCACGCGCGTGGAAAAGCAGCCGCTCAAAAAGGGCTGGCACTATGTCAAGGTCGCGCTCAAC
Organism: Ruminococcus sp.; assembly: GCA_045129995.1. GTDB lineage: Bacteria > Bacillota > Clostridia > Oscillospirales > Acutalibacteraceae > Ruminococcoides. Next base: position 33,745 of record JBGUOX010000114.1, on the reverse strand, counting down.
GAGGTGCCGCTCTTCATCAAAAAAGGCAAATCGGTTCCGCTTTGTCAGCCTGCCCTTCGCACAAGGGAGCTGCGTTTGGACGATTTGGAAAATATAAAAGGGTAAATTACAGGAGGAAAAGTTTTATGAAAAAAACAGTATCATTTTTAACGGCTATCGCGCTGGCGCTCACCCTCACGGCGTGCGCTCAGTCCGCCAAACCGGACTCCAAAGACGAAGCAGGCGCAAAGACAGACGGCGGCTCTTCGCAGGAAATGACCGCCGAGCCAACGACCGAGGAGGTAGTTGACGCGCATTTTCAAATCATCGTCCGCGCTTACGACGGAAAAGGAAATCTTCACGGGGAGGAAACCGGCACCATCGACGGCAACGTAATGACAATAGAGTTTACGGAAAACGATACGGATTATGTAGTTACCCGTAAATATAACCCGAACGGATTCAGCTTTTTGCCGGAAAACCCGATCTACACCGGCGAAGGCTTGGAAAGAGGCGACCTTGAAGGCGTAATTCAAAAATGCTTCGGACACGTTATCAGCAAAAAGTATAAAAAAGCGGACGGCACTTCCGGAGAAAGAGCGTATACCTTTGACGGCAACAAAATGAATGAAACCTTTTACGACGACGGTGTAATGGATTACACGGCAGATTACGAGTTTGAAGAGCACGGGATCGAAATAAAATACGTACAGCAAAATGCCGGCGAGGATCCGGGGAACCCGAGCAATAGAAAATGTGAATATGACGCCTCGGGCAATCCCGTGAAGCTGTTTGGTCAAAACAGTAACGATGAATGGTTCCTTAAAGAAGCTTATGAATACGACTCGTCCAACCGCGTTGTCAAAAGAATAGAATACGTAAGTGAGGACAAAATCGACGGATACGAAGAGTTTGAGTATAACAACGACGGAAATCTTACAAAGATTTTTAAGCGCCTTGGCAGCACCGACGAGTGCTGGGAATACTTTGAGCTGGAGTATGACGACGACGGCAATTTGTCATCATATACCGAGTACGACGATGACAAAAAAGGAACCGTTAAAAGAGTTTATACATATGAATATGTTCGGTGATCTTCGCTGATCGGCATAAAAAAACGGTTAGGGCGTTATGCCTTAACCGTTTTTGTGTCTTTTGCGTATAAAAGCTTTAAAATGATCGGCGTCAGTACGCTCGATACGATTATCAGAAGAATCACCGAGGTAAAGTATGAGGAGCTGATCATTCCCTCTGTCAAACCTCTTTGCGCCACTATCAGCGCCACCTCGCCGCGCGTCATCATTCCAACGCCGACCTTAAGGGTATCTGTGCCGCGGAAGCCGCACAGCCGCGACATCGCGCCGCAGCCGATTATCTTGCTGACCAGCGCCACCAAAACAAACGCCGCCGAAAACAGCACAAGCTCCCAGGTGATTCCGTCGATCTTGGTTTTCAAGCCGATACTCGCAAAGAAAACCGGCCCGAAGATCATATAGGAATTGATGTCCATTTTTTCTTCTATATAGTCGGAATCATGCAGCTTGGAAAGAATAATGCCTGCCACATACGCGCCGGTGATGTCGGCGATGCCAAAGTATTTTTCCGCCGCGTAGCTCAGCCCGAAGCACAGCGCCAGCGCCAAAATCGGGATCCTGCGCGTGTGCGGCCACCGCTTGTCAATCACCTTGAAAGCCTTGTATATCACAAAGCCCAAAATCAGCGAAAGCGCAAAGAAAGCAACGGTGCTAAGCGCCACTATTCCCGGATTGCTGTCGGGATTCTTAAAGCCGATCACGAAGGTCAGCACCATAATGCCGATAACGTCGTCGATGATCGCCGCGCTGAGTATCGTGGTGCCAAGCTCTGTTTTAAGCTTGCCAAGCTCCTTCAGGGTTTCAACGGTGATTGAAACGCTTGTGGCGGTCATAATCACGCCGATAAACACCGCCGTAAAGAAATGCGGCGTTCCAAAGCCGTCAAATCCGTAAAAACCGATATACAGCAGCGTGCCGCCGATCAGCGGAACCAGTACGCCCGCGCAGGCGATCAGCAGAGCCTTCACGCCGGTGTGCAGAAGCTGTTTAAGATTAGTTCCCAGTCCCGCCGAAAACATCAGCAGCACAACGCCGATGCCGGCGCAGATGTTGAGAAAATCATTAAGCTGCACCAGCCCGAAAACACTGGGACCTATCAGCAGTCCGGCAACGATTTCGCCGACGACCTGCGGCGCCTTAAGCTTGCGCGCCAAAAGACCGAAAACCTTGGCGAATATCACAATGATCGCCAAATCCTTCAGTACCAATAAAATATCCACTTGTATCATACTCCGTTATAAAATTTACCGTATCATATGGTACACCCGGCAAATAAAAAAGTCAATGGAGCGGCACTGAAAATGTGATTATTTTTTGAAAATAAGGAAATTTGAAGAAAAATGAAAAATTCTCTTGCTAAAAAGGGACAAATGTGTTACAATAAGATGAAAAAGTTGTAATAAGTTTTTGGTGATTATGAAAATTAACGAGTTTTTTAAGGATAAAAAGAATATAATTATGATCGTCTGCGTGCTGCTGGTGGCGGTTCTTTTGCTGGTGCATACCATTGTCACCAACAATATTCTGCACAACAACAGCACCGAGCTGCAGTCGTCCTCAAAGGTCAATCCGCGCGTCAACCAAATCAAAGAGGAAGGCGCGGCTGCGCTGGCGGACAACACGGCGGATATGACCGAGAATACGGTTTCTACCTCGTCGTCGGAAACAAAGCCGGCAACAACAGCCGCAACGGTTCCGGCGACAACGGTCAAGCCTGCCGCCACCAAGCCCCGCGCGACCGTTCCGCGTACCACCGCGCCGCACAGTACGGTGCATTACGCAACAGAGGTTCGCCCCGAATCGCCTGCCGATTATAAGGAGCAGTGGGATCAGGGCTATTTGCTTGCATTGGATAATCCGGACACAAGCTATGTGTGCGCAAAGGTCACCCTTACCGAGGAGGATAGGGATCTTTTGGAGCGCCTTTGCTACGGCGAATTTGGCACAGGCGGATTCGTCGGCGCCTGCCTTATCGCGCAGTGCGTCAAGGACGCTATGTGCTTTGACAACATAGGCTCGGTCGAGGAGGTCATCCGCGACTATCACTATGACGGCAGCGTGGATATGGGCACAAGCGAGGAATGCCGTCAGGCTGTGCGTTATATTTTTGATGACAACCGCGACGCGGTGCAGCACCGTTTGATGTATATGTACAATCCTTATATGGTACAAAGCGATTTTCACGAAAGCCAAAACTTTATTTTGTCCTATGCGGGCGTGCGCTTTTTTGATCGTTGGGGCAATTAATCAAACAATTAAGCCATATTCTGAAAGGAATGTGGCTTTTATAATTCGAAACAAGAATAATACTTCTTAAGGCTTGCGGCTGTGATGAAACGCCTTTGACTATAGCCGCAGCAATATAAATTCGGAGCGAAGCGTCCCGGGATTTTCCATTTTAAATTAAAAAATCATTCATCAGAGGTTTATATGAAACGGATAATAACCGCTTTGTTATTGTTTGCAGCTGCGCTTCTTTGTGCGTGCAATTATCAAAACAGCGATGTTGAAGACAGTAAAATCATTATGGTATCCAAAAGTACGGATGACGACGCAAAAATAACGTCGTCGCCGGACTCGGCGGTGCCGACCGGTCAAAATCCGACCATTCCGCACACACGGCATATCACCGAAAACAAACAGCTGATAAAGCTGCTTGACGAGCCGCTTGAGCACAGCGCGGCGCAGCTGGATGTTGAAGAGCTGCTGCAATACCCCGAATTGCCTACAGGCTGCGAATCGGTCGCGCTGACAGCGGTGCTGCGTTACCACGGTTTTGATCTTGAAAAAACATTCTTCGCCGAAAATTATCTCAGCATCAGCGACGACGCGATGTACGGCTATATGGGCGATCCTCACGACGACGACGGAGCAGGCATTTTCCCACCGGCGCTGGCGGATGACGCAAACGCTTATTTCAAGGATCAGCACTCTGACTTTACGGCAGTTACCACCATGGGTACCGAGCTTGAGGATCTGTACAAGCTGGTTGACGCGGGCTATCCGGTGCTGGTTTGGACGACGATGTTCTTCACCGAGCCTCAGCTTGAGGATTACGGCTACTTTTATGAGGACGAGGCGTACCTTTGGTACAACAACGAACACTGCGTAGCGCTGATCGGCTATGATATGGACGAGGGAACCGTGACGCTTTGCGATCCGTTGAGCGGCATCTTGGACTGCGACGCCGAGGAGTTCCGGTACATTTATGATATGATCGGACAGATGTCGATGACGGTAATAAAAGAAAAATCCCTTGAGTAAAGCTCTTATCTGAGGATAATGAGCGGCTTCCGCGAACCGAAGGAATCTTTCGCGGAAAACATCGCATCACTCAACAACAGCGCATAACATCATACAATAAATCGCTCCGGAAACTTACCGGACAAAAAAATACCCTGAAGGCACATTTGATCCTTCAGGGTATTACATTTGTTTTTTTAAAAGACTAACTGTTTAGGATAAGTATCGTCCTCAGCGAAGCAGAAAAAGGATGCATATAATAACAATTGCGACAGCGGCAATAACGCCGCCGGCGATCATACTGTTTTTGATAAACCGCAGATCCTGTGCGATCTGATGAATGTCATCATACAACGGGTCGGTTTGTCTTGCGTTGTCCTTTATGGCGTTGTTCCTTCGCTGCTGTTCTTCAAAAGCCTGCATATTCGCCTGACGCTGATAATAGCTTTGACGGTCGCTGTTTAAGATCTCCTGAGCAACTTCCTTGGCTGTCACATCGTAGCTGTTGTCGTTGATGATCTGCGTCAGCTCGTCATTGTCCATATGCTTGAACTGATTGTAAAGGACTTGACGCTGTGATTGCGGCATAATCGTTTCTCCTTTTACGTGTCGGAAGTATGAAAGAAATTATTCCTCTTCCTTTTTGTCGAGCAGGCACTCAACCAAAACCGCCTTCTGTGCATGGAGGCGGTTTTCCGCTTCCTCAAAAATCTCATTGGCGTGCGCCTCAAAAACATCGGCGGTGATCTCCTCGCCGCGGTGAGCCGGCAGGCAGTGCAGCACCATACATTCGTCGTTGGTGACAGACATCAGCTTTTCGTTGACCTGATACACGCCTGCAAACACTGCTTCGCGCGCCTTTTTTTCTTCCTCCTGACCCATGGACGCCCACACGTCGGTGTAGATAACGTCGGCGTTCTTTGCCGCTTCCATCGGGTCGTTTACGATTTCGAACTTATCGCCGAATTGCTTTCCGAACTCCATAATATGCTCGGGAGGGAAGTAGCCGTCGGGACAAGCCGCCGAGAAGGACATTCCCGTTCTAAGCGCGCCTACGGCAAGAGAATTGAGCATATTGTTGCCGTCGCCGATGAAGCACATTTTAAGCCCGTCCAGCTTGCCCTTAAATTCGCGAATGGTCATCAAATCGGCAAGCACCTGGCAGGGATGGCAGTAGTCTGTCAAGCCGTTGATGATCGGAATTGAGCCGTATTCGGCAAGTGCTTCGACCTCGCTTTGGGCGAAGGTGCGGATCATAATAGCGTCTACAAAGCGCGACAGAACGCGCGCGGTGTCCTCAACCGGCTCGCCTCTGCCGATTTGCAGGTCGTTTGAGCTCAAAAACAGCGGATAGCCGCCAAGCTGAGTCATACCCACCTCAAAGGAAACGCGGGTACGGGTGCTTGATTTTTCAAAAATCATACCCAAAGTTTTGCCCGCGAGCAGCTTGTGCTCGATGCCGTGCTTTTGCTCGTATTTTAATTGGTCGGCAAGGTTGAGGGTGCGTGTGATCTCCTCGGTCGACCAATCCTCAAGCTTCAGTAAATGTTTCATTTCGTGTTCTCCTTTAATGTTTTTTCGAGTATCTTGACCGCCTCGTCCAGCTCCTCTTTGGTGATGGTAAGCGGCGGCAGCATTCTTAGTACTTCCTTGGCGGTGATGATCAAAAGTCCGTTCTCAACGCACTTTACGGCGATCTCGTGGGCGTCGCCGTCGATTTCGATTCCCACCATCAAGCCCAAACGGCGCACGTTTTTCACTTCGTCAAGCGCGCGAAGCTTTTCTTCAAGATATGCGCCTTTTTCTTCCACGGCGTTTAAAAAATCGTCATTGGCAATAACGCTCAAAACATAGTTTGCGCCTGCGCAAACAACGGGATTTGCGCCGAAGGTCGTGCCGTGGGTGGAGGGCGACATAACGTCCTTCAGCTTTTCGCCGCACAGGCAAACGCCGATCGGAAGTCCTCCGCCGATGCCCTTGGCAACGGTCATCAGGTCGGGCTTAACGTCATAATGCTCGTGCGCGAACAGCTTGCCGGTTCTTCCTGCGCCGGTTTGCACCTCGTCGATGATCAGCAGAATATCCTGCATTTCGCAGATTTTTGCGATGCTTTGTACATACTCCTTGTCAAGAATATTTACGCCGCCTTCGCCTTGGACGACCTCAAGCATAATGGCGCAGGTCTTTTCGTCAATATGGTTCTTTACGTCGTCGATGTCGCCCGGTTCGGCATACTTAAAGCCTTCGGTAAAGGGGAAGAAGTAGTTGTGGAAAACCTCCTGACCTGTGGCGGAAAGGGTAGTTACGGTTCTGCCGTGGAAGGAGTTTTTGAGGGTAAGAATAACATCTCTGCCTGCGCCGTATTTGTCAAAGCTGTATTTGCGCGCGATTTTGATGGCGCATTCGTTTGCCTCGGCGCCGCTGTTGCCAAAGCAGACCTTGGCAAGTCCGGTGAGCTTGCACAGCTTTTCGGCAAGATCGCTTGCCTGGCTGCTGTAAAAGTAGTTGGACATATGCTGTATTGTCGCCGCCTGGGCGCCGACGGCTTTTACCCAGCCTTCGTCACAGTAGCCCAGCGAATTAACGCCGATGCCGGAGCTTACGTCGATGTAGCGCTTGCCGTCCTCGTCAAAGGCGACTGCGCCCTTGCCGCTTTTAAGCGCCACGTCATAACGCCCGTAGGTGTGCATAATATACTGCGAATCTTTTTCCTTGGTGTTCATTCTATCTCTCCTCCAACTGTTTTTCTGCGCTGAAAAAATGAATCAAAAGCTGAAAACAAAAACGTCGTCGCGCTTTACAAAGCCGAAGTCGCTCCAGAATTTTTGCCCTGTTTCGTTGTTTTGATAGCAGAAAATATGGGTTTTTTCAATGCCCTCGGATCGTATCATCTCGATCGCCTTTTGCGCCAGCGCGTGTCCGATGTGGCGGCGGCGGTATTCGGGCAGCACCGCCATATGGTGGATAAAGCCGCGCCTTCCGTCGTGACCGGCAAGCACGGTGCCGACGATTTTGCCGTCCTCCACCGCAACCTGCGACAAGCCTTCGTTGCGCTTTAGATACCGCTCGATCTGCGAGCGTTCATCCGCTGAGGACAGCGCGCGCTTTGTGGTGATTTGCCACATCGCAAAGATTTCGTCGTAGTCGTCGATTGTCATAGGTCGAATTGTCATATGCGAGTACCCCGCTTTGTTTGATTTTGAAAATGCGGCGTGCTTAATAAAACATCGTACCGATGCCTTCGTCGCTGAACAGCTCCAGCAAAATGGAGTGCTCCAGTCTGCCGTCGATGATATGAGCGCGGCTTACGCCGTTGCGCACCGCTTCAACACAGCAGTCGATCTTGGGTATCATACCGCCCTTGATAATGCCGTCGCGCTTTAGCATCGGCACTTCGCTGACGTTGACAACGGGGATCAGACTTTCGTCGTCGTTGACGTCGCGCAGCAGACCGCGGATGTCGGTCATCAGGATCAGCTTTTTTGCTCCGATCTTTGCGGCTATCTGTGCCGCGGCAAGGTCGGCGTTGATGTTGTAAACATTGCCGTCATATCCGCCTGCGACGGTCGCAACAATGGGGATATAGCCGTTTTCCATCGCGTTGTTCAGCGGTTCGGGATTGACCTCGCGGATCTCGCCTACAAAGCCCAGATCGGCCGCGCCGTTCACAAGCTTGTCCGCCATCAGCATTCTGCCGTCAAGTCCGCAAAGTCCCAGCGCCTTGCCGCCGTGGCTGTCAAGCAGCTGGACAAGGCTTTTGTTCACCTTGCCGGCAAGCACCATCTGCACTATGTCGATCGTTTCGCGGTCGGTGACGCGCATTCCGTTTTCGAATTTGCTTTCTTTGCCTACGGCATTCAGCATCGCGTTGATTTCCGGACCGCCGCCGTGCACCAGCACAACGTTGATGCCGACCAGCTGCATCAGCACCAGGTCGCTCATCACGGCGGATTTCAGGTCATCGTTCAGCATTGCGTTGCCGCCGTACTTTACGACAATGGTTTCTCCCGTTAATTTTTTGATGTAAGGCATCGCCTGTATTAAAACTTTAGCTCGCTTTTGATTGTCCATTGTATACTCGCTCCAATATATACTCCGGGTTCGGAATAATCATAATTCTCTAACCGGTTTCGTTTTCGCCTCGGTTTTTCCGTCAGGTGCGGTAATCACCGTTTATTTTAACGTAATCATAAGTCAGGTCGCAGCCGTATGCTTCGGCTTCGGCTGAGCCGTCGCCCAGGGTTATAAGAATCGTGATTTCGTTTTCAAGCAGGATCTTTTCTGCTTTTGCTTCGTCAAACCGCAAGCCGCAGCCGTTTTGGCAAACGAGGATCTCTCCCGCGGCGGACTTATAAGCGACGTCGATTTTTTTGACGTCGGTCTGCGCGCCGCTGTAGCCGACGGCGCATAAAATACGGCCGCAGTTGGCGTCCGCGCCGAACATCGCCGCCTTGACCAAGCTTGAGCAAATAACGCTTTTTGCGATCGTCTTTGCCGAAGCGGTGTCCGCGGCGCCGCTGACCTTGCAGATCAGCAGCTTTGTTGCACCTTCGCCGTCGCGCGCAAGCTTTTTGGCAACCTCCCTGAACGCAGCGGTAAGCGCATCCAAAAACGCATAGTAGTCGTCGTTCTTCTCGGTGATCTCCGCGTTGCCGGCATATCCGGACGCGAGTATTGCAAGCGTGTCGTTTGTTGAGGTGTCGCCGTCCACGCTGACCATATTGTAGCTTACATCCGCTGCCGCAAGCAGCGCTTCGCGAAGCATTTCGGATGAGATCGCCGCGTCGGTGGTGACGAACGACAGCGTGGTGCCCATATTGATGTGGATCATACCGCTGCCCTTCGCAATGCCGCCGATGGTGACGGTCTTGCCGTCGATCACGGTCTGCACCGCCCATTCCTTTTTAACGGTGTCGGTGGTCATAATGGCTTCCGCCGCGTTGGTTCCGCCTTCCTTTGACAGAATACCCTTAAGCGCGTTCACGCCGCTTTCGATCGGCTCAAGCGGAAGCGGCTGACCGATAACGCCGGTGGACGCCACGATAACGTCGTTTTCGTCAATGCCCAAAGCCTTCGCCGCGAGAGCGGCCATTTTTTCCGCCTTTTCATAACCGTCGGGGTTGCAGGCGTTGGCGTTGCCGGAGTTGACGATGACCGCCTGCGCCGTGCCGTTTTCCAGATGCTTTTGAGTTACGTAGATCGTATCGCTTTTGACAAGGTTTTTTGTAAAGATCGCGGCGGCGCTGCATACCCTGTCGCATACGATCAGCGCCAGATCGCGCTTGCCGTTGGGGATCACGGATGATTCGTTTGCTTTTGCCGCTTTTGTGATGGCTTCGGAGGTCGCCTGCTTTACTCCCGCGCAAACTCCGTTCGCGGTAAAGCCCTGCGGCGCGGTAACGCCGCCTTCCGTAAATTTAAAATTAACCATAATTTATCCTTAAAACGCCGGCGGAACGATAACCAGTCCGGTTTTTTCGTCCAAGCCGAAGATGATGTTCATATTTTGGATCGCCTGACCTGCCGCGCCCTTTACCATATTGTCGATCGCCGCGCAGGCAACCAGCTTGTTAGCCCGCTTGTCGTGGTGGATGGAAATATCGCAAAAGTTTGAGTAGCGGACATTGTGGATGTCGGCGCACTTGCCGTCGTCAAGCAGGCGCACGAAAAATTCATCCTTGTAATAGTCCTCATACGCCTTGCGGATCTCTTCAAAGGTCACGCCTTCCTTGATGTCGGCGTAAACCGTTGCAAGAATGCCGCGGTTGACAGGCAGCAAATGGGGAACAAAGGTGATGGTGACGTCCTCGCCGCTCAGCTTTGAGAGCGTTTGCTCGATTTCCGGAGTGTGGCGGTGGCTTGCGACTTTATACGCGTGGAAGCCCTCGTTGAGTTCGGGAAAATGGCTGCCCTGCGTGGGCTTTCTGCCGGCGCCGGTCACGCCGCTTTTGCAGTCGCAGATAATGCCCTTGGTGCTTACAAGACCTTTTGAAACCGCGGGCGCGATGGCCAGCGGCGAACAGGTGGTGTAGCAGCCCGGATTTGCGATAAGGCGCTTGCCGCGGATCTTGTCGCGGAAAAACTCAGGCAGACCGTAAACGCTCTGCTCGTGAAGCTTTTTGTCAAGGAAGGTGCCGCCGTACCATTCGGCGTACTCCTCCTCACTTTCCAGGCGAAAGTCCGCGCCGAGGTCGATGAACGCTTTGCCGGCGGTCATACATTTTTCGGCAAGCTCCTGCGAAAGACCGTGGGGCAGCGCGGCAAAGATCACGTCGCTCTTTTCAACAACAGCGTCCTGATTTTCGCAAACCATATCATTTAAAAAGGTGTAGGCGGGATAAACGTCGCTCAGCTTTTGTCCTTCGAACGAAACCGAGCTGATAGCCGCGACCTCCGCTTCCGGATGCGCCGTCAGCAGACGGACAAGTTCTGCGCCGGCATAACCCGTTGCGCCTACGATTCCTGCTTTTATCATTGAAATCTTCCTTTACTGGGTTGTGTTTTATATAATCTGTGCGGATTTACAGCTTCTCCGCGATCTCCTTTACGCGCTGCGCCTGCGCCTTTACCAACCCGGGCGCGGGGCCGCCGAACGCGGTGCGCTGAGATACGCATTTTTCCAGCGAGATCGCATTGTAAACGTCCTCGGAAAAAACATCGCAAACCGCCTTGTACTCGTCAAGGGGAAGGTTCTCCAAATCGGTGCCGAGCTCTATGCAGCGAGCGACAAGCTCGCCCGTCGCCTTGTAAGCGTCGCGGAACGGAACGCCGTTTTTGGTCAGCCAGTCGGCGCAGTCGGTGGCGTTAATAAAGCCGCCTGCCGCCGCTTTGCGCATATTCTGAGGAAGGACGCGCATGGTATCGAGCATCGGAGTGAAGGCGGTCAGACACATTTTCACGGTGTCAACAGCGTCAAAGATCGCTTCCTTGTCCTCCTGCATATCCTTGTTGTAGGCAAGGGCGATGCCCTTCATCACGGTAAGCAGAGTCATGGTGTCGCCGAAAACCCTGCCGCTTTTGCCGCGAACCAGCTCGGCGATGTCGGGGTTCTTTTTCTGCGGCATAATGGAGGAGCCGGTGGAAAACGCGTCGTCAAGCTCCACGAATTTAAATTCCCAGCTGCACCACATAATGATCTCCTCGGAGAAGCGGCTGAGGTGCACCATAATGATCGACAGCACCGACGCGAACTCTATGCAGAAGTCGCGGTCGGAAACGCCGTCCAGCGAGTTGTTGGTGACGCGGTCAAAGCCGAGCAGATCTGCGGTGATCGTGCGGTCGATGGGATAGGTGGTGCCGGCAAGCGCGCAGGAGCCGAGAGGCATTTCATCCATCCGCTTCAGGCAGTCGTCCAAGCGCGACACGTCGCGCAGCAGCATTTCGCCGTAGGCGAGCAGATGATGACCGAACACGATGGGCTGTGCTCTTTGCAGGTGGGTGTAGCCGGGCATAACGGTGTCGCTGTACTGCTCCGCCTTGCCCGCGATGACCTTGATCAGCTCCACGATGAGCTTTTTGACGTTGACCACCTCTTTTTTGAGGTAAAGCTTCACGTCAAGCGCCACCTGATCGTTGCGGCTGCGCGAGGTGTGCAGGCGCTTGCCGTTGTCGCCGATACGCTTTGTCAGCTCGCCCTCGATGAAGGTGTGAATATCCTCCGCGTCCATATCTATTTTCAGCGCGCCGGACTCAATGTCGGCTAATATGCCCTGCAGGCCCTGAATGATGTCAGCGCTGCTTTCCTCGCTGATGATGCCGCATTTGCCAAGCATCGTCGCGTGGGCGATGCTGCCCTCGATGTCCTCGCGGTACATACGGCTGTCAAACGAAATTGATGAGTTGAAATCGTTGGTTGTTTTTGAAAGCTCCTTCTTGAAGCGTCCTTTCCATAGCTGCATACTTATTCCTCTTATAAACACTGTTTGGGCAGGGGTGTTTCACCCTGCCCGAACCTATTTTTATTTTATAAAAAACTTGGTTTTTCCGCTGTTGCGGCTGTGCTCCGGCGGAGCATTATTTGATCAAGCCTTTCTTTGCGCGAACCTTGATCGGCAGACCAAACAGGTTGATGAAGCCTGCGCTGTCGTTCTGATCGTAAACCTCGTCCTCGTCAAAGGTGGCGATCTCCTCGTCGTAAAGGCTGTAGGGGCTGGTAACGCCTGCGTCGATGATGTTGCCCTTGTAGAGCTTAAGCTTGACGTCGCCGGTGACATATTCCTGCGTGCTGTCAACAAAGGCGCTCATCGCCTCGCGAAGCGGTGTGTACCACTTGCCGTCGTATACCAGATCGGCAAAGGTGTTGGCGAGGTTCTTTTTGTAGTGCAGGGTGTCCTTGTCAAGGCAGATCTCCTCAAGCTTGTTGTGCGCCGCAAAAAGGATAGTGCCGCCGGGAGTTTCATAAACGCCGCGCGCCTTCATACCGACAAGACGGTTTTCTACGATGTCGGTGATGCCGATGCCGTTTCTGCCGCCGATCTCGTTGAGCTTTTCAATGATTGCAACGCTTTCGGTGTCCTCGCCGTTGATTTGTGTGGGAATGCCCTTTTCAAAGTGGATGGTAACATATTCGGGCTTGTCGGGCGCCTGTTCGGGCGAAACGCCCATCTCTAAGAAGCCTTCCTTGTTGTACATCGGTTCGTTTGCGGGATCCTCAAGATCCAGACCTTCGTGGCTGAGGTGCCAAAGGTTTTTGTCCTTGGAATAGTTGGTCTCGCGGTTGATCTTAAGCGGAATACCCTTCTTTTCGGCATATTCGATCTCTTCCTCACGGGACTTGAACTCCCATGTTCTCCAGGGCGCGATGATCTTCATATCGGGAGCGTAGGCTTTGATCGCCAGCTCAAAACGAACCTGGTCGTTGCCCTTGCCGGTGCAGCCGTGACAAATGGCGTCTGCGCCTTCCGCCTTGGCGATCTCGACGATCCTTTTAGCGATGACGGGACGTGCAAAGGAGGTGCCCAGCAGATACTTTCCTTCGTAAACAGCGCCTGCCTTTACGGTGGGAAACACATACTCCTCGACAAATTCCTTGTTAAGATCCTCGATATAAAGCTTGGAAGCGCCGGTGGCGATGGCTTTTTCCTCCAAGCCGTCAAGCTCGGTGCCCTGACCGACGTTGCCGGAAACCGCGATGACCTCGCAGTCGTCATAGTTTTCCTTGAGCCAGGGGATGATGATGGATGTGTCCAAACCGCCGGAATAGGCGAGTACTACTTTTTTGATTTTGTTGTCTGCCATTTTGATTTCCTCCAAATAGTTTTTGATTACGAATACCATTATACACCATCTTCCGGAAAAATCAAGTGTTTTGTGTATAAATATTCAATTTTGAAGCTTTGCACAAAAACAGAAAAAATATGAGTCGATTTTGTGAATAAAGTTGAGTCGCTCTAAAAAAATCGACAATACCACCCGTCAAGAGCCCGTGAAAAGCTGCGTGCAAATTATTATGAATATTCAAAAACAGGTGCTAAATATTCAAAATAATGAATATTTTTCTGGATGTATTGAATATTATTCAAAATATGCTATAATATAAGAAAAAGAAGTTTTTGAAATCAACACAGGAAGGGTGCAGCGCAATGAGAGCTTTCAAAAAGATTTCCGCCAAGGAGATCAAGGACAATCCGTTTTGCCTGATCGGCGACGACTGGGGCTTGGTCACGGCGGAAAAAAACGGCAGCGTCAATATGATGACCGTCAGCTGGGGCGGCGTGGGCGTGATGTGGAACAAGCCCGTGGCGTTTACCTTCATTCGGCCTCAGCGCTATACCTTCGGATTTTTGGAAAGCGGCAGCGGCTTTACGATCAGCTTTTTTGACGAGGCTCACCGCAAGGCGCTCAGCTTTTGCGGTTCAAAAAGCGGCAGAGATCACGACAAGGTGAAAGAAACCGGACTGACGACTGTTTTTACCGACGACGGCTTGCCTTATTTCGCCGAGGCGCGTCTGGTGCTTGTGTGCAAAAAGCTTTACGCTCAGCCGCTCTGCGAGGAAGGCGTTACGGACAAAGACTCGGTTTTGCAATATTATCAGGACGATTATCATCAGATGTATATAAGTGAAATTACAGAAGTTTTGGTGAAATAAAATGAAAATGATACTCAGGCGGGCTGTGGCTGTAATGCTGAGCCTGACACTGATGGTGACTTTAACGGCTTTGTCGGCGCCTGTTGCGTCGGCAAGCGCTATCACGACCATCAACATCGCGCTGAGCAATCAAGTTGACTTTTACGGCAACCGTGACATTTTGCAGCAGTATGCCTGCAAAAACGGAAAGACCGCAAAGCTGCTGACCGGCAGGCGGCTGTACCGTTATGACGTCGTATCCGACACGTTTGAATTGGAATACACCTTTCCCGAACACGAAAGCATCAATTCAAGCGCAGGACAAACCGGCACGGTAAGCGTTTACAAGGGCGTGCAGTCGGCGTTCATCAGCGAGGTGTCGGGCAAGCTTTATTATGCCTATGACAAGTACCAAAGATTCAACAAGGCAGACGGTATGGCGGTCGAGGTGATGACCTACGATTTGGAGGCAGGCAGACTGCTTTCAAGCTTCACGGTGCCGCGCGTCAATCTTTCGGCGGTCGGCGCCGATGATACCGGCCGCGTCTTTCTCGGCGTGCGCAATAATTTCCCAAATTACAATCCCCAAGCCGACTCGGCGGCTATCCTTATGCTCAGCGCGAAGGGCTGGCAGGCAGGAAAGCTGGTGCTGCAAAATCCGGCGGACACCTTTTGCGGTTTTTTGAACACCGGAAGGTTCTTTTACGCGGAATCGGTCTACACGCTGACCGACAATAACCGTTATTCGGTGACGCGCCATATGAGAAGCGGAACGCGCAGCGGCTATTCGATGACGGTGGACGAAAACGCGGTTTCGAATTTGCAGTATTATTACAATCAGCCCGGGAAAATGATAAACGGCGTTTTTGCCAATTACACAACTCATTTGTACAACGCCGACACCGGACAGAGAACAGCTTATTTCCCGGGGACTCCGTCTGCCGAGTCTGACTATTATCTGCACCACAACAGCGCGAACACGGTCATCGCCGGCGACCTGATTTATGTGCTGGCAGGCAAAAAAACCGTTATTTGCTATCATTTGAGCGACAACACCTTTGCGGGCAGCTATATGTCCGAAAAGGATGTGTTCAGCTTTGTCGGCTGCGGCAACGGATTGCTTTTGCTGACGAACAGCGGCAGCATTTTTGACGACGAATATGTTTCCTTCGACCGTTTTGCAATGGTGGAAACCTCCGTGATCGACCTCAACGAGTTGCCGGCTTATCAGCGCTCAAAGGAGGACATCGTGCAGCAATTCGCGCAAGCTTCTCCCGAAGATTTTGACGCGCCGTTTTTCGCCGAAACAGGTTCGGCTTCGGCTCCGTACAAGGAATATGTTTTGTCTGACGAAACGAAGGAAAACTTTGTTAAGCTTGAAAACTTTTACCGTTGGCTTGCCGGACTTACCGTTTTTTCCGATGCCGAGGACGTCGCGTGGCACAATGCCGCAAAGGGCGCGGTGCTTACGGAAAAGAATGTGCAGCTGACAGGTGTGCTTTCCCACACTCCCGAAAAGCCGGGGGATATGGACGACGATTTTTATCAGGCAGGCTATGAAGCGACTTCCACAAGCAACATCGCGTATGGCTTCAGCTTTGGACAGCAGTCGCTGTATAATTTGCTCCGCGGCTTTCTCAATGACGAGGGCTTTAAGATCCCCGGCCACCGCAACACGATCATGACGCGCAACGGCGACCGCGTGGCGGCAGGCTATTCGGAATACGGCGCGGTGAACACAATACTGTGCACCGGCAGCCCGAACGCTCAGGGAACCTCGGAGATCGGCAACGATCAGCCGGCTTACGCGTGGCCTTCGCCAGGGTATTTTCCGGTGGAGGAAATCACCACCACGTCCGTTTGGTCGTTGAATCTCAATACCGATTTAGCCGGGCTTTCCGCTGCCTCCTATTCGGTGAAGATAACCGATTTGGCGACCGGCGAGGAATTTATACGCGACTCGGCAGACACGGGGCTTTACGGCAGCGACGCCTGGGGAAAATATATTTCCTTCCGTCCGCCGACAGCGGCAAGCTTCAGCGGAAAAAGCTATTTGGTAGAGGTGGAACACCTTACCGACAGCGATGGACTGCCGCTGATGCTGACATACACGATCAACTTTTTCAGCTATTCCGACCCTGTCGAGATCGACGGCGTTCTTTGTACCGCGGACAGGTACGGAGTGCTGCATAACGCGGACGAAAGCATCTTACTGGGCGACGCAAACAGCGACGGCGTTGTCAATGTTTCGGACGTTACCTGCGTACAGCGCTATCTCGGCGAATACATCGACCTGCCGCTTCGCGGAAAATTCGCGGCGGATGTGGACGGCGACGGCAAGGTGACAATCAGCGACGCAACCAAGCTGCAGCGATATTTGGCGGAGTTTATCAAAACACTTTAACAGTAACGGCGGAGCGTTTTCGGCGCTCCGTCTTAGCTTGTGAAAAAATTGTCAAAAATGCTTGACAAACGAAATGCGCTGTGCTATAATCCTTTTGTTGTTGAAAATAGTTGGTGTCGATGACGCTGAGGGTCCACCTGTTCCCATACCGAACACAGAAGTTAAGCTCAGTGGTGCCGAAGATAGTGCTCTGGCGACGGGGTGTAAAAATAGGGAGATGCCAATACTTGCAGCGAGTTTTCCTTTATCTTATTAAGCTGACTTTTTTAGTCGGCTTTTTTTTTAGAGCTGATTATTTTTTCTGTTTTTCTATGTGAATTGCTACTACGGGACTGGACAATATTATTCCCGTGTGTTATTCTATAATAGAAGGCTTTATTTTTTTATTTTGATATTCGATTACCGGAAGTCATGATTTAGCGTTTTAGGAGACCGGAGCATGAAAAAAATTGTAATTATTGTCAACGTGCTTATTATGACTGCCATTTTGGTTTTTGTTGTTCTCTATTCCAGATTTGAAAGCAATAATTCTTATTTAAGGCAGGTAGAGCACTTTGAAAATATAACGGTTACAATGGAGCACGTGACCGAGAATTATTTGGAAGGCGAGCAGAGGATCTGCGATGTATGGGCTCGTTATATAAACAACAAGTCCATGACGATGGAAGAGGCAGTTGATTATATTCGCGCCTCTCACGTTCTTACGAACACTTCGGCGCATCTTATTTCTCTTGATACGCTTACAGGGCTGTCAACGCGACCGAAACAGGGCACTGACGATGATTATGCCGTTTCCTATAAACGTTTAGACCTGTTTAACAACGTGGATTGGATAAATGAAATCGGAGAGGCTATCAATGTTTCCCGCGCTTATACCAATCCCATGAACGGCGAGCAGTCGCTGGCTTTCTGCGATATGGTCACGCTTAAGGCCGCAAACGGCGGTAAATCCGATGAAGCAGTCATTTTGCGAGTTATCCCCATTTCGGAGCTCGAGCAAAAATGGGTTTTTCCGCAGGAAGAATTTGCAAACGCAGAGCTTTCCATGATCGACTCAAACGGCAATTATATCCTTAAAGGCTCAAGCTTTAAAAATTCCAATTTTTTTGAGTTTTACAATTCTTATAATCCATCGGATCCCGCGTCTTCGAAGAAATTGTTCGACAATATCACTTCGTCCACCGGCACTGTTTCGATGATCAACTCACACAGGGATGAATGTATCGTTGCCTTTACTCCTTTTGCCGACACTGTCGGGTGGACGCTGCTCAGTCTTGTGCCGGCTAAGGATCTTAACGTGGATATAGAAAACTGGCTGCTTGTTGGAGTAGTTTCCGCCGGCTTGTTGATTCTGTTTGTTTTGGATTTGTTCTATATGCTTAATTTGAATAAGCGTCTTCAGGTATCAGCCAAGGAAGCGGAATCCGCAAGTAAAGCAAAAACCGATTTCCTTTCTACCATGTCCCACGATATTCGCACGCCCATGAACGCCATCATAGGTCTTACTACTATCGCCGAGAATAACCTCGGAGATGTGGAGTCAACAGGGGTGAGCCTTAGAAAAATCAGGCTTGCCGGCAATCATCTGCTGACCTTGATCAATGATATTCTGGACATTTCCAAGGTGGAAAGCGGAAAGCTGAAATTGAATCCCCTGACGTTTTCCCTTGCCGAAACGGTCGAAAACCTTATTAATATTTCGCAGCCGATGATCAAGGAAAAGAACATTGATTTCCGCTTTCATATCAATCAAATAGAAAAGGAATATCTGTATACAGATCAGCTTCGTTTGAATCAGATATATATCAATATCCTCTCCAACGCTATCAAATACACGGAACCGAACGGTTGCGTTAGTGTGGAATTAAGCGAGAAAGCGAGCGAGATACCCGGCTGCATACAGCTTACCTATGTTGTAGCCGATACGGGCATCGGTATGAGCCCGGAATTTATGGCTAATATGTATCAGCCTTTCTCGCGCCAGATCGACAGCCGCGTCAACAGTATTCAGGGAACCGGTCTCGGGCTTGCGATCACAAAGCAGATGGTCGAGCTGATCGGCGGAGTGATTGAATGTCAGAGCGAGCAGGGCGTGGGTACAACCTTTACTGTAGTGCTGGATATTCCCGTAGCCGACAGGCAGCGTGATAATATGCAGCTTGAACCGATCGACATTTTGGTTGTTGACGACGATGAAAGCACGCTGCGGACGGCTGTTAAAACCCTTGAAGCTCTCGGAGCATCGGCAGATCAGGCGCGAAGCGGAGCGGAAGCGATCGGTATGATCGAGCTCAGACATCTTTCCGGGCAGGATTATAAGGTGGTCATCGTTGACTGGAAGATGCCCGAAACCGACGGCATCGAGACTATCAAAAAGATCCGCGCTTTGGAAGTAACAAAAATCCCGTTTTTGCTTGTTTCCGCATATGACTGGTCGGATATTGAGGATAAGGCAAAAGAGGCGGGCGCGAACGGCTTCATCAAAAAACCGTTTTTCCGCTCAACGCTCCATGATAAGATCAACGATCTGATGGGCAATAAGTCCAATTCCGGGGAGCCGGAGGATGATTTTTCCGATTTGAAAGGGATGCGCATACTTATTGCCGAGGATAACGACATCAACTGGGAAATCATATCCGGCATGCTTGATATGTTCGGGATCGATACAGACCGTGCCGAAAACGGACGGGTTTGTGTGGATATGATAAGCAAAGCGGCTGAGGGAAGCTACGAGCTGATCTTTATGGATGTGCAGATGCCGGAGATGAACGGACTTGACGCCACAAAAGCTATCCGAAAGCTGGATAACCCGTGGGCTTCCTCGATCCCGATCATCGCAATGACGGCAGACGCTTTTTCGGAAAACGTAGCAAATTGTTTGAACGCAGGAATGAACGGGCATATTGCAAAGCCCGTTGATATTAAATTAGTCATCAAAGAAATTCGAAGGATCAAAGAAAGAAGGGAAAAATCGTGAAAAAAACGATGTGTAAGTTCTTAGCGGTACTGATGGTTCTGGGGCTGGCTGCGTGCAGCCCGGAAAAGCAGGAAACAAAATCAGAGAATGGCTTTCGACCGTCTCTTGACAGTTCAACCGAATGTCAAATAACCGTTGCCGGAGGTTACGACAACTTTGAGGCGCTGGAAACCGAATTTGAGAATTTCAACGAGTATTATCCCGATGTTGAAATGAAGTACACCAAGGTTGACGATTATAATAATATGATCGGAACTGTTTTGAACGGAAAGGACGCCCCCGATATTTACGTCAATTATTCATGGATGTATGATCGTGAGCAGTATAAGGCTTCCATAGAGCATGCCGAGGATCTTTCCGATTCCTCATTAAAGCTTGATCTGGACTGCATCCGCAGCAATATCATTCTGAATACGGACGACGATACGCTTCCGATGGTTCCTGTTTTTTCTAACACCTATGGTATGCTCGTGAACAGCGATCTTTTTGAAAAAGAAGGTCTGAGCGTTCCTACGACTTATAAGGAACTTGTCGATGTGTGCAAAGCGTTCCGCGAGAAAGGATATAAAAACCCGCTGATGGGCTTTTCCAATGAGGAGACAACATCGCTTTTCACCCTTACGATCTATCCGTTCTTCTGCGGATCGGTGGCAAATGACGAAGAGGCTGTCAAAAAGCTCAATGCTCTTGATAAATCAGCAGGCGAGTATATGCGCTCCTCGCTTGAAAAGGTGCAGCAGTTTATAAAAGACTGCGGTGTGGATCTTGAAGCCTGCTCAAAGATCGAAAACAACTATGACGCCGTGATCCTCCGCTTCTTTGAAGGCGACGTACCCATGATGACCTGCTCGGGAGATACCGTCTCCGGAACAAAGAAGAGGGAGAGCCGCTCCGAGGCGTTTATTGCGAAGCCCTTTAAATACACCTTTGTCCCTGTTCCAATGTCGGACGAAGGCGCTTACTTCCTTGATATGCCGAATTTGCAGTTCTCTGTCAACAAAGACAGCTCGAATTTGGATATGGCAAACGAATTTATGCGTTTCCTGATCACATCACAGGAGCTGAATAAAATGGCGCAGAACAAAGGGCTTATGTCACCCACCAAGGATCTGTCGTTTAACAGTATGTATGCCGCGTTTGGCAATGTTCCGGAATCGAGAATCATATCGCCGGAGGAAGTTGGCTTGACGGATGATGCAGTCATACAGTTAAGACAGGCGGTTTACGGTGTAGGAACAGGCGCAATGACCATAGACGAAGCGATAGCAGGCTTCGGAACGTTCACTCAGTAACCAAGCTGCTTTGCAGATATAATACAGAACTTCGCAATACCGCACGTTGTAATCGTGCGGTATTGCTTTTTTTGAAATAATCCATAATGAAAAACTTCCCCGCCCTGATCGATGGCGGGGAAGTTTCTTTTGTATGGTAAAGGCAATCGATTATTGAATGTTGAGATAATCTGCGAAGCCGGTGATGTTGAAGATCTCCATTACCTTTTTATTTACGTTTCTCAGCGTTAAGCCGCCCTTGTCTTCCAGCAGATCGTTGGCGTTAAGAATAGCTCTCAGCGCTGCCGAGCTTACATACTCCACGCCTGCCATATCGAGGATCAGAGTGTCGTTTGTTTCACCGAGCTCGTTGATCTTGCTCTCAAATTCCTCTACGGTAACGTGGTCGATCTTGCCGTCGGGTGCTATGACGGTTTTGCCGTTTTCTTCATAAACATTGATTGTCATTGTGTTTTCTCCTTTGTATCAGTTTCTTTCAGCAAATCGCTGAGAATTTGGTTGCCTACTTCATTAAATTCCTCGTTGCGCAGGAACATTTGCATTCCGAGCAGCTGTTGACGGGTGTAGGAATTTCGCAAATAATCCGCGTATTCCGCAGGGCTGAGTTTTTTGCGCTTTTCTGCGTCTTGAGGGTTGTTTCCGCGGAACAGCGAAAAAAAGACGGTCGTCCAGTTTGCGCAGTCCCTGCCAAATTGATCATTAAATTCCTCTGCCGCGTCTTCATCGCCTTTCAGCAGCGCGTCATGCGTTTGGCTGCGCTCGTAAAAAGCGCTGAGGTCTTGCTGTTCGTCATAGATACAGCCCATTTCCGTGCGCAGGATCCGATGCGGCTTTGCGGAAAAGCCGTCGTCACGAAATTCCAGCTCCAGCACCAGTCCTTCCGCCAAAAGCGGAGTTACCTCCGGACGGAAGTGGAAACAGAAGTTTCCCTGTCCGTAAAGCAAATACGAGTCGCGGTAATGCTCCTCCTCGCCGACGGCGTGAGTGTGCTGTGAAACAACGACGTCCGCGCCGTTGTCCGCCATACGGTGGAACCGGCGGCGCATTTTTTCGCTGTTGCAGTGCGTGCCCTCGATGCCTCCGTGATATAGCACGATCAGGAAATCGCACTGTTCCTTAAGCGCTCTTATCTCCTCACATACGCGGTACTCGTCATAGAGGTTGACGCCGGGATGATCCGCGCGCGGCGCGTTTTCAAACTGTTCGGTGGTGTTGTAAAGGATTATTTTTCTGTCGCCGTCCGAAATCACCGAATGTGTTTTAACAGAGGACGCGTCCTCGCCCCAGCCGAACCATTCGATACCGTTTTCGTTAAGCGTTTTGCAGGTGTCCGAAAAGCCCTGACTGCCGTAGTCCATCGAGTGGGTGTTGCCAAGTGTGGCATAGTCTATCCCCAGCTTTTTGATCGCCTTGATCGTTTCAACAGGCGCCTTGATGTTGGGGCCGATCTTTTCGATCGGTTTGTCGCTGTCGGTAAAGCAGCCCTCAAAGTTGCACACGCGGAAGTCAGCCTCGGCAAACAGAGAACACAGTTTTTCTCCGAACAGCGCCTGTGTATCGCCCGAGGAAAACAGCTCGTAATTGCAGGGCATAGGGAGCAGGTCGCCCGCGAGGATGATTTTTGTCGTTTTCATATTTCCCTCCCTAAAAATCCATTTCTATAGTCAAAATATTTTGACCGTTGGCATAAGCATAGCTGACGTCGCTCATCAGCTTTTTTACGATATAAATTCCCAAGCCGCCGGGCTTTCGCTTGGAAAGCGGCAGGGTGACGTCGGGCTCCTGTACCAGCAGCGGATTAAACGGCTTGCCGTTATCCTTAAAAACGATCGTCATTCGCCGTTCGCGGCACTTGGTCAGCACTTCGATCTCGCCGCCGTCTGTATAAGCATAGGAGTCGATGTTCGCGAGTATCTCCGACGCGGCGATCGTGATTTGACCTACGGTGTTTTGGTCGCATCCTTCTTGCGAGCATTGCTCGGCAATATATTCGGTCACGCTGTCAAAGGTATCGACGTTCAGGAAAAATACTTTTCTTTTCGGCGGCACGATCTGCAAATGATCCTTAAAGCACAGCGCCAAAACGGTAGCGTCATCGTGGTGCTTGCCGCCGTTTTCAAAGGCGGTCACAGCTTCGCGGATCGTTTTCACTATTGTCTTTTGATTTTGCTCCTTTGTTGCTCCGACCGTTTGCAGCAGCCTTTCATCGCCGAAAAAGCTTTCGTCGGGCGCTTGGGCTTCCGTAACGCCGTCGGTGTACAGAACCAGCTTGTCGCCCGGATCGAGCTTGATGCGGTTTTCGGTATATCGTATCATCCGCTTTCTTCCCAGCACAAAGTTCGGCTTGGAGCGCAAAAACTCCGGATCTTTGCCGGCGCGGACAATGACCGGAAAATTGTGTCCTGCGTTGGTATAGGTTAGTACGCCCGTGGTCAGATCGAGCATTCCGATCCAGCCGGTCACAAAAAACTTTGCGGGATTTGATGATTGCAAATAGCGGTTTGTCAGCTCAAAAACCTTGTCCGCTGCGTAGTGCGCCTGAGCGTAAACCTTTATCAGCGTTTTGCTCAAGGTCATAAACATCGCCGCCGCCATTCCGTGACCGGACACATCGCCGATGACGATCGCCAAATGGGTTTCATCTACCAGAAAATAATCATAAAAGTCGCCGCCGACCTCATCTGCCGAAGCCATTTCGGCATATACGGCATAGGACGGATTGTCGGGATGCTCCGTGGACAAAATGCCCTCCTGAATATCCCGCGCGACATTCAGCTCCGTTTCCGTGGAGAGGTTTTTTTGAAGCAGCTCGCCCTGACGTATGGTGAACCTTCGGCTGTTCATTGAAAGACACACCGAAACGATAACCAGCGCTGCCGCAATGATTATCAAAAAGCTTTTTCCGCGCAGTATGAGTATGTAATCCTCCGAAGGGAAGTCAAACGCGTCTGCCGCCATTTTGAAAAAATTATAGTCAATGCGTCCGTCATCGGCATAAATCGGCGTTAATACGCTCATAAAGGCGATATACATCAAAAGCAAACAGATTATTCCTGTCAGCGCGGAAAAGCGCGGACGGAAGTAAAAGCTGTTTATGAACGGTATCAGGATAAACAGCAGGGCTACAAAATCCGACAATCCGCACAGCATAAACACCGCGAACATTATGATGAGGTTATTGACAAACTTTATCCACGGATAGCTTTTTTTCCGAAAAATGAGATCAACGCTTATGCCGATCAGCAGCGCGCCGCCCGAGATCCCGCCGAAATAAAACCGCGTGTCGTCCCAGGAGTTAAGAAGAATATAAATCAAAATGGACGCTTCAAACGCGATCATAATGATCATATAGACGAAGTTGATGCGCTGCTCGGCGGCACTGAGCAATTCAAGAGTGTATTTGCTGTTTTTGCTTTGTTGTTTATAGTTAAATATAACGTTCACCGCCTTATTGATAAGCTATGGCAACGTTGGTAACATTAAATCCAAGCACGCGGTTGTAATTGACAGAGGAGCTTAACATTCGCACAAGCTCCAGTCCGGTAATGCGCTTGCCGCTGTTGTCGATGTAGTCCGTGGGGTCAAACTCAGCGCCGTTGTCGCGCAGGCGAACGTTCACCTTGTCGGGCATAACGCGCACACAAACGTCCACGGCGTTGTTGCCGCTTGTACGGGCGTAGGTCGCGATGTTGTGACACAATTCCTCAACCGTGACTCCGACAGCGTTGACGGTGCTTTCGGGCACGTTGTTTTTGACGCAGAACGCCATCGCTTCCTCGGAAGCGTTAATCGCTTCGGGTATCTCGTTTTTGATGGAGAAATCGTACATCACGCCGTCCTCGTCCTCAATTCCGAGAATGTTTTTCTTGTGCTGTACATTTTTGCTGATAACCATGGCGACCAGGGTGATCAGCACCGTTACCGCCTTTGAAACAGGGAAGGATACCCAAAGCCAGTAGATGTCGTAATGCGCAAACCAGAACATCAGCGGAACGATCGTAAGCACGCCGTCAAGCATTACAAGCAGGTTGGCAAGACCGCGCTGCTTGGTTGCCTGGAAGAACGTGCGCATTACGTAAATCACCGCAAGAATGGGAATGTTTATCGAGAAAATGCGGAAGGTGACCGCGAAGATCTCCGCCACCTCCGGCTCGTTCAGACCGTACAGCGCCGCAAGCTGAACAGGGAACAGCTCCGACACGACAAGCACAAGCACGGACAGCGCAACGGTGACGATCATTCCGTAACGCAGCGTCAGGCGCTGACCGTTCGCGTCCTTTTCACCGTACAAAGCGCCCAGGATCGGCAGCAGCGTCATCGACGCGCCCTCGACCAAAATGAAGGCGAGGCTGTTAAGCGAAAAGGATACCGAGGCGATCTTGCCGCCCAGCACTCCGGTGTAGGAGAGAATGATTGCGTTTGTAAAGAACAGGCGCAAAAAGTTGCAGACGTAGATCAGCGCGGAGGGGAGACCGACGCTGAAAATCTTGCCGACCTGTCCAAGCTTGCCGAGCGCCGCTTTGGTAAAGTGCACCGTGCGCTGCCTGGAGCGGAAATAGATCATCGTTAAGGCGATGCCGACCACATATCCAGTCACGGTCGCCCAGCCTGCGCCCGCAACGCCCCAGCCGAAGATCGCCATATAAATGTAATCGCAGATCAGGTTGATGATGTTCGCGACGATAGGCAGCGCGGTGGCAAGCTTGCGAAGGCTGTCGGTCCGCGCGTAGGCGGCGGTTTGATTGACCACCGCAACCAGCGGAGTCAGTACCCACAGCGGCAAAAGATAGTCTGTAACAAGCGAAACAAGCTCATCTTTGCCCTGCGCAAGCAGCTCTGCCGTAGGCACCATTACGGCAATTCCGATAACGGAGATCAACACGGTGGACAGCACGCCTGCCCAAAACGACAGGGTGAACGCTGTGTCGGCAGAGGCTTGATCGCGCTTGCTTTTGTAAATGACGGAAAGCGTGTTGCCGCCAAAGGTGAACATCGCGATAGGTATACTGCGCAAAAAGACGATCGAGGTGGTAAGGTTGATCGCGTACAGCGGCACGGTGCCGAGTATTTGACCGACCATTATGCCGTCCAAAATGCTGGAAAGGTAAGTCGAAGCCGTCATCGCCAGTGTTGCGACAAGCAGGCTGCGATATTTTTTGTTTAGAAGCGTACCGTTTCGTTTCATTGCAAAATCCCTTCTTAACGCTTCAAATTATCCTTGCGGAAGAACAGGAATCCGCGCAGTACATTAATAAAGTCGTTAACATATCTTTCATTGCTCGCGTTCCAGAAGAAGCCCATACGCGCGAGGATCTGTGTTGTAAAGTGCGAGCTGCACGGAAGAGCGACGATCTTTTTGCCGTGAGCCGTGTTCATATACGCCGTCATACTTGACAGGATCGCCGCCTTGTCGGGATCCTTCTGCGCCTCGTGCAGCGCCTCGGTGAACACATCGTACTCAACAAATTCAATGTGGTTGCCGCTTTCGTTCATCTGGCGGATAATATCGCCCAGCGGCAGGGTGTGGTTGTTGACCGCGTTGAACACACAGCACGCCTGAGGCGTTTTTGCAAGCTTTAAGAACGCCTCGCAGGAACGGTCGATCGGTCCCATGCAAACCTGATTTTCGATCATGGCGTAGGGGAAGCAGCCCAGCAGGCTGTAGCTGCGCAGTCTGCCCATAAAGTTGTTGGTAAGGAAGTTGATCTGGAACTCGCCGTCGGATTCACGCGCGGCAAGCGTACCAACGCGGATGACCTTTGCGTCCAGGCTCTCGGCGGCTGCCTCAAGCACCTTGCGCTCGCCCATCAGCTTAGATGAGGTGTATTTGTTGTCAAGCGTCTGACCGAAGTAGAGCGACTGCTCGTCAAGCTCCTTGCGGCCAAGCTTTGCAACGTCGTCGGTGGTGCCCGATACCGAAACAGTGGAGAAGTGGATCAGCCTTGCGCCGGTCTTTTGGCACAGCTTGATGCAGTTGACCGCGCCTCCGACGTTGATGTCCTCAATGTCGGTGCCGTTCGAGAAATGCTTTACGTTAGCGGCGCAGTTGAACACGGTGTCGATGTTGAGGGCTTCAAACGGCTCAAAGTATTTATAGTCGGTCACGTCGCCGTTGAGCACCTCAACGCGCTCGGCAAATTCGGTTTCCAAATCGGATCCGAAGTAGTAGAAGAAGATGTTTTCCAAACGCTCCTGCGCGGTGTCAAATTTGCCCTTGCGGATCATACAGTACGCCTTGCCGCTTTCGCTTTTCAAAAACTCAGCCAGCAGATGCGCGCCCATATAACCCGTCGCGCCTGTGATCAGCACATTGCCCAAATCGCGCAAGGACTCGGACTTGAACGCGTCAACGGTGTTTTTGGCGAGCAATGCGTTTATTTTGTCATAATCGTAATCGTCAAAGTCAAACAGCTTGTTGGTGTCGTTGACCTCGCCGTCCTTAAACAGCTCGGCAAGCGCTCTCGGCGTGGTGTATTTGAACACGTCTCCGTAGGTGATCTCAAAGCCGTTTTCCGACGCGTCCAGAACAACGGAGGTGACAACCAGCGAGGTGCCGCCGATCTCAAAGAAGTCGTCGGTAGCGCCTACGCGCTCAAGCTTAAGGGTTTTTCTGAAGGATTCACAGAAGAACTCCTCAGTGGCGTTTGCCGGCGCCACATACTCGCCCAGGCTCACAGGCACCGGATCGGGCAGCAGCTTGGTATCGGTTTTGCCGTTGGCGGTCATCGGCATTTCGTTCATTTGCAGATACGCCGTCGGCACCATATAATGCGTCAGGTGCTTTTTAAGCTCATCGCGCAGGGAGTCGATGTTGATCTCCGTGTCAGCGGTGAAATAAGCGCAAAGGTTATCCTGACCGTTGAGCTTGCGGATGATGACCGACACCTTCTTGATGTGCGGCTGAGCGGCGATCAAGCCCTCGATCTCGCCCAGCTCAATGCGCAGACCGCGCAGCTTGACCTGGTTGTCCAGTCTGCCGAGGATGTGAACAAAGCCGTTTTTATCCCACTTTGCGTAGTCGCCGGAGCGGTACATCCGCGCGTTGTCATATTCCACGAACGCCGCGGCGGTTTTTTCGGGCAGATTCTTATATCCCTTTGCAACACCGACGCCGCCGATATACAGCTCGCCGATAACGCCGTAGGGCGCGGGATATCCGAATTTGTCAACGATTATCTCGTTGTAGTTGAGCAGCGGTCTTCCTACGGTAACGTATTCCGCGTCGGTAAGATCAGCCGCGTTGCAGGAAACGGTGATCTCGGTGGGACCGTAGGTGTTGACGATCCTGATGTCGCCGGAGCACTGCTTGATCGCGTCACGAAGCGACATCGGGTAGCCCTCGCCGCCGGACATAACCAAACGGCACTTGGCAAGAGCGTTTTTGAACGGCTCATAGTCCATATACTGCTGCAGGCGCGAGGGAGTGGCGTTGATGCAGTCAACGCTGTATTTTTCCATCAATTCCGCAAGAGCGCGCGGATCGTTCATTTCATCCTCGGCGGCAAATACCAGCGTTTTGCCGTTGCAGAACGCGGCGGTATGCTCCTTGAAGGACATATCGAACGAAATGGTGGTAACGGAAAGATAGGTGCTTACGTTTTCTTTAAGGTAATAGATGTGCGAGTTGGCAGGATGGGGCGTCAAATAGTTGCAAATGCCCTTGTGCCTCAGCATAACGCCCTTTGGCTTGCCTGTCGAGCCTGAGGTGTAGATCATATAGCTCAGCTCGCGGTCGCTCATCTCAACATCCGGGTTGTCGGTTTTGTCGCCCGCGAGAATATCCGAAACGTCGATCGCCTTGTCGGCAGGATAATCCGCCAGCTTGTCGGAGGTGGTAATGATGAAGGACGCCTCGCTGTCGGCGATGATATGGTTGATTCTGTCGGCGGGATATTGCGGATCGCAGGGAATAAATGCCGCGCCTGCCTTGTTTACGCCGAACAAGCAGGCAAAGAAGCAGCTTTCGCGCGGCAAAAGAAGCGCAACGCTGTCGCCGGTCTTGATACCCTTTTCGATCAGGTTGTGGGCAACTACGTTTGCCTTTTCGTTCAGCTCGCGGTAGCTCAGTGTGGCGTCCTTGGCGATCAACGCGGTTTTGTCGGCGTTTTCCGCCGCGCTGCGCTCAAACATCCTGTGAAGCAGGGTTTCGCTCAGCTCAGCCGTCGCCTCGGTCTTAAAGCCGTCGAGTACGGTTTGCTGTTCTTCGGGCAGCGCCAGCGCGTCGCGAACGGTTTTTGAGTCGGCGCCGAGCAGCTGTAAGGTGTGCTTCAACTGACCGATAAAGTTCTCGATCACCGCGTCCTCAAACAGCTCGGACGAATACTGTACCATAAAGTGCAGACCTTTTGCGCCCTTGCGGATCACGATGCCGATGTCGCGGCTCATTTTTTGAAGGGGAGAGTACAGCTCTACGCTCAGACCGTCCTTGTCATATGCAGGCGGATTCCACATAAAGTTCACGCTGACGTCGAACATCGGGTTGCGGCTTTCGTCGCGCTGCTTAACAAACTCGGCGACAACGTCCTCAAACGGCAGGTAGGCGCCGTAGGTGGCGTTGCGCACTGCGGTGCTGACTGATTGCAGATACTCGCTCACAGCGGCGGCGCGCTTTGGCTTAACGCGCACCGGAGCGGTGTTTACGAACATACCGATCACGCTGTCCGCGTCGGTGGGACGCATATTGGTGGGAATGCCCAGCACAACGTCCTCGGAGGCGGTGTATTTGCCAAGCACCATCGAAACAGCGGAGAAGATCAGCTCAAACTCCGTAACGCTGAATTTGCGCGCGGTGTTGTCGATGCCCTTTAGCTGTTCGTTATCATAATCAAAGGTGATCTCTTTGTCGGAAAGCGGATGTACCTTCGGGCGCTTGCCCTTGACGGGCATTTCGTTTACAGGCACGCCGTCGGCAAACAGCTCGTGATAGAACGCCATTCCGCTTTCGTATTTGGCGTTCAGGCTTTCGTCGTACAAGTCGGAAAGGTCGATTTCCGACGCGGTAACTTCAACGCCGTTCAAGCCGTCGATAAGCTCCTTAACAAATGTCTTTGCGGAGCCGCCGTCAAAGGCGATGTGGTGGATCGCCAAATGCAAAATCACACTGCCGTCCGCCACCGCGTACAGGGTGGGGCGAACGGGAATAGACGCGTTCAGGTTGAACGGCACGGCGTAGCTGTCGATAAGGGCGATGACCTCCTCGCGTGACGCGGCGGTCTTTTCCTCGATCTGGGGCAGCTTGTCGCTGAGGATACGCACCGGCAAGCCGTTTTCTTCGCCGTAGTAGGATGTAAACGCCTCGTGCGCCTTAAACACAGCCGTCAGGGAGTTTTTGATGCTCTCCATATCGGAGCCCTTGATGATCGCGGCGATGTTGAGGTTATATACAGTCGAATTTTCGTTTAGCTTTTGCTCTAAATACATTCCGCGTTCGGAGGGAGTCAGCGGATAAACTCTCGCTTTCTTTTTCTTTTTAACGCGGTCTTTTTTGTTTGCCTTTTGTATCAGCAGGCGCTCGATCATACGCGGCGTTTTGCCGGCGAAAATGTCGGCGGTGGCAATTTTGTAAACGCCGCATTTTTCCGATACCATAGCGCACTTTATCGAATCGCCGCCCAGCGCGAAGAAATCGTCGTCCACGCCGACGTTCTCAATTCCCAAAACCTCCTCAAAGGCTTTGCAAAGCACCTTTTGCATATCGGTTTCGGGCGCGATATAGTCGTTTTTGAAGTTGCCTGCTTCCGGCGCGACAAGAGCGTTTCTGTCCAGCTTGCCGTTTTGGTTGACAGGCAGCTTGTCCAGCTTAACAAAGAACGCCGGGATCATATAAGACGGCAGCTTTTGAGCGATAGCCGCCTTAAGCTCGTCGGCGTCAACCGGCTCGTTCTCAACATAATACGCGACAAGGTACACCTGACCGTACTGGTTTTTGAAGTCCTTCAGCGCCGCGTCGTGAATGCCGTCCGCCTGCTTGATGATCGCTTCGATCTCGCCGGGCTCAACGCGCTGACCGTTGATCTTTACCATCCAGTCCTTGCGGTTGAGGTAGATGATGTTGCCGTTCTCGCCTCTTTTTACGATGTCGCCGGTTTTCAGCAGCTTGGCATAACCGTCCTTTTCGGCAAAGGGATTGTCCGCAAAGGTTTTCGCGGTTTGTTCGGGCAAGCCGACATAACCGTCCGCAAAGACGCCGGCAAGGCAAAGCTCACCCTCGTCGGCTTCGTTTCCGTTTTCATCCAGAATGTACGCGCGAACGTTTCCGATGGGCTTGCCGATAGGCGTATTTTCATAGGGCTTGTCGATTGCGAACGCAAGCACCGCGCTTGCCGACTCGGTCTGACCGTAGTATACGACAATCTTAAAATCATCGCTGTAGGTGTTTGATACGCGCTCGCTTCCCGTTGCGACTGTTTTCAGGCAAGTGCCCTTTTGCTTGAAAACCTTAAGCATTTTGGGGCTGATGAAGGTTCGGTTGATTTGGTTTTCCTCAATGAAATCTGCCAGCAGCACCGGATCGCGCATTGCTTCAAACGGCATAAGGTACGCTGCGATCGCCGAGCAAAGCGGAGCGAAAACGCCCTGCACCGAAGCGACAAATGTAAACGGCGCGCCCAAAGCGGCGTGAGAGCCTTTCGGGGAATCGGCAAAATCAATATAGCGCAAAACGGAATCCGTGATGCTTGCGTGCGAGTGAAGCACACCCTTGGGCTTTCCGGTAGAGCCTGAGGTGTAGATCAGCAGCGAAGGATCTTCGGGGTTAGGAACGGCAAGCTCCTCCAGCGGCGTTTCATTCTCGATTCCGCGCAGGAATTTCTCGTTGATCACAGCCTTTGCGCCGCAGTTGTCGCGGATATATTCCAAACGCTCGGCAGGATACGCAGGCGACAGCGGCGCAAAAGCGGCGCCGACCATCCAAACCGCGTACATCGCGGCGATGTATTCTTTGTTTCGCGGCAACTCGATCGTTACAAAGTCGCGGTTCTTTATACCCATCCGCTTCAGCTTGGCAGCAATTTTGCGAGCGTAATCGTCAAACGCGCGATAGGTAAAAGAGTTGTTTTCCCCCTGATCCACAATTATCGTGAAATCCGGAAATTCACGGACATTTTTTTGAATCAAAGTAATTAAATCGTGCATTGCTATCTTCCTTTCGTGATGTGTTGTATAATAACTCATCTTATATAATACCACAAAGCTCGTGAATTGTCACGAATTTTATTGTTGATTTGCGCATTTCTTTATAATAATTTGATTCTCAGCCCAACATTTTGCTTGCATTTTTGTCTGTATATATGATATGATAAAAATGACTAAAGGAACAACCGCTGCTGTCCGATAAAAGAAGATCATTGCAGTGAAATAAAGGCGCAAGCGCGCTTGAAAATTTAAAAGGAGGCTATTATGTCCAACAGAATCATTCTGAATATGGTGTCCCATCACGGAAAGGGCGCCATCAGCGAAATCCCCGTAATCGCGAAAACCAAGGGCTTCAAGCACATTTTTGTTTGTTCCGATCCCGATTTGGTGAAGTTCGGCGTAACTGCCAAGGTGACCGATCTGCTCGACGCCGAGAAGATCCCCTACACGGTTTATTCCGGCATCAAGCCAAATCCCACCATTGAAAACGTCAAGGACGGCGTAGAGGCGTTCAAGGCTTGCGGCGCGGATTCCATCATCACCATCGGCGGCGGCTCTTCCATGGACACCGCCAAGGCGATCGGCGTTATCATCACCAATCCCGAATTTTCCGACGTCCGTTCGCTGGAGGGTGTCGCGCCCACCAAGAACCACGCTGTTCCCACCATCGCTGTTCCCACAACAGCCGGAACCGCCGCCGAGGTCACCATAAACTATGTCATCACAGACACCGAGAAGGAAAGAAAGTTCGTCTGCGTTGACGAACACGACATCCCCGAGGTCGCTATCGTCGATCCTGATATGATGTCGTCAATGCCCAAGGGGCTCACCGCCGCAACGGGTATGGACGCGCTGACTCACGCCATCGAGGGCTACACCACCAAGGCTGCGTGGGAAATGACCGATATGTTCCATCTGGAAGCCATCAAGCTGATCGCAAAGCATCTGCGCGGCGCGGTCGAAAACGTTCCCGAAGACCGCGAGGGTATGGCTTTGGCGCAGTATATAGCCGGTATGGGCTTTTCAAACGTCGGCTTGGGCATCGCTC
This sequence comes from Ruminococcus sp., assembly GCA_045129995.1. GTDB lineage: Bacteria > Bacillota > Clostridia > Oscillospirales > Acutalibacteraceae > Ruminococcoides. The sequence goes on along the minus strand of JBGUOX010000114.1, from coordinate 508 downwards.
ATTCTATCGCGCATACGCTCGGCGCGCACTATGATACGCCTCACGGCGTTGCCTGCGCCATGATGCTGCCGATCGTTATGGAGTACAATCAGGAATACACCGGCGAGAAATTCTGCGAGATCGCGCGCGCCATGGGCGTGGAAGGCGTTGACGATATGACTCGGGACGAGTACCGCAAGGCAGCCGTTGACGCTGTAAAGCAGCTTTCCACCGATGTTGGTATCCCTGCCAAAAACGAAAAGGTACGCGAGGAGGATCTTGACGTCCTTGCCGCCGACGCGTATGCCGACGCCTGCCGTCCGGGCAATCCGCGCGACACAAGCGTAGAGGATCTTAAGGCGCTTTACAGAAAGATCATGGCATAAACCGGCAAAACAAAAAGCGATAAAAAAACACCGCGGGATCATCGGTTCCGCGGTGATTTTTCGTAATCAGTCAAAATAAAACAGCTCTTCAAATTTTTTGTCAAGCGCGATGCACAAAATCAGCGCAAGCTTTGCCGTGGGAT
>JBGUOX010000113.1:0-6309 GCA_045129995.1 Ruminococcus sp. | reverse complement strand
GGTGCGAGTGACGGGACTTGAACCCGTACGTCAAAGACACACGCCCCTCAAACGTGCCTGTCTGCCTATTCCAGCACACTCGCAAATTGTATTGATTTTTTCTCAACAGGTGCTATTATACCATAATCGCACTTTGATGTCAATACAATTTTTAAAAAAATCATTATCAGCTAGGACGCTTTGCCGGTGTAGAGCCGGTAGTACCTTCCCTTTTGCTCAAGAAGCTGGTCGTGTGTTCCGCGTTCTACTATCCTGCCCTGCTCCAATACTATTATGCAGTCGGAGTTTTTGACGGTCGAAAGGCGGTGCGCTATCACAAAGGTGGTTCTGCCCTTCATCAGCTTGTCCATACTTTCCTGAACCATCTTTTCGGTTCGGGTGTCGATCGAGCTTGTCGCTTCGTCAAGGATGAGTGCAGGCGGGTCGGCTACGGCGGCGCGCGCTATGGCGAGCATTTGCCTTTGTCCTTGGCTGAGGTTGCCTCCGTCAGCCTTTATCACGGTGTTGTAGCCATCGGGCAGCTGGCGGATAAAGCTGTCGGCGTTCGCGAGCTTTGCGGCGGCTATCACCTCTTCGTCTGTAGCGTCAAGCCTTCCGTAACGGATGTTCTCCATTATCGTGTCGGAGAAAAGGTTCGTTTCCTGCAAAACGATTCCGAGCGAGCGGCGAAGGTCTGCCTTCTTTATCTTATTTATATTGATACCGTCATAGCGTATTTTGCCGTCCTGGATGTCGTAAAAGCGGTTGATCAGGTTTGTGATGGTGGTTTTGCCCGCGCCTGTGGAGCCTACAAAGGCGATTTTTTGTCCGGGCTTTGCGTAAAGGTCAATGTTGTGAAGCACGATCTTGTCCTCGGTGTAGCCAAAGTCCACATCGTCCATCACAAGGTCGCCCTGCTGGAGCTTATACTCCACCTCGCCTGTCGCCTGATGGGTGTGCTTCCAAGCCCAGATTCCCGTGCGCCTGTCGGTTTCGGTGAGCTTTCCGTCCTTGTATTCCGCGTTCACAAGCGTGACATAGCCGTTATCCTCCTCGCTTTTTTCATCGAGCAGGTCAAACACTCTTTCCGCGCCTGCAAGTGCCATAACGATCGAATTGAACTGCTGGCTTACCTGGCTGATGGGCATTGAGAAGGACTTGTTGAAGGTGAGGAAGCTTACGAGCGCTCCGAGCGAGAGCCCGAGCACAGGCATTCCCTGACAGGTGACTGCGAGGATGCAGCCTGCGATCGCGCACAGAACATAGCTTATATTGCCGAGCTGGGCGTTTACGGGCATAATGATGTTCGCGAACATATTCGCGTGATAGGAGCTGTCGAAGAGCTTGTCGTTCAGCTCATTGAACTCGTCGGTGTTTTTCTTTTCGCGGTTGAAAACCTTGACGACCTTTTGTCCGTTCATCATTTCCTCGATATAGCCGTTTTCCTTGCCGAGGTCGGTTTGCTGGTCAACAAAGCTTTTTCCGCTTTTGCCGGCAAGGGTTTTGGACACCAGCATCATTACGGCAACCATCGCAAGAGTTAAAAGCGTGAGCGGAATGCTGAGCGTGAACATACTTACGAGCACGGCGACTATGGTGATGACGGAGTTGAAAACCTGAGTCATACTTTGGCTTATCATCTGGCGAAGGGTGTCTACGTCGTTTGTGTAAACGCTCATAATGTCACCGTGAGCGTGAGTGTCAAAGTACTTTATCGGCAGGCTTTGCATATGGCGAAAAATGTCGTTTCGAAGGTCGCGCATTGTGCCTTGGGTGACCTCTATCATAATTCTCGACTGTAAAAATGTTGCTGCCGCGCCGAGCAGATAGAACAGCGCCACCTGACCGATGGCGAGCAAAAGCGGCTGAAAGTCCGCCTGCTCTCCGTTCGCGACCTGCCCAACCATCGGGGTGATGTAGTCGTCAAACAGGGTTTGAAGGAAACGCGTGCCTTGCACGCTTGCGAAAACGCTTATTATTATGCAGATGAAAACGAAGATCATATGCACCTTGTAGCGGCTGAAAACAAGCCCGAGCAGCCGTTTGAAGGTTTTGAAGCTCTGCTTGGGGTCGTCTATCTTTGCCTGAGGCTGAGGTCCTCTTCGTCTTCCGGGTACGGGTGCCGGCATATCAGTTTCCTCCCTTCCTGTCAAAGTCGCCGTTTCCGACGGTTTGGGCAATGTATGTCTCGCTGTATATCTTGCAGCGCTCCATCAGCTCGTCGTGAGTTCCGACGTCGCTTATTTTGCCCTGATCCATTACAACTATCCTGTCTGCTCCCTCAACGCTTGAAACGCGCTGGGAGATGATAAGCTTTGTGGTGTTTGGGATCTCCTCGGCGAACGCCTGACGTATACGCGCGTCTGTGGCGGTGTCAACGGCGCTTGTGGAGTCGTCCAAAATGAGTATCAGCGGCTTTTTAAGCAAGGCTCGCGCAATGCAAAGGCGCTGCTTTTGACCGCCCGAAACGTTTGTGCCGCCCTGCTCGATACGGGTTTGGTAGCCTTCCGGAAAGTCCCTGATGAACTCGTCCGCGCAGGCAAGCCTGCAGGCGGCGATACATTCCTCCTCGGTGGCGTTTTCGTTTCCCCAGCGAAGGTTGTCGAGGATCGTGCCCGAGAACAGCACGTTCTTTTGCAGCACGACCGAAACCTTGTCGCGAAGTGTTTCGAGGTCATAGCTGCGCACGTCCCTGCCGCCTACCTTTACGGCTCCCGAATTTACATCGTACAGCCTGCCGATAAGGTTTACAAGGCTTGTTTTCGACGAGCCCGTGCCGCCTATTATTCCGATCGTTTCGCCCGAATTTATGTGCAGGTCAATGTGGTCGAGCACAGGGCGCTCGCTTGTTTCACTGTAGCTGAACACAACGTCCTCGAAGTCGATGCTGCCGTTCGGCACCTCAAAAACGGGAGCTTCGGGATTTGTGATGGTCGCCTTTTCATTGAGCACCTCGGCAATACGCTTTCCGCTTGCAAGGCTCATCGTAAGCATTACAAAGATGAGCGCGATCATCATAAGGTTCATCAGGATGTTCATACAGTAGGTCAGCATACTTGTCAGCTCGCCCTCGGTGAGGTCGCCCGCGACGATCATATTTGCTCCGAACCAGCTTATGGCGATTACCGAGCCGTAGATCGTGAGCATCATCAAAGGCGAAACGGAGACCATCATCTTTTCAGCCTTCAAAAAGAGCGTGTAAAGATTAAGGGTGGCGCGCTCGAATTTTGTTATCTCGTGGTGCTCGCGCACAAACGCCTTGACAACACGGATGGCGCTTACGTTCTCCTGGACTCCGGCGTTCAGCTCGTCGTATTTTTCAAACACCTGAGCGAAGGTTTTGTAGGTCTTGCGGATGAGGAAAAACAGCACCACGGACAAAAACGCCACGGCGATAAGATAAATGCTTGCGAGCTGCCAGTTGATCAACATTGTGATGGTCATTGCCACGACAAGGCTTATCGGAGCGCGAAAGCAAATTCGCAGGATCATTTGATAGGCGTTTTGAAGGTTGGTCACGTCGGTAGTCATACGCGTAACAAGACCTGCTGTCGAGAATTTGTCGATGTTTGAGAAGGAGAAGGTCTGGATGTTCTCAAACATAGCGCGGCGCAAATTCCTTGCAAAGCCTGCGGAAGCCTTTGCTCCGAACACACCGCCCATCGCTCCTCCGAGCAGCGCAAGAAGCGCGCAAAGCAGCATTAAGGCTCCCATCAGGAGTATGTGTCCCATATCGGGTCCCGCGGGATTTTGGATTCCGTTGTCTATCATTGAGCTTATCAGCAGAGGGATTATCATTTCCATCAGCACCTCGAGGATCATAAACAGAGGTGTGGCGACAGATTCCTTTACAAAGCCCTTGATATGTACCGCTAACGTTTTCAGCATAACATCACCTTTTGTCGTTTGTTATTTTCATTATACATCAAATTATTTTACAGCACAATAGATAAGTTATAAATAATGCGTAATTCGTAATGCTTAATGCGTAATTAAAACATTACAAAAATATTACAAATCAAAAACAGTTGCATAGTTGTATGCAATTTTTCCTTTTATTTAGCCATATGTGGGAGGAGTTTTTCTCCGAATAAAAATGAAAGGAAAAAACAAATGGAAATCGAAAACATTCTTTCAAGACTGAGCCTTGTTAAGCGGCAAGGCAAAGGGCAATATACGGCGCTTTGTCCGTGTCACGACGACCACCGCCCGAGTCTTGCGGTAAAGGAGGGCGACAAGGGAGTTGTGATGTCCTGTCCCGTGTGCGGAGCCGACGGCAAAGCCGTTATGCAGGCGCTCGGGCTTGACGTGCGCGAGCTGTTTTATCAGCCTGCGCAAGCCCAAAGGCTTCCTCAAAAGCCAAGGGGCGAGGAATACCTTTACTCGGACGTGCTGAAAAAGGAGCGCTTTTATGTTTGGAACGCGCAAAAGCAAGGCTATGACAAGGCTTTTTGCTGGTATCACAAGGAGCAGGGCGAATGGAAAAAAGGCAAGGGCGAAGGTCAGCCTCCGCTTTACAAGTGGCAAAACATAAACTGGGCAAGGCGGCACGGCAAGACGGTGTATATTGTTGAGGGCGAAAAGGACGTGAACACGTTTACTCAAAAGCTTCGCCTGCCGGCGGTGTGTTCGCCTCACGGAGCAGGCAGAGGCAGGCTTGAAAAAAAGTGGCTGAGCGATTACAACAGGCTTTTCGAGGGCGCGGACGTCGCGATCCTTGCCGACAACGACAAGCCCGGCAGGGAGCTTGCAAGGCATATCGCGCGTCAGCTTTTGCCGTATGCAAGGTCTGTGAAGCTGCCCGACCTGAGCTTTGAATGGGAGGGCTTGAAGGAAAAAGGCGACATAACCGACATTTTTGAGAGCGACACTCCCATCCCCGGCAAAACCCTTGCCGAAACCGTGGCGCTCAGGCTCGGCTCGCTTACGCTCACAACGCCCTGCGTCACTCCCGAACAGCCGGGAGAGCAGAAAGAAACGGAGCCGGAGCAGGAAAAGCAAGCCGGGAGCAAATCAAAATACATTCGCCTTTCGGAGGTTGAGAGCACGGCGGCGGAGTGGCTTTGGTACCCGTACATACCAAGGGGAAAAATCACCCTGATGACAGCCGACCCGGGCACGGGCAAAACCTTTTTGTCGCTTTATCTGGCTTCTCAGGTCTCGACAGGCAGACCGTTTTACGGCGAAACGGAATACCGCGAGCCTGCGGCTGTTGTGTACCAGACCGCAGAGGACGGGATCTCGGACACGATCAAGCCCAGGCTTGAGCCAATGCGCCCGAACTTTGAGAACATTTACATCTTCAACGAGGAGCAGGAAAGCCTTTCGCTTTCGAGCGAACGGATAGAGGAGATTATGCGCGACCTGAGCCCGAGCCTGATGATATTCGACCCGTTGCAGGCGTATTTGGGAGCGGCTGTGGATATGCACCGCGCAAACGAGGTTCGCCCGGTTTTGGGACGGATAGCGCACCTTGCGGAGAAATACAGGTGCGCGGTGCTTTTTATTATGCACAACTCAAAGTCGTCTCAGCCGACAGCGCTTCACCGCGCGCTCGGCTCGGTGGACATCCCCGCGGTGGCGCGAAGTATGATAATGCTCGGAGACGACCCGGAATCTCCAGGCTGCAAGCTGATGTGTCACGAGAAGTCAAGCCTTGCAGCCCACGGCAAAAGCATTCGCTTTGCCATTGAGCCGCACCTCGGAGGAATTACGTTCAGCGGCTATTCCGACCTGAAAGCCTCGGATATGCTGAGTCCGCACTGCGACACGCGCAAAAAAGCAAGTCCCAAGCGCGACGCCCTTTGCGACGCGATTTTGGAGCTTTTCGGAGAGGAGGATTCGATCGAGGTTGAAAGCATAGACGACTTGTGCGACCGGCTGGGGTGCAGTCAGGCGACGCTCTACCGCGCAAAAAGAGAGTTGGGAATAAAAAGCACACGAAAAGGATATAGCAAGGAGCACGCCAGCATATGGATAAAGCCGGATATTGATTCCGCTTTCGATGACATACCGAACAGCGAAGAAGATGACGTTGAATAAACAATTATCATTCACTTTTATCACATTCCCTAAGGACAAAATGATAAATGATAAATGTGAGAGAAACCCACTGTTTAAGCCATTTTTACACATTTATCACTTTGATGGTTATATGATAAAAGTGATAAACCTCGTGATAACAACACGCTGAAACAAGAGATAATTATCATTTGCAACGTCACAATTATCACGTATTATCAACTTGATAAATGTGAAGAAAGCCACTGTTTAAGCCATTTTTATCACATTTATCATATTATCACGTTCCCTTAGGGAATATGATAATTA
>JBGUOX010000112.1:0-9592 GCA_045129995.1 Ruminococcus sp. | reverse complement strand
ACCGGGCCATACTTTGGTGGGAACTACAGGGCTCGAACCTGTGACCCTCTGCTTGTAAGGCAGATGCTCTCCCAGCTGAGCTAAGCTCCCAAAAGTGCCTTTGTCGCTTCAGCTTCTCGCCTTATCTCTCAGCGACTCGTATATAATACCACGTCCACAAAGAAAAGTCAAGAGTTTTTTTCGAAAAAATTATAAAAAATTATGACCTATAGAGTGTGAACGCGGAACGATAGGCAACTATGCAATTATTAAGAGTTTTTCTCCGCGATAAGCTTTTCCAGATCCGCCTTGGTAAAAATGTATTTTTTGTTGCAAAAATGGCAGTTGGCAATCGCCACTCCCTTTTCGTCAGCCATGGAACGAATGTCCTCGTCGCTCATAGTGCAAAAATAACGTTCCAGCTTCTCGCGCGAGCAGGAGCAAACATAATTCACCGGATACTCGTCGAGCACCTCTACCTCAAATCCGTCAAGCGCGGTTTTACAAATATCCAAAATGCTCATTCCCTTGGCAAGCATCGTGGTGACGGGCTCAAGCCTTGCGACATTCTTTTCAAGCTGCTCAATCGTGTCATCGCCTGCGCCGGGCAGCAGCTGGATCAGCAAGCCTCCGGAAAGCAGCACCTCGCCGTCCTCTTTGTCGATCAGCACACCAATCGCGCAAACAGTCGGGATCTGTTCGCTGACCGCAAAATAGTTTGTAATATCCTCGGCTATCTCGCCGCTGACAAGCTCTGTCTGACCGATATACGGATCTCCCGAACCGTAATCGCGCATCACGCTGAGCGTTCCGTTTTTTCCTACCGCCTTGCCGACATTTATCTTGCCGTTTGGATAATACTCGGTCGCGCAGTTACTGTCGCCCACATAACCGCGCACGTTTCCCCGGCTGTCAGATACCGCAATCACCGGTCCCATCTCGCCGTCGCCCATTACCCTCAGGTTGATAATTGCGTCCTTCTGCTTAAGCATAGCGCCCATCATTGAGGTAGCGCTCAGCAATCTGCCAAGCGCCGCGGTAGCGCTGCGCGAAAGGTGGTGCAGTTTTTTAGCGGTAAATACAATATCGGACGAGTCGATGGCGGACGCCATCACCGCGCCGTCGCTTGTGATACAACGTATAATCTTATCCATAGCTTCCATCCTTAATTCGTTTTTTGCGCAACAAAAATCAGCCGCTGTTCATCAGCCTTCGGCGCGTCAAAGCTTAAATCGCCCCACACGGCAAGAACTTCAAAACCGGCGTTTTTAAGCATATCGCGCAAGCTCTCCTCGCTGTACGCGCGCTCGCAAAAATCCTCGCTGCTGCGAAAATACGCGCCGTCCTCCTCTGCAAAAAAATCCAGCGCAATATCCACAACGTCATCCTCGCGCAGAAAATTTTGCCACGCGCAGAACACACGCTCATTCTCCATTACGAAAGCGTTATTCGCAAGCACCTTTCGGTGCTTATACACCGAATTAACATCAAACACAAACAGTCCGCCGCGATTCAGATACCGCGACACGCCGTCAAATGTTCTTTGCACATCCGCTTCATCCGTCAGGTGATTTATGCTGTCCAGCGTACAAATGCAGGTGTCAATGCTTTCGGGCAGCTCCAGCGCCTGCATAGGCTGGCATACAAAGAGGATATGCTCGCCCGCGTCCAGACATTTATTCATAGCTTCGCTAAGCATTTCGGCGCTTTCATCCGCGCCGAAAACATCCGCTCCCGCCTGCTTAAGCAACAGCGTCAGGCTGCCTGTACCGCAGGCAAGGTCAAGCATTCTTCCCGGTTTGTGCCGAAACATACGGCAAATATCCAATATATAGCGGCACCTTTCGGGATAGCGCGCATCCTCCATCAGGCTGTCGTAATATTCCGCAAAGGAATTATAATTACTCATTATTTTTTGCCGCGATTTTATCCAGCGCCAGCGTATAGCCATAGGTATCATTGTCAAACAGCGCGCGCTTAACGCGGCTGATGGTCGCGGTAGAAGCGCCTGTTTCCTTGACTATTTCGGTGTAGACCTTTTTTTCGGTCAGCATTTTTGCAACGACCAAACGCTGCGACATTGCCTTCAGCTCTGAGCTGGTGCACAGATCCTCAAAAAAGCGATAGCATTCTTCCTTGGTTTCCAGCGCAAGGATCGCGTCAAACAAAAAGTCGGTCGTGTCATTTTTAAGCTTGGAATTCATACGGATCCCTCCTAAAGTGATTTCATACTTTAAAATTTTACCATATAAAAGCGTAAAAGTAAATAACTTTTTTTGTTTTTTTATGCGAATTTTTTTCTGAATTTTTTGTAAATACAAAACAAAAGCTCAAAATCTTTTTCTCATCTTTCGTTTTTGCGCCCGCTTGGATGAAATATGCTCAGATTTCGGTTTTTCTTTATTTTTTCAGAAAACCATCACACCTAAAGGGACAATCTGTGCACTTTATTTTTGTTGTATCTGTGTATTTTTTCATATACAGAACTGTGCTATAATGCGACTGTAAAAAACGCTGCCGGGCGCTTCCGCCTGCATTAAAAAATATTCCTATTCGCGGAGCATTTCATCAGCGGTTGTGCTAAATTTCTTTTTCGGAAATAAACCGGCAAAAATTTTGGGAGGGTATTATGTCAAAAAGAGCTGCGGTCATCAATGACCTGTCCTCATTCGGAAGCTGTTCGCTGACCGCATATATCGCGGTTTTGTCGGCGCTTGGCGTGCAGCCTTGTCCGCTGCCGACAGCCGTACTCAGCGCCCAGTCCGAATTTCCCGTATTTTACCGCAGGGACTTGACCGCAGATATGCCGCTTTTTTTAGACGCTTGGCAAGCCGAAAACGAGCGCTTTGACGCAATTTGCACCGGATATTTTTCCGACAGCCGACAAATCGACACCGCTTTGCGGCTTATAAATGATTTCCGAACAAAAAACAGCTTAGTTATTATTGACCCTGTGATGGGTGACGAAGGCAGCTTTTACCCTGCATTTGACGGTGAGATTTGCAAAAAAATGCGGAGCCTTGCCGCGAAAGCCGACATATTGCTGCCGAATTTGACGGAGCTTTGTTTTTTGAGCGGCGCGGATTACGCGGCTGTTGTAAGCAAAAGCGACCCGATGCCGATGATCGAAGATCTTGCGAAGCCCTTTGCCGAAAACGGCGGCGTGGTGGTGACAGGTATTCACATTGACGACTCGATCTGTAATTTGGCGATTTGCGGAAATGAAACGCGATGTATCGCAAGAAAGCGCATCGGCGAGCGGTTTTCCGGAACAGGCGACCTGTTTTCCGCAGTGATAAGCGGATACGTTGTAAACGGAAAAAGCCTTTTTGACGCCGCCGAAACAGCCGCCGACTTTGTGTGTTCGGCTATTGACGAAACCGTAAAAAAACCGCACGATCCGCTGTACGGCGTGCGGTTTGAACAAATATTGAATCAACTGACAGAGGTGAAACACTATGCAAGCAACTAAAGCCATGCAAAGTTCTAAAATTGACACAAAAGCCGTTGCTCTGACGGCGATGTTCGCGGCGCTGGTGATGACGGCGACCGCATTCATAAAGATTCCGGCGCCGTTAGGATATGTTCACGCCGGCGATTCCGTTGTGTTTTTGAGCGCCTGTGTGCTGCCCGGTCCGCTTGGATTTTTAGCGGCGGCTATCGGCGGCGCGCTCGCCGACATTATTTCAGGCTACGCAGTTTGGGCGCTGCCGACCGCGATAATCAAGGCGCTGAATGTGCTTCCGTTTTTTATTGCCCGATTAATTCTAAAACGGAAAAATAAAGACCAAAGAATCCTTTCTCCTGCCATAATTGCCGCGTTCACGGCGTCTATGGCGGTTACCGTGGGCGGATACTACGCGGCGGACGCTTTGCTGTATGACTATACGGCGGCGCTTGCCGAAATCCCGTTCAACAGTATGCAGGCTGTCATCGGCACTGTGCTGTTTGTCGCGCTGGCGCTGGCGCTGGACGCTGTTAAGCTTAAGCAAAGGCTGTTCAGATAACGATAAAGCGAGATCATCGCCGAGCTTTTCTTTAGGCAACTTTCTGAGCGAATGCAAATCATATTTGTCGTTTTCCCTGATTTGATCAGCACCAAAGGCATTGACGGGCGTTGCTGATCGCGATATAATATGATTAAGAAGGAAGTGAATGCGATGTTTAACAAGTCGGACAAAACAAGAAATGTTTTTATGCTTGACGGCAGATTTGCCTACAAGGGATATGACTGGTGGTGGCATTCATTCACTGCGCGCCACGAGATCACCGGTGAAGAAAAATCGTTTTTTATTGAGTTTTTTATTTGCAATCCCGCTTTGGGACAGGATGTGCCGGTTTTCGGTCAGCTGCCGAAGAATAAAGCAGAGCACGTCCGCCCTTCATATTTGATGGTAAAGGCAGGCTGCTGGGGCGAAAACGCCTGTCAGCTGCACCGCTTTTTCGGCTTGAAAAACGTGAGGATCCGCGCGCAAGCGCCGTTTTATGTGAGCGCGGAGGATTGCTACGCGTCCGACACACTGCTTAAGGGAAGTGTGAGGGTGAGCAAGGAGGACGCAAAGGATCATCCAGAATATCTCAGCGACTACGGCGAGATGGAATGGGAGCTGCGGCCTGACAAAAAGATCGCTTTTAACGTGGGCTACGGCGCAAACAGCCTGTTTCGGGATATGAAGGCGTTTGAGATGTACTGGCACGCCGAGGGAATGAAAACACGATACGAGGGTACTGTTAAGCTGAACGGCGAAACATACATCGTTACGCCCGACAACTGCTTTGGATATGCGGACAAAAACTGGGGACGCAATTTTACCTCGCCTTGGGTTTGGCTTTCGTCCTGCAATTTGACAAGCCGTTTGACCGGAAAGCGTTTGACAAACAGCGTGTTTGACATCGGCGGAGGCAGACCGAAGGTTTTCTTTGTTCCGCTGAAGGGCAAGCTGCTGAGCGCCTTTTATTACGAGGGCGGCGAGTATGAATTTAACTTTTCCAAGTTTTGGACGCTGACGAAAACAGACTTTGCGTGCAGGGAAACCGAGGACGAGATAGTTTGGCACGTGCGTCAGGAAAACCGCAAGGCTGTGATGATCACAGACATCACCTGCCGAAAACGCGATATGCTGCTGATCAATTATGAGGCTCCCGACGGCACCAAGCGCCACAACCGCCTTTGGAACAGCGGCAACGGCAAGGGCAGGGTGCAGCTGTTTTCGAAGGGAAAGGGCGGTATTTCCCTGATCGACGACATCACCGCCGAAAATGTCGGCTGTGAGTACGGCGAATACTGAATCTGTTTGGCGCTGTCTGTTTTTCGGGCAGCGCCGAAGTGCGCAAAATAACTCTTGCTTTTTATATTAAAATATGATATACTGATTTGTAGTGCAAGTTGCATTATGTTCAAATAAGCGAGCGACAGGCCCTGTGCGATTGGGGCCTGCGAACCATGTCAGGCGGGGAACCGAGCAGCATTAAGCAGTTTTTCCGATGCGATACAGTAAGTCTGTCGTTCACTTATTTGAATTGGCGGCTTGCATTTTTTATCATTTAATGAAAGACGGTGAGCAGGTTGTATCAGGTTTTGTACCGCAAGTGGCGTCCAAAGACCTTTGACGATGTGTCAGGTCAGGAGCACATTACCGCTACTTTGAAAAACGAGATACGCGAAAACCGCCTTAACCACGCTTATCTGTTCACCGGCTCGCGCGGCACCGGCAAAACCACCTGCGCCAAGATTTTGGCAAAGGCGGCAAACTGCCTTGATCCGCAAAACGGAAATCCCTGCTGCGAATGTGAGATCTGCCGAGGCATTGAAAACGGCAACATTTTGGACGTTGTGGAAATGGACGCAGCGTCTAACCGCAAGATCGAGCATATTCGCGAGATCATAGACGAGGTTCAGTTTAAACCCGGCAAGGCGCGGTTCCGCGTTTACATCGTGGACGAGGTACATATGCTGACCACCGAAGCGTTTAACGCGCTGCTGAAAACGCTGGAGGAACCGCCGGAGCACGTTATTCTTATTCTTGCCACGACCGAGGTCCACAAGCTTCCGCAAACGATCCTTTCGCGCTGTCAGCGCTTTGATTTTCACCGCATTCCGCCGCAGGCGATCGCGGACAGAATATTATATGTTGCCGCGCAGGAACAGGCGACGCTTGAAGAAGACGCCGCTATGCTGATAGCAGGCGTTGCCGACGGCGCTTTGCGCGACGCGCTTTCGCTGCTTGACAGGTGTCTTGCCATAAGCAGCACCATAGACGAAAAGGTGGTGCGTCAGGCGGCAGGTCTGGCGGACAAAAAGTACCTGTACGCGCTGTCCGCCTGCGTGATCAACAAAAACACCGCTAAGGCGCTTGACATTATCGACCGCCTTTACAGCGAATCAAAGGATATGGCGCGGCTGTGCGACGAGCTGGTTGCTCATTTTCGCGCGCTGATGCTGATAAAAGCTATGCGGCATCCGCAAAACCTGCTGGTGATGTCCGCGGATGAATTTGAACAGGCACAAACGCAAAGCGACTATCTGTCGCTGGCGGATATTGTATATTTTATGGACGTGCTGTCGCGCGCTTATCAGCGGATGGGTCGCGGCACAGGCGACCGCACGGAGCTGGAGATGGCGATCGTAAAGCTTTCTTCCCCCGAATTGGACGCTACCAATGAAGCGATAGCCGCAAGGCTGACGGCGTTGGAACGCGCCGTTAAAAACGGCGTGCAGGTTTCACCTGCGCCTGCTTTGGCGGATGAATTACCGGAACCCGAGCCCGTTGAAGAAGCAAAGCCTGCCGCGGCGCAGGCTCCTGTTGAGCCCGAGCCTGTAGAAATAGCAGCGCCTGAGGAACCGCCGAAGGCTGACAAGCAGCCGGAAAAGCAAAATGAAGCGCAGCCCCCTGTTCCGCAGGCAGAATCGCCTGAGCCTCCTTCGGCTCCGCCGCAAAAAGCTTCCGCGGCTGAAAGGGATATGGAAGCGCTGTACAAAAACGCTGTTCCCCTGCCCCAATGGGTCGAGGTGGTGGAAGCGCTTAAGAGCATTTCAAAGTCGATCTCGGCGGCGTTCGTCGGCTCGACAGCGTATGAAAGCGGCAGTTATTTGCTGATCGACGCTAAAAACACAATGGCGTTCGATCTGCTGAAGCACTCCAGCCAACGGCAGGAGGTGCGCCGCGTGATTCAGGAGATCACCGGTCACAGATATAATCTGGGCCCCTATCGCCCGCCGGAAAAGCAGGCGGAAACAGTTGACCCGATGCAGCAATTCAAGGCGGCATTGCAGGACAGCGGCATCACGGTTGAGGAAGCCTAGGAAACGGCGCTGTTCGGTCAATAATCAAAAAACAAACAGTTTTCTATAGAAAGGAAGTTACATTCAAATGAAAGCAAGATTACCCAAGGGATACGGTGGCGGCGGCACCAACAACATTCAGCAGCTGGCGCGCCAGGCACAAAAAATCCAGGACGATATGGAAGCGGCTAACGCCGAGCTGGAAGCGAAGGAATATGAAGCGGCTGCAGGCGGCGGCGCTGTAAAGGTGACTGTTACCGGCAAAATGGAGCTGGTCAAGGTTGAGATCCAGCCTGAGGTTGTTGACCCTGAGGATGTGGAAATGCTCGCCGATCTGGTGATGGCTGCGACCAACGAGGCCTTGAGAACCGCCGCAAAGGAAAAGGAAAGCCGTATGGACGCGATTTCGGGCGGCTTGAACATTCCGGGAATGTTTTGATCATGGCGCAAAATCAGGTTGCGCCGCTGGAAAATTTGGTGGATCAATTTGAAAGAATGCCCGGTATCGGACATAAAACCGCCCAGCGGCTTGCATATTATGTATTGAATCTGTCAAAAACAGAAGCGGACGCGCTTGCCAAGGCTGTTACAGACGCTCACGATAAAATCCATTATTGCAGCCGGTGCTGCAATTTGACCGACCGCGAGCTTTGCCCTGTGTGTCAAAGCAGCGCGCGCGATCAAAGCGTGATTTGCGTGGTGGAAACGCCGCGCGACGCCACCGCTGTGGAAAACACGCATGAATACAAGGGCGTGTACCATGTGCTGCACGGCGCGATCTCTCCGCTGAACGACATAGGGCCAGACAACCTTACCATCAAGGAGCTGCTTCGCAGGCTGAACGGCGAGGATGTGCAGGAGGTCATTATGGCGACGAATCCTACTGTTGAGGGCGACGCCACTGCGCTGTATATTTCGAAGCTGCTCAAGCCGATGGGCGTTAAGGTGACGCGGCTTGCCTACGGTATTCCCGTCGGCGGCGATTTGGAATACGCGGATGAGTATACGCTGGCAAAAGCATTGGAAGGCAGGAATGAAATCTGATGGCTTCACTGAAAACAATTGCGCAAAACAAAAAAGCTCATCACGATTACTTTATTGAGGAGAGCTTTGAAGCGGGCATTGAGCTGTTTGGCACCGAGGTCAAGTCTATCCGTCAGGGCAGAGTCAACCTTAAGGACAGCTGGTGCTCTATTGTGGAAGGCGAGATCTTTGTCAACGGTATGCACATTTCGCCCTACGAGCAGGGCAATATTTTCAACCGCGATCCGATGCGAGTCAGACGCCTGCTGATGCACAAAAAGGAGATCAACCGCCTTTACGGCATTGTTAAGCAGACAGGTTATTCGCTGATCCCGATCAGCCTGTATTTCAAGGACAGCAGAGTTAAGATGCAGGTCGGCTTGTGCAGAGGTAAAAAGCTGTATGACAAGCGCGAGGATATGGCAAAGCGAACCGCCAAGCGCGATATTGAACGCGCGCTGAAGGAGCAAAACAGATAGCGCTTTCGGAAAACGGATAATTGAAAACGGAAAACTGAAATTTTTCGGCGGACGCTGTATGCAAATGATTTGCTGATTGTCCGTTTTCCATTGTGAATTTAATAAAAATGGGGATGTAAAGGTTTCGACGGGGGACGCGACCCCTGATAAGCGAGCGGCGGTGCGGAACCGCCATAAAATCCGCAAACTTTAAAATAACTGACAAACGTACAGTTTCTTTAGCTGCTTGATGCAGCTCGTCTCTGCGCAGAGCACCTCGGCTGTGTAAGAGACGTCGACCAGAGGTAAAGGTGAACAGGGGTTTGCTTCGTCCCCTGTCATCAATCAGAAGCTACCGAACCGGTAAGCCTGTCGATGGGCGTGCCGGCAAGGGAATGTAAAAGCACCGACTGCGCTCGGAGAAAATCACGGTGAACATCTTTCGGACGCGGGTTCAACTCCCGCCATCTCCACCAAACAAGTATTGGATGAACACCTACTTTTTCAGCGGCGGATTTGCCGTCAAGTGTGTCCTCTGATACAACAACAGAACGCCGTTTCAGTGTAAAAGCTGGAACGGCGTTTTTCTGTTTTTAAGACTCTTTTAATCCGCACATTCGATTTATTTACAAAATGTATTGGACAAGTTGATTTGAATATGATATGATATTTCTACGAAAAATCGAAATTGATAGGTGATGAAAAAATGATAAATCAATTATTTGAAAAACTATCCGAATATGCTCAGGTAGAGGCGATAGCACTCGGCGGTTCCCGTTCGGGAGAAAACTATGATGAAAAATCCGATTATGATGTGTATGTTTACATCACTGCGCCAATCGGAGAAGAA
>JBGUOX010000111.1:0-11243 GCA_045129995.1 Ruminococcus sp. | reverse complement strand
GCAATACTGCGTTGTCGTCCTTGCAAGGCGCCAGCCTTGCCGCGTCCTTCGCCTTGTCTTGCGAAAAATATCCTCGCAAAATATAAGACTACTTTCTATCAGGAATTAGTATTATACAAGGCTGTTTAGCATATTCCACGTTCATTATAACATATATTGTCCGCTTTTTCTACAATTATTCGATAATTATTTTGAATTTTTTGTTTTATGTAATAATTAAACATTATTTGACATATATAATTATGCAACTTGCACCCGCTATGCGTAATTTTAACCAAAAACAGAGGTGTAATTTTCTAAATTAGCGACAAAGTTTTGCTTGACTTTTAACTCTTTAATCTGTTATATTTATAATTAGAAAATTGTCGTAAAAGGGAAGTTTGTGTATGAAAAAGTTATCTTTGTTTATGTGTTTGATTATTGCGGCTTCGGCGGTTTTCGCGGGCTGCGGCTCTTCAGGCGACAAGAGCAGCGAAGGCTCGGCGTCAAGCAGCGCGGCAACAACCGCCGCCAAGGAGGTTAAGACAGGCTACGACGAAACCTCGCCCAAGTCCGCCGAATGGTTTGACGACGCCGTGTTTGTAGGCGACAGCGTAACCGTTATGCTCGACCTTTATTGCGAGCCCAACCCCGACGCGCTCGGCAACGCCCAGTTTATCTGCGCCGGAAGCCTCGGCTACACCAACGCTCAGTGGGATCTTGACGCCGAAGGCAACGTTCACCCGGCATACAAGGGCAAAAATATTCTTGCCGAAACCTGCGCTAAGGTAACAGGCGCTTCAAAGGTGTTTATTATGCTCGGTATGAACGACATCGGAATTTACGGCGCCGACGGAGCGATCGAGGAGTGTAAAAAGTTTACCAAAAGGCTGGTTGCCCAGTCCCCCGACGCAAAGCTTTACTTCCAGTCGGTTACCCCGAAAATGGCTTCTCACGAGGACGAGGTTATATATAACGAGCTTATCAGGAGCTTTAACAAAAAGCTTCAGAGCTTCTGCAGCGAAAACGGATACAAATACCTCGATGTTTACAGCGCCGTGTGCGATGAAAACGGCGCGCTTCCCGAGAAATACTGCGGCGACCCCGAACCCGAGGGTCAGGGTATCCACTTCACCACAGAGGCGTGCAAAATCTGGGTGGATTACCTTAAAAACAACGCTTAACGAAGGGGGAAAATGCAATGAAAAAACTATGCTTGATACTGGCAGCCTTAACCGCCGCACTGCTTTTGTGCTCCTGCGCAGGCTCAAAGGACGCTTCTTCGGCGTCAAAGGCGGAAAACACAAAGACGCTTTCTCAGGTTTTTGACGATATAAAGTCAAAGGTGGAAATCAAGGACTTTAACGAGTTCACAAGCGCTAAAAGCCTTGACCGCTACTACGGTCTTACCGATAAGGAATTTGACGAATTTGCCGGCGGAATCAACAGCACCGGCACCAATCAGGAGGAAATTGTCCTGATTAAAGCCAAGGATCAGGCGGCAGCCGCAAACGTTCAGTCAGCCTTGCAGGGACGCTACGACAACAAAATGGCTCAGAATAAAAACTATAACCCCAAGCAGGCGGAAATGGTTTCCAAGTGCAAGGTCGAAAGCTTCGGGCTTTATGTCACCTTGATTGTGTCGCCCAACGCGGAAAAAATTACGGAAATTTTTAAATCAGACCTCGGTTTGTAAAAAAGAGTCGGCTTAGCCGGCTCTTTTTTTATCGGAAAATCAGCGGGTAGAGGTTAGTGGTTAGTGGTTAGCGGTTAGTGGTTAGTGGGTAGTGGTTAGTGTGGAGTGTGGAGTGTGGAGTGGTTAGTGTTTTGCAGGAAGATTAGTCAGAGAACAAAACAACAAAACGCCGTTTCCGTTGATTAGCAGGAAGTTTAGTCAGAAAGCAAAACAACAAAACGTCGTTTCCGTTGATTAGCAGGAAGTTTAGTCAGAAAGCAAAACAACAAAACGCCGTTCCCATTGCCCTCAAAGCTTCCGATAGATTATGTTTTCTCGCGAAATGCCGACATAATCACAGTAACCGACATCAAGAACGCGACCTGAAAAACGCGAAATAAAATACTTGAAGTTTGGGGAGGGGTGTGGTATAATTGAGAATGGAATTTTATGCGGAAACAGGTGTGCGTATGACAAGGAGAAGAACGGTAATTAAGGTGGGAACCTCCACCCTTACATATGAAAACGGAAAAATAAATTACAGGCGCATTGAGCACCTTTGCAAGGTGCTGAGCGATTTGCATAACAGCGGCGAGGACGTTTTGCTTGTGTCGTCGGGCGCAATCGGCGTAGGAATGGGAAAAATGGGGCTTTCGCGGCGCCCTGACGAAACCAAAAAGAAGCAGGCCTTGGCGGCGCTGGGACAGTGCGAGCTGATGTTCATGTACGACAAGCTGTTCGGCGAATATAACCATAACGTGGCTCAGATTTTGCTGACCGCCGACACAGTTGAAACCACCCGCAAGCGTGAAAACGTGCTTAATACTATTGATTCGCTGCTCGATATGGATGTTATTCCCATAATCAACGAAAACGATACCGTCGCCACCGACGAGCTCGACGGCAATAACTTCGGCGATAACGATATGCTGTCGGCGATAGTGTCAAGAATCGTAGCGGCAGACAGGCTGATTATTCTGACCGATATTGACGGCCTTTACGACTCTAATCCGCGCACAAACCCCAAGGCTTCGAAAATTGAGGTCGTTGCAAAAATCACCAAGGATATTACCGAAATGGCGGCGGGCTCAGGCTCAAACCGCGGCACCGGCGGAATGATTACAAAACTTTACGCTGCCGATTATGCCACCAAAAGGGGTATAGAGGTCTATGTTATCAACGGCGAAAAGCCCGAGCTTTTGTACGACGTTTTCGACGGCGAAAACCCCGGTACGGTATTTTTGGCTCAGGAATAAAGCGCTGCGGTAACAGACTTTATATTATTTTTAATTAACATAAATAACAGAAGGAAGGTTTTTTTATGACCACACTTGAAGCTATGGGACAAAACGCCGTGGCGGCGTCGAGAGTTTTGATGACCGCAGGAGCAAAAAAGGACGACGCGCTTAACGCAATCGCCGGGGCGCTGATTCAGAACAGCGGCAAAATTATAGAAGCAAACGAAATTGATATAGAAAACGGAAGAGCGGCAGGGCTTACCGAAAGCTTGATTGACAGACTGAAGCTTGACCGCGGCAGAATCGAGGGTATGGCAAAGGGAGTTGCCGAGGTTGCCGCCCAGGCTGACCCGGTAGGAAAAATCCTTGAGGGCAGAACCCTTAAAAACGGCTTGAAAATCGAGAAAATCACCGTGCCTATGGGCGTAATCGGAATTATCTTCGAGGCACGCCCCAACGTTACCTCCGACGCCGCGGCGCTGTGTCTTAAAGCAGGCAGCGCGGTTATTCTCAGAGGCGGCAAGGAAGCGATAAACTCAAACAAGGCTATTGCCGAAGTAATGCGCGACGCGATTGAGCGTTCGGGACTTCCGCGCGACTGCGTTCAGTTAATCACCGACACCTCGCGCCAAAGCGCAACAGAGCTTATGCAGCTTACCGAGTACCTCGACGTGCTTATTCCGCGCGGAGGAGCAGGCCTGATTAAGAGCGTTGTCAATAACGCCAAGGTGCCCGTAATTGAAACAGGCGTGGGCAACTGCCACGTTTATGTCGATAAGTCAGCCGATTTGGATATGGCTAAAAATATAGTTTATAACGCAAAAACCTCGCGTCCTTCGGTTTGCAACGCAATCGAAACCGTGCTGGTTCACAAGGATATCGCCGAAGCCGCTTTGCCGCTTATCAAGGCGGAGCTTGACAAAAAGAACGTTGAAATCCGCGGCTGCGAACGCACCGCCGCGATTTTGGGCGAGAGCGTTGTGCCTGCCTGCGAGGACGACTACGCAAGGGAATTCCTCGATTATATCCTTGCGGTTAAGGTTGTTGACAGCCTTGACGAGGCTATTGAGCACCTTGCGAAGTACAGCACCGGTCACAGTGAAAGCATTGTTACAAGCGATTACGCCGCGGCTGAAAAATTTACCGCGTGCGTTGATTCGGCGGCGGTTTACGTTAACGCCTCAACGCGCTTTACCGACGGCGGCGAGTTCGGACTCGGCGCGGAAATCGGAATTTCCACCCAGAAGCTCCACGCGCGAGGCCCCATGGGACTTTCGTCGCTCACAAGCAGCAAGTATATTATTAAGGGCAGCGGTCAAATCCGCTGATTACATCAGAAGATACGCCAGAGTGAAAAGCAGCGACGGGTCGCCCTGTTCATCGGCAAGCAAAAGCATAAGCATTAAAATCAGGCTTTTGTCCCTGTCGCGGAACAGCGTGTCAATAAGGTTCCCGGGCTTTAGCGGCGCCTTCGGCTTTTCGGGCTTTGGCTCGGGCGCGGGCTTTGGCTCTGGCTCAGGTTCGGGTTTTGGTTCGGGCTTGGGGCGCGGTTCGGGCTTGGGTTCGGGCTTGCGGTGAAGCTGCCGCGCCCGGGCAAAGGCTTCTTCTTCAAAGCTCGGCATATTTTCCTCCTAAATTTTGCGCCGTGCGCATTTTAGGCAACACCGCACAATTCAAGGCGCACGGCTTGCCGGAATATTATTACGTCAGCTTGCCCGAAAAATCTCGGCAAGGCGTTTATAAAAACAAACCGCTGTCTTTAATCAGCGGAATCAGCTTAATCAGCTTCATAATTCGCTGAGCGCTGTCAAGCCTGCGCGCTTTTTCGCTGCTTAAAAACGGTCTGAGCGCGTTTAACAGGGCGTCGGTTTCGCTGTCGGGTGAAGCCGCGCTCATAACCGGCGCCAGCCTGCTCATAACGCGCGCCAAATCGGCGTTTAAAGCCGGCGCAGCCGGTTCGGGCTTGGGCGCGGGCGGAGAGCTCACGTTCAGCCCAAGCTGTTCGCCAAGGCTTTGCACCTGCTTCATCGCTTCGGGATTGCTCAGTATTTTGTTGATTTGATCCTGCATATCGGGCATCCTTTTTCACCTCGCGTGGTTATTTTTCGCCGCCGAGCATCTTCATAAGCGCCTGAGCCTGAGGGCTTTGCAAAAGCTTTTTTGTTTGTTCGGGGTCGCTTAAAACACGGCTTACCTCCGCCGCCTGCGGATTATTGCTGTTTTTAAGAATACCGCTTACATCGCCGTTTTTCGCGGCGTCGGAAAGCTGTTCGGGCGACGTACCTAATTTTTGAGAAAGCTGAGAAATCAGCTTGTTAATATTTTCAGACATAAAACCACCTCGCAATATACTATGCCGGATTTTTAAATTTATCACGGAGTTTTTATGAGAATTTTAGTTTTATCCGATATTCACGGCGATATGCGCTCGGCGCTGTTTGCCGTAAACGCCCAGCCAAACGCCGAAGGAATCGTTTTTTGCGGCGACGGCGCCGAACAGTTTGAATACCTTAAACGGACAATTCCGGGCAAAACCTTCATCGGCGTGCGCGGAAACTGTGACTGGTCAAGCGACCTGCCGGTGACCGCTTCGGCAACCGTAGGCGGCAAAAAGCTGTTTGTCACCCACGGCCATATGTATCAGGCAAAATTTACTGTCTACAATATGGTTTGCGCGGCAAGGGAGGAAAAGGCTGACATCCTGCTTTACGGCCACACCCACTGCGCCGTGAACGAATACGACGACGGACTTTACATTATGAACCCCGGCAGCTGCAACGGCTACGGCGCAAGCTACGGTTACATCGACATCACCGAAAAGGGCGATGTTGTTACAAACATCGTAAGGATTGACAACAGATGAATTTTGACGGCTTTGACCTTGACCGAAAAACGCGCGGCGTGCTTAATTCGCTTGACGCCGGCGGAAGAATTCCCCACGCGGTAATAATCGAAAGCCGCGATTCGCAGGCGGCTCAAAGCCTTGCGCTGCTGATGTCGATGTATGCGGTGTGCGGCAGCGGCGAAAACCGTCCGTGCGGAAAGTGCCCAAACTGCGTTAAGGCAAAAAACAAGGCGCACCCCGACATTTTTTATCCGCAGACAAAAAACAAAAGCAAAACCTATGACGCGGAAGGTATGCGCGAAATAATAAAGGACGCTTACGTCAAGCCAAACGACGCGGCGGCAAAGGTTTATGTTTTTGACAAGGCGGACACACGGCTGAGCACCGTCAGCCAAAACACATTTTTAAAGCTTTTTGAGGAACCGCCTCAAAACGTGTACTTCATTTTGCTGTGCGAAAACGCCCAAAGGCTGCTTGTCACAATCCGCTCGCGCTGTATGGTAATCAGGCTGGGCGGCGAGGCAGGCGTTGACGAAAACGCCCGGGCAGCGGCGGAAAAAATCGCCGAAGGCATAACCGCGGCGCACGAATATGAGCTTTTGCTCGCGCTGAGGGCGCTTGAGGACAAGGAGCTGCGCGACGGTATTTTTACCGCGCTTAAACAAATATTCCGCGACGCGCTGGTGATGCTTTCCGGCGGACAGGTACGCTCAGGCAGCCAAACGGCAAAAAAGCTCGCGGCAAGGTTCACCAAATTTAAACTGATAGAAATGATTGAGCTGTGCGACAGCTCGGCTTTGCAAATAAAACAGAACGTTAACATAAATCTCCTCACAACACGGCTGTGCGGAGAGTTCAGGAGGATATCATGGCAGAGGTAATAGGAGTAAGGTTCAAGGAAGTGGGCAAGGTTTATTACTTTGACCCCCTTGACAACGAGCTCAGCGTGGGCGATATGGTAATTGTTGAAACCGCGCGCGGACTTGAATGCGGTGAGGTTGCCGCTTCCAACAAGGAGGTTGACGACGAAAAAATCAAGCAGCCGCTTAAACCGCTTATCCGCATAGCTACCGAAAAAGACCTTAACCACCTTGCGGAAAACAAGCTCCGCGAAAAGGAAGCGTATAAAATCTGCGAACAGAAAATCGCGGCTCACAAGCTTGAAATGAAGCTTGTAAACGTTGAATACACCTTTGACAACAGCAAAATCATCTTTTACTTTACCGCCGACGGCAGGGTTGATTTCCGCGCGCTGGTAAAGGATTTGGCGTCGGTTTTCCGCACGCGAATCGAGCTCAGGCAAATCGGCGTGCGCGACGAGGCAAAGATGGTCGGCGGACTGGGAATCTGCGGCAGACCGTTTTGCTGCAACCGCTTTATGGGCGAATTTCAGCCTGTGTCAATCAAAATGGCAAAGGAACAGGGGCTTTCGCTTTCTCCCGTTAAAATTTCGGGCACCTGCGGCAGGCTTATGTGCTGCTTAAAATACGAGCAGGAGGCTTACACCGACCTTCTTAAACACACGCCGAAGGTGGGCGCGATTGTTAAAACTCCCGAGGGCAGGGGACTTGTGGTTGAAAACAACCTGATTGCCAGAACCCTCAAGGTCAAGCTTGACAACACCCCCGACGACGTGGCTCCCAAAACCTTCACCGTTAAGGAGTGCAGGCTTATCAAGGACGGCTACATCAAGGTTAACCGCAAGGAAATTGAGGAACTAAAGAGCATTGAGTAAGGTTAAACGAAAATTATAAAAATTCTTAAAAACCACTTGCAATTTTTAAAATATATGTTAAAATATAATTGAAATCTTTTAAGGAGGTCAGATTTATGGCATATGTAATTAATGACGAATGCATCATGTGCGGTGCTTGCGCCGACGAGTGTCCCTGCTCTGCTATTTCAGAGGGCGACGGCAAGTATGTAATCGACGCTGACGCTTGCGTTGACTGCGGCTCATGTGCTGATGTTTGTCCTGTAGGTGCTCCTCAGGCCGGCTGATCAAAAATTTAAAACGGCGGCAAGGTTTTCCTTGCCGCCTTTATTGGTTTTCGGTTACTTTTAGCTAACCGGATAAACAAACCGCGGTCTTGATAATGCCGCGGTTTTATTGTATAATAAAGGCAAAAAAACACCGAAAGGATAAATACAATGCAGGACAATCACCGTGAGCCGCTCGGCGGCGGCTTTGAAATATACGTTTCAAAAAGCTACCATTTTTCCACCGACACAATTTTGCTTGCCGATTTTGCAGACCGCAGGGGAGGCAGGCTGCGCGTTGACCTCGGCTCGGGCTGCGGAACAATCGCGTTTTTGTGGCTTAAAAACAACAAAAATTTAAAGGTTGACGCGGTTGAAATTCAAAGCGAAGCCTGCGAATTAATCCGAAAAAGCGCGGAATTTAATAACGCCGGGCAAAGTCTGAACATTGTCAACACCGATTTAAGGGACTTGAAGGGCAGGCTCGAATTCGGAAAATATGACCTTGTCGCCTGCAATCCGCCGTACAAGCTCAGCGGAACGGGCGTGCCGAACCCCGGGGAAAAAAAGCTTATCGCAAGACACGAAACCGGCTGCACGCTTGACGATGTGTGTGAATCGGCGTCGCGGCTTTTGCAGTTCGGCGGAAGGTTTTGCCTGTGCCAGCGCCCCGAAAGGCTTGCCGATGTGTTTGAAAGTATGCGCCGGTTTGACCTTGAGCCAAAAGCCCTGCGGCTTGTGCAGCAGCGCCCGTCAAAGCCGCCGAAGCTGTTTTTAATCGAGGGCAGAAAGGGCGGAAGGCGCGGCTTTATGGAAGCCCTGCCGACGCTGTTTATCGAAGGCGCCGACGGCGGTTTTTCAGCCGAGATGATGGAAATTTACGGAAGCTACAAAAGCGCGGAGGTGTAGAATGAGCGGAATTTTATATGTTACGGGCACGCCGATAGGCAATTTGTCCGACCTGTCGCCGAGGGCGGCGCAAACGCTGGGCGAGGTCGATTTTATCGCCGCCGAGGACACCCGCGTAACAATGAAGCTGCTAAATCATTTAGGCATTAAAAAGCCGATGATAAGCTATTTTGAGCACAACAAACGCGAACGCGGCGAGATAATCTGCGACCGTATTCAGCAGGGCGAAAGCTGCGCCGTTGTTACCGACGCCGGTATGCCGTGCATTTCAGACCCCGGCGAGGATTTAATTAAGCTGTGCGAAGAACGCGGAATTAAAACCGTCGTGATTCCCGGTCCCAGCGCGTTAATCGCGGCGCTGGCGGTGTCGGGGCTCAGCACCGGACGCTTCACCTTTGAGGGCTTTTTGAGCGTCAATAAAAAAAGCCGGGGCGAACACCTTAAAAGCCTTGAAAACGAACACCGCACAATGATTTTTTACGAGGCTCCGCACAAGCTTCCGGCAACGCTCAGGGATTTTTACGCGTTCTTCGGCGAACGCAGGCTTACCATTGTGCGTGAAATCACCAAGCTTCACGAGGAGGTTATCCGCACAACAACCTCCTCCGCCGCCGAAAGCCTTGCGGACGGCAGCGTGCGCGGCGAAATTGTGCTGGTGCTCGAGGGCAAAACCGCTGACGAAGAAGAAAAATCATACACGCTTGAACAGGCGGTTAAGCTTGCAAAATCGCTTGCTGCCGAAGGAGTTAAGGCGACCGAAGCGGCAAAGCGCGCGGCGGCTGAAACAGGCTTTAAGAAAAACGAAATTTACAGGGAGCTGATTTGATGACCTATGAAGAGGCGCTCGAAAAAATACATTCACTGCTGACCTTCGGGTCGCGCCCGGGGCTTGACCGTATGCTCACGCTGCTTGAACGTCTCGGCAATCCTCAGGACAAGCTCAGGTTCATTCACGTCGCCGGCACAAACGGCAAGGGCTCGGTGTGCGCGGTGCTGTCGTCGGTGCTTGTGGCGGCAGGCTACAAAACAGGGCTGTTTATTTCGCCCTACATCACCGATTTTCGCGAACGAATCCAAATCAATAACCAAATGATAAGCCGCGAAGCCCTTGCCAAAGCGGTGGAGGAAACCTATCCCGTGCTTATGAAGCTGCGCGGCGAAGGCGTGGTTATAACCGAGTTTGAGTATGTTAACGCGCTCGAGTTTTACATCCACGCCGCCGAAAGCTGCGACGTAGTGGTGCTCGAAACCGGTATGGGCGGACTGCTTGACTGCACCAACGTAATCAAGCCGCCGCTGTGCTCGGTAATCACAACCATCGGGCTTGACCACACCGCCGTGCTCGGCAGCACGCTTGAAGAAATCGCGGCGCAAAAGGCAGGAATAATCAAGCCCGGCTCCGCCGCCGTGACCTCGGCTCAGGACAGCCGCGCGTTCGGGGTTATCGCCCGGGCGGCAAAAAACGCCGCCGTTCCGCTGATAGAAAGCGGCAGCGTTGAGGTTCGGGTGCTCAGTCAAGACCTCGGCGGCAGCGTGTTCACGGCAAACGGCATTGAGCTTAGGCTGAAGCTTGCCGGAAGTCATCAAATTGAGAACGCCAAAACCGCAGTCGCCGCGCTTGAATATCTGCGCCTGAACAACATTTTAGAGCTTACCGACGCCGATATTAAAAACGGAGTTTTCGCGGCTCAAAACCCAGCAAGGCTCGAGCTTTTGTGCGCTGAGCCCGTGGTGCTGCTCGACGGAGCGCACAACCCGAACGGCGCTCAGGCTCTTAAAGCGGCGGCTGAACAGTTTTTGCGCGGCAAAAAAATATACTGCGTAATGGGTATGCTCGCCGACAAGGACTGCGACAGCGCGATTTCGCTGCTTGCGCCCTTGTTTGAAGCGGTGTTCGCGGTCAGCGTAAGCAATCCCCGGACGCTCGGGGAAGAGGAGCTTGCCGGAAAATTCAAGCCGTACTGCAAAAACGTTACTCCGTGCGCGGACGCGGAAAACGCCTTTGACCTCGCGCTTGAAAACGCGCGGCAAAACGGCGGCGCGGTGCTCGTCTGCGGCTCGCTGTACCTCGCCGGTGAATTAAGACCATATATGATTTCAAAAACCTCTTTTTTTACTTCGCGTTTTTCAGGTCGCGTACTTAACGATTGATTTATGGTGACGTTTGGTGTTTCGCGAGAAAAAATAGAAATAATTCAAGTTGTGAGGGCAATGGGAACAACGTTTGGTTTTTATGTTCTCTCTGTAAAATGCGGTGAACGCTAAGAATAATCAACCATCCATATTAATACAGCCGGGAACAGAAGTGTTTTTCAAAACACGGCTGTCTGCCCGACCAAAATTTTGCATTTTCAATTTTCAAATTTCCGTTAAATGAAATCAGCAAGGGCACGGCTCGTTTGAACCATGCCCTTGTGTTATACCTGTGAAATATTAATTAAAATAATCTGCGTAGCCTTCCCAGCCGGAGGTGTAGCGCATTAAAATTGCGGAATCCATGCCGTTTACCGTTCCGTCACCGTTTATGTCCGCGGCGTCAAGGTTTACCTTGTCGGCGTAGCCGTCCCAGCCCGAGGTATATCGCGCCAAAACAGCCGCGTCCTTGCCGTTTATCACT
>JBGUOX010000110.1:0-5564 GCA_045129995.1 Ruminococcus sp. | reverse complement strand
AATCCGTCAGGATTCCTGCGTCCTCCGCCTTGTTCTGCGGAATTTTCCATCGACATCTGTTTTAAAGTCTTTTATCAGAGAATAGTATAAGATAAAAAATCACAAGAAGGCGGACGGTCATATGCTTAATATTAATATATGGGATATTGTGTGGACGGTCGTAAACCTGCTGATTTTCTTCATTCTTCTCAGAATATTTCTTTTTAAGCCGGTTATGAAGGTAATGGATGAACGCAAGCAAAAAATTCAGGATGACCTCGACAGCGCTCAGGCGGCAAGAGAGGAATCCGAGGAGTTAAAAGCGCAGTATGAGGCTGAACTTGCGGATGTTCATGAGGAAGCCGACAAGATAAGAAGTAACGCGAAGAAATATGCCGAAAAGGAAAAGGCGGAGATTATCGCGGGTGCTCACGCGCAGGCGGAGAGCATGATTACGGACGCACAAAAAACGATTGAACGCGACAGGCAGGAGGCTATTGAATCCGCACAAAACGAAATTGCGGGACTGGCAGTTCTTACCGCCGGCCGTGTTGTATCAAGAATCATAGACGAGGAAAGCGACCGCAAATACGCGGAGGAGCTCCTTGCGGAAGTAGGTGCGGATAAAAATGAATAACAGTGAGATAAAAAATACAGCGTCCGCGTTGCTCGAAGCTGACGTTGCTCACGATGATATTCGTGAAATTACGGATATTTGGAACAACAGCGAAGAGCTGCGTTCCTCAATGCTGTCGAGCACGGTCACGGACGAAGAAAAAGAACGCATAGCGGACAGAGCGTTTTCACCGGCAGGCGCATCCTGCATCAAAATGCTTTTGCACAAGGGCGCGTTGAATGAATTGCCTGCTGTCGTCAGGGAATATGAGAAGCTAAAGTTAAAGCAGCAGGGCGCGGTCGTTTGTCAGCTTTACTGCGCGCAAAAGCCCTCGGAGGAGCTGACTGCTCAGTTCAGAGAAGTCATCCGTAAAAAGCTCGGCTGCAACGAGGTTGTGCTTGACATCAGAATCGACCCGTCATTAATCGGCGGTTATGTGCTTAATGCTGACGGAAAAACTTACGACAAGAGCGTTAAAAACGCATTAAAAGGTCTGCAAAAGGACCTTGCCAAAAGAGCCGCGTCCGAGAACGCGGGCTCCGATATCGTTTCGATGATAAAGGAAGAAATCGCGGACTTCGAGGTAAAGCTCGAGGTAAACGAGGGCGGCTCGGTACTTTCTATTCACGACGGTATCGTAAACTGCTTCGGACTTGAAAAGGTGATGTTCGGAGAGCTGGTAGAGTTTGATACCGGCGTAAAGGGTATTGTTCAAAATATCACCAAAGATTATGTGGGCGTGGTGCTGCTCGGCAGCGACCGCGGTCTTTACGAAGGCTCCGGGGTAGTGCGCACAGGCAAAAGAGCCGGCGTTCCCGTCGGAGAAGAAATGATAGGACGCGTCGTTGACGCGCTCGGCGCGCCGATTGACGGCAAGGGTTCTATCAACGCAGCCGACTTTTTCCCGGTTGAAGCGGAAGCGGCAGGCGTTTGTATCAGAAAGAGCGTTTCCGAGCCGCTGCAAACGGGTATTCTCGCCATCGACTCCATGTTCCCCATAGGACGCGGACAGCGTGAGCTGATTATCGGCGACAGACAGACGGGCAAAACATCCATTGCGGTCGATGCCATGATCAACCAAAAGGGTCAGGACATGATTTGCATATACGTTGCTATCGGTCAAAAGGCTTCCACCGTGGCAAAGGTCGTCAACGACCTGAAAAAGCACGGCGCGATGGATTATACGATTGTTGTGGCGTCGCTCGCCAGCGACCTCGCTCCGCTGCAGTGGATGGCGCCGTACAGCGGCACGGCAATCGCCGAGTATTTTATGAAACAGGGTAGGGATGTTTTGATTGTTTACGATGACCTATCAAAGCACGCCGTCGCTTACAGAACCATGAGCCTGCTGCTCGAGCGCAGTCCCGGACGCGAGGCGTTCCCCGGCGACGTTTTCTACCTGCATTCCAGACTGCTTGAGCGTTCATCCAGACTTGACGACGAGCACGGCGGCGGCTCGATTTCAGCCCTGCCGATTATCGAAACGCAGGCGGGCGATGTTTCCGCTTACATTCCGACAAATGTTATCTCTATTACGGACGGACAGATTTTTCTTGAAACCCAGCTGTTCAACTCGGGTATGCGTCCCGCCGTTAACGTAGGCTTGTCGGTATCGCGAGTCGGCGGCGCGGCGCAGACAAAGGCAATGAAAAAGGTTTCGGGCACATTGAGAATGGATCTTGCCCAGTACCGCGAAATGGGCGTGTTTACCCAGTTCAGCTCGGAGCTTGACAAGGCGACAAAGGATTTGCTCGATTTCGGCGACAGACTGATGGAACTGTTAAAACAGCCGCTTTGTCAGCCGTTTAAAATGCACGAGCAGGTGATTTTGCTGCTTGCCGCAGGCAGAAAGCAAATGCAGGATGTTCCCGTAGCGGAAATCAAGCCATTTGCCAAAAGGCTGCTTCAATTTATTGAGGAGGAACACAAGGAGCTGATTGACGAAATCAACGGCACCAAGACGCTTTCTCCCGAATTGGAAGAAAAACTCGTTGCCGCGTTCAAGGAGTTTAAGGCAAGGTAAAGGAGGTTCTTCTATGGCTAATATGAATGAGATTAAGGAAAGGATCTCCGGCATTCAGGATATTTTGAAAATAACCAACGCCATGTATCTGATTTCATCCTCCAAGATGAAAAAGGCGCGGGCGAATTGGGAGGCTATGCAGCCGTATTTTGATAACATACAGACAACCGTGCACCACGTTTTAAAACACACGGACAACTTTTCACATCCGTATTTTGACAACGGACGCGATAAGCCCGAAAGTCAAAAGAAATACGGATATATCATTGTCAGCGGTGACAAGGGCATGTGCGGTTCGTATAATCATAACATCGTAAAGTTTGCCGAGGCAGAGATTTCAAAGCACAAAAATGCCGGTATTTTTGCTGTGGGTACGGCAGGCAGAGTGTATTTTGAGCGCATTGGCGCCAATGTTGACGTTGAATTTCTCTACGCAGTGCAGAATCCGACCTTTGAAAAGGCAAAGGAGATTGCCGACACTATCACCGACCATTATCTGAGCGGCAGACTTGACGAGGTATATATCATCTATGCAAGAATCGAGCGCGGCGCTGAGGTGCCGAAAATGGTAAAGATGTTCCCTCTGGAAAGGCACCGCTTTGAGGAGGGCGACCTGCCGGATGAACGCTATATGACAGCAAGGTTCGAACCGTCTCCTCATGCGGTCATCGACACCATCGGTCCAAACGTTGCCGGAGGTTTGATGTACGGCGTTTTGACAGCTGCATATTGCGCCGAGAATAACGCGCGAATGGCGGCGATGGATTCCTCCACTACCAGCGCGCGCAATCTGATAACACAGCTTTCTCTTGAATATAACCGCGCAAGACAGGCGGCAATCACGCAGGAGATTTCAGAGATTGTCGGCGGTGCAAAGAGCCTTAGCCGGAAAAAAGGCTGAGCCGGAAAAAAGGCTGAGCCGGAAAACCTGAAAATTGCGCAAAAGAGGTGCAAAAATGGAAATAATAAAAGGAAAAGTATTACAGGTGATGGGCGCCGTTGTTGACGTGGCGTTTCCCGACAGGAAGCTGCCGATGATCAAGGACGCACTCACCGTTGAAATTGACGGCCGTACCCGTGTGATGGAGGTCGCGCAGCATATGGGCGGACATGTAGTCCGCGCTATTATGCTGTCTTCAAGCGACGGCTTATGCAAGGGTATGGAGGTTACCTCGACAGGCAGCGGCATAAAGGTGCCTGTCGGCGAGGCAACGCTCGGAAGAATGTTTAACGTTCTGGGCGAAGCGATTGATTACGCGGGCGATGTTGAGGCAGAGCAGTATTGGGAAATCCACCGCGAACCGCCCAAGTTTGCCAACCAAAGCCCCGTTGTGGAGGTGCTTGAAACAGGTATCAAGGTTATCGATCTGCTCGCTCCTTATGTCAAGGGCGGTAAAATCGGACTGTTTGGCGGCGCGGGCGTCGGCAAAACCGTTTTGATTCAGGAGCTTATCAGAAATATCGCCACAGAGCACGGTGGCTATTCCATCTTCACCGGTGTAGGTGAGCGTTCCCGTGAGGGCAACGACCTTTGGCACGAGATGATGGATTCGGGTGTAATCGCCAAAACCGCCCTTGTGTTCGGTCAGATGAACGAGCCGCCGGGATCAAGAATGAGAGTCGCGCAGACGGGTTTGACCATGGCGGAGTATTTCCGCGACGTGCAGCATCAGGATGTACTGCTGTTTGTGGATAACATTTTCAGATATTTGCAGGCGGGCTCTGAGGTATCCGCGCTGCTCGGCAGAATGCCCTCGGCGGTTGGCTATCAGCCTACCCTTGCCAATGAAATGGGCGAACTGGAGGAGCGCATCACCTCTACCGATAAGGGTTCCATTACCTCCGTTCAGGCAGTTTATGTGCCTGCGGACGACCTGACCGACCCGGCTCCCGCCATCACATTTACCCATCTTGACGCCACCACCGTTTTGTCGAGAAAGATTGTAGAGCAGGGCATTTA
Organism: Ruminococcus sp.; assembly: GCA_045129995.1. GTDB lineage: Bacteria > Bacillota > Clostridia > Oscillospirales > Acutalibacteraceae > Ruminococcoides. Next base: position 986 of record JBGUOX010000110.1, on the reverse strand, counting down.
CCCGGCTGTCGATCCGCTTGAATCCACCAGCCGTATTCTGGAGCCGGAAGTTGTCGGCGAGGAGCATTATGCAATTGCGCGCCGTGTTCAGGAGGTGCTCCAAAAATACAAGGAGCTGCAGGACATTATCGCCATTCTCGGTATGGAGGAGCTTGACGAAGCGGACAAGGCGACAGTTTTGCGCGCGCGCAAAATTCAGCGCTTTATGTCTCAGCCCTTCCACGTAGCCGAAACCTTCACCGGAATCCCCGGCTGCTATGTTCCGATTAAGGATACCCTGCGCGGCTTTAAGGCGATTCTTGACGGCGAGATGGATCAGTATCCCGAATCCGCGTTCCACAATGTGGGAACGATTGACGACGTCATCGCTAAGGCGGCAAAGCTCGAAGAGGAGTGATGTAGGATGGCAAGTGTTTTTAATCTTGAAATCTACTCCACGGGCGGCTGCTTTTACAAGGGCGCATGCGAGCATTTAGTGTTTGAATCGGTTGACGGCAGCAGAGGCGTTATGGCAGGACACGAGCCTGTGATTTGTGCGCTGAAAAGAGGCGAAATCCGCTTTTTAGCTGACGGTGAATGGCAAAAGGTCGCCGTTACCGAGGGGTTTGTGGAAATAATGCCCGATTTTGTGCGTCTGTTTGCCGACACGGCGGTGAAGGCTGAGAAGGTTGAGGAATACCGCGCCGAACGTGAACGCGCCCGAGCGCAGGAGCGTCAACGTCAAAAGCTTGCTAATAAGCAATATATTAATTCTCATCTTTCCTTAAAGCGCGCAATGGGAAAATCCAAGAAATAATTTTATGCGATAAAAGGAACACCTTTGGGCAGAGGGTTCATGGGTGTTCCTTTCACGTTGTTGCTTGCAATGGATTTGTGATGATGATACAATGATATTATCATATTATACTAATTCCTGATAGAAAGTAGACTTATATTTTGCGAGGATATTTTTCGCAAGACAAGGCGAAGGACGCGGCAAGGCTGGC
>JBGUOX010000109.1:0-8299 GCA_045129995.1 Ruminococcus sp. | reverse complement strand
GCCAGCCTTGCTGCGTCCTTCGCCTTGTCTTGCGAAAAATATCCTCGCAAAATATAAGTCTACTTTCTATCAGGAATTAGTATTAATTGATGTTACAGGTTGTCGGTATATCCCGCAAGGAATCTTTGAAGCAAGGTTAAGTCGCTGACGCTCAGCCGTCCGTCGCCGTTAAGGTCGCCCTGCGCCAAAACATCAGGGTCGTCCGCCGTCAAAAGACGGTCGCCGAACTCCGCAAGGAGGCTTTGCAGCAGCGTCGCGTCGTCAATGCTCACGACGCCGTCGGTGTTCACATCTCCCTTTTCGCCCAGATAAAAAACCGTCACCGGATTTATGATCGTCGGCTTAAGCTTTTTGTCTGCTTCGGAGTTTTTGTAGCAATACACCTCAACCTCGCGCGACGCCGGAAGCGTAAAACTGCCAAAGGAAGTGGTGCGCGACTGAACCACAAGCTTGTTCAGCCTGTTCAGGTTGCCAAAGGCGCTGTTGCCAACGCTGCTCACGCCTTTGCCGAGAACTATTTCCGTCACGTCATTGTGCCACGGACCGTCCCCCGACGGAATGCTTCCGCTGCCGAAAACCGTCAGCTTTGTTCCTTCCATCACCCATCGCAAGTCGCCGGTTTGTCCGCTCACCTTGCGGAAAATAATGTTGTTTGCCTTTGCGTAAAGGTGAGCCGTGGAATTGTGAGAGCAGTAAAATACAAGCTGCGGACTGTTCAAAAACGCGCCGTCCTCAATCACACAGTCATCCGAGAAAAAGCCTGCCGCCACAAGCGACGGACAATCCGCGAACGCTCCGGCGTTGATCGCTTCCACGCCTTCGCCAATCTCGACCTGCTCAATACCTTGGCTGCCGCCGAACGCGCCTGCCGCGACAACTCTCGCATCGACCCTGACAAAGCCAGGACATTCGCCCTTGTATTCATACAAAATATCGTCCGCCATCACCTTCCCGTCGGGCTGACGGTTCAGCCACGCGGTGTTTTCAAGGGCGCGGCTTCCCAAATGCGTAACGTTTGTCAGGTCTGGAAGCGCGTCAAGCGAAACGCAGCCCTCAAAAGCGGAATCGCCCACACTCGTCAGGGTAGAGGGCACGCTCACGCTTGAAAGGTTCTTCAAGCCGGCAAAGGCGTTGTCGCCGACGGCGGTCACGCCTTCCTCTATCACAACAGAGGTCACCATGTCCGCGTATTCGGGGAACAAACTCAAAGCAAAAGGATTTTCGTCGCTGTAGTCAGCCATCGCGCCGCTGCCGCTGATCCTCAGCACATTTCCGTCCAGCTCCACTCTGCAATCGCCGGACGGGCTCAGCTTGTACACGGAAGCATATGTATAAGGGCTGACGGTGCGCACAAAAGCGTCGTAATAAGTAAAATCGGGATTCAGCGCCAGCACCCTTTCAAGCGAAGTGCAGCCGCGGAACGCGCCTGCCACGCGGCGTATTCCCTTGGGGATCACCAGCGTTTTAAGAGCGGAGCAGCCGTTGAATACATAGCCGCCCACACCGTCTTCGCCGTAGTAGGCGCTGATGACGGAAATGCTCTCCGAAAGTCGCAGCTCCTCCAGAGCGGTGCAGTCGCTGAACGCGCTCCATCCAATTGATGTCACGCTGTCGGGCATATACACGCTTTTCAGCGCGGTGCATCCGGAAAACGCCGCGCCGCCGATCTCCGTCACGCTGTCGGGGATCGCGGCGTCGGTCAAAGCCGTACACCCGGAAAACGCGCTGTTAAGGATACCGGTCACGCTGTCGGGAATAATGACCCTTTGCAGCTTTGTTTGGTCGGTAACGCCGTATATCTTAACGGTGCCGTCGCGGACGACCAGCTCCGTCGGACACTCGCCCTTGTAATCCAAAAGGCAGTTGTTGATATAAACGGCGCCGTCGGGCAGGCTTTCAAGCCATGCCGTATTTTTAAAAATATTTGCGCCGAACTCCGTCACGCCCGAGGGGATATTGATTGTCGCCAAGGAGGTGCAGTCGTAGAACGCGCTGCCTTTAATGGCAGTCAATGTTTCGGGAAGCGTTATGCTTTCAAGCGCCGAGCAGTACTGAAACGCCCCGATGCCGATGGACTCCAGCTGTGAAGGCAGCTTCACGCTTTTCAGCTTGGTGCACATATAGAACACCTCGCCCTCCAGCTCGGTAAGGGAGTCCGGCAGCTCGATCTGCTCCAGCGCCAAACATCTGTAAAACGCGTTATACCCCAAAGAGGTCAAATTATTTGACAAAGTGACGTCTGTCAGGGAGTAACAGCTTCCAAACGCGTATTCGTCAATGGTTTCAACCGAGTCGGGAATCACCAGCTCTTCCAAATTGCGGCATTCGCCAAACGCGGTTACGCCTATTTCCTTCAGCGTGCCGTCCGAAAGATGCACCTCGGTCAGGCTTTCGCATCCGTAAAAGGCGTCCTCGCCGATATATGTCACGCCGTAGTTCACGATGACCTTCGTAATGTTTTTGCCCCACGGCGGCTTGGTAGAGGAATTGTAGCTCGCGTCATAATCCTTCATCCTGCCGTTGCCCGAAATCGTAAGCACGGTTCCGCTCAGCGACCACGTGCAGCTGCCGGTCGTTCCCGACGCGCTTGTCTGAAAGCTCTGCGCTTCCGCGGCGCCGACGTGCGGAATAACCGCCGTCATTCCGGCAAGCAAAGAAAGACTCATCAGCACGCTGAGTATTTTGTATTTCATAATCCTCGCTCCCTTCAAAGTGAATATGATCTCCCATCATTATTATAGCGCCGAAATCGCCGAACCACAACAGCCGAAAGGTCGATTTTTATGCCTTGCGACTATTCCTAAAGCTCTCCGGCAGCCAAAAAGAAAACCGCCCTGCCACAGGGATCAGACAGGACGGTTTGCAAATCAATAATCGTATAAAAAGTCAGCCCAATAATACTGGCTCATATACTCGTTCTGATACGAGTTGACCGCGCCGGCGTCCAGCTCCTTAAAGCGGTAGTAGTCGCAGTCAAGAACATCGGGATTAACAGCCAGAGCATTGTAGCTGCGCACCACCGCGTCCTCCGCGCCGACGGCTTTCAGACTTTTTATCATCGCGTAAATATAGGTCTGCAAAAGATTTTGCAGCTTTTTGTCATACGGCTCGTCCTCAAAAATCGCGGCAAAAATCTCACGCGTGGTGCAGGAGCTGCCCTGCTTGTGAACAAGGTATGCAAAAACCTCCTTTGCCTTGCTGCGTTCAAAGCGAACGTGCGCGCCGTCGGGAGTAAACACGTCAAAGTTGCCGAAGCACTGCACCCTAAGCTTTGCGTTCTTCTTCGGGACAATAGGAAACCGCAGGTCGGAAAGCTCCTTTTCCACCTTGGCTTGATTGACAGGTTTCATAATGTATCCGCTCGCGTGCAGGCTCATCGCGTCTCCCGCGTAATCCGAAAAGCCCGTCACAAAAATAATATTCATTTTCGGGTTGACGGTTTTCAGCTCCTTGGCAAGCTCCACGCCGTTCATTCCGCGCATATGAATGTCAAGAAACGCAATGTCGCAGCCGCCCTTTTGCGCCTCCTCAAGCAGCTCGCGCGGCTTTCTAAAGGCAAAAACCTCCGCGTCGGGCTTTGCTTTTTTCACCGACATCTCCAGCATTTGCAGCGCCAGCGGTTCGTCGTCAACGCACAGTATTCTCATCTTTTTGTCCCTCCTTAGGCAAAATCACCGTTGCTTTTGTTCCTTTGCCGATCTCGCTTGTAATAATAACATTGCCGCCGCACATATCGTGCAGGCGTTTTTTTGTGTTTTCCATTCCAACGTGGGAACGTCCGTCGTCCTTCTTTTCGTTAACGTCAAAGCCTGCGCCGTCGTCCTCAACGATCACCTCAAACGCGTCGTCTGTTTCGCGCGTGGAGATCTTCACCGTTCCGCCGTCCTCTGTCATTCCCACGCCGTGCTTCACGGCGTTCTCAACAAGCGGCTGAATGCTCAGCAGCGGCAGCTTAAAGTCCGTTGCCTGAATGTCATATTCAATATTAAGCATATCGGCGAACCGCAGCTTTTCAATATAAAGATACTTTTTCAAATGCTCAAGCTCCGTTTCAAACGGAACGGGCGCGGTCTGCTTCAGCGAGTCCATATTTCCGCGCAAATAATCGGCAAAGGTCACGGTCGCCTCCTGCGCGGTCTCCGGGTCAAGCGTACACATCATTGCTATCGAGCTCAGCGCGTTGTACATAAAGTGCGGCTGAATCTGCGACACCATCACGCTCACCTTGGCTTCATACAGCTCCTTTTGCATTTGCTGATACCGAATAGCTTCCTTATATTGAATCCGCAAATCGAGTATCAGGCGAACGATTTGATAAGCCATGGTGATCGCCAGGCCGTAGTTGAAGAAATGCGATCCGGCAAGATGAAAATACTGATCGATCACATCCAGCGCCAAGGTCAGGATCAGCGGCATCCACGAAATAAAAAACACCAACGCGTGGCGGTTGCCGCGAAGCTCTGTGCACAGCAAAACGATCATCGTCACCGTGCATACCGCTATCACAATAAACACATTCGGCATGGTAGCGGTCAGGTCAACAGCGGCGCTCAGGTGCAAAACGGCGGCAGCGGCAGCCGCCAAAAAGAACACCGCTACCGTAATGTTTGCGATCGCCCTTGTCACCGGCTTTTGCAAATTGGATTTCAGGTAAAGGAAAATCGCCGTAACGAACAAATAGCTCGTCATCCTTACCGCAAACAAACACATCGTAACGTCGGTGATCCACAAATTCAAAAAATCGTCCAGCGACTGCATTATCATATACAGTCCCCACAAAAAGCACAAAAGTCCGAAGCAAAGATATTTATAGTTTATTTTTCCCAGTATAAATCCCGAAACAGGGAAGAAAAACAAACCGAAAAAGCAAACAAGAACAAAAAGCAAAACCGTCGGCACAGACTTGAAGAACAACTGATTATACAAGCCGTCATACCGGCAGCACAGCACCGAAAAGCAGTCCGCAAAGCTTTGCGTCGCCAGCGAGTAAGGATATTCAACCTCTAAAATCAAATCCTCCTCGCCAAACAAAACCTTTTCCGGAAACACCTCGGTCACCAGCTGCGACACCTCATAACCCGGCGTTTTCAGCATCCTGTCCGCCGGCAAAAAGTATTTCTCCGGAATATCCGGATAGACTCGGCGGCTGTCCAATTCAAATTCTCCGTCCGCGCTTTTCAGCTTGTACCAAACATCCTTTGACGAAACCGCCAACAACTCAAAAGCAGGCACCGTTTCGTCCAGCTTGCCTCTGACGGTGATTTTGTGAAAATGCTCGTTTATGCTTTGACCGGGATCAATACTTTTCCACTCTCCGTCGTCAACACGGTATTCGCCGTGCAGCATCACGTTCATTTTATTCGTCGAAAAATCAGGCATAAAATACGGCGAGCACTGAACTATAACAAAAACAAGCGACAGTATAATAAATCCGGCAACAGCTGCCGAAAAAGCTTTGCCGCCGATAATTTTTTTCATCCGAACGCCTCCTTTTGCTCTGCCTCCATTATAGCATACCAAGTGATAAATAAAAAGATAAAAACTGTAAAAAATTTATCAAATTTGCAAAGAAGCTGCAAAGGTCGACCTGATATAATAAAACCACAGTAAAGCAAAAAATAACCGAATTTTACAATAAATCGAAGCTTCCAAACGGCATATTTCCCGCTGCGAAAAAATTTGTTACTAATTTGTTATTTTTGCTTGACTTTATTTCAAATCTTTTGTATAATAAGGTAAAATAAAGGGCAAACCTGTTGAAAGGCAGGGACGCAAAGCCAAGGTATCTAAAGCGCTTTTTCGGCGTATGATAGACCAGCCGCAATTTTTAAATTGCGGCTGGTTATTTTTTTCATAAGCTTGTACCTTCAAGCGCGTTCATTTATATTCTAAGGTGGTGATCCATTGAATAAGGTATTCCGTGAAGAAAAAAAGTTTTTGATCAGCGTGGCCGATTATCGCAGCACCGCCGGCAGACTGGAAAAGGTGATGAGGCAGGATCCGCACAACGGAACGCACGGTTATCTCATTCGTTCTTTATATTTCGACACTCCGTATGATACGGATTGCTTCGAAAAGCAGGCGGGCGTGGAGCTGAGACGAAAGATCCGCCTTCGCTGCTACGATCCAAAGCACGATTACGCCATGCTGGAAATGAAGCAAAAGCAGGGCGCGCGCCAGCTCAAGCGTTCGCTTCGCGTCACCCGCGAGGACGCACAGCGGCTGATCAAATGCGACTACACTCCGTTGCTTCACTACAAGGATCCTTTTGCCGCCGAAATATACGGCTTCATGCAAACCCGCGCGTATATTCCACGGACGATCGTTCAATACAACCGCAAGGCGTTCATCGCCAAGGAAAACAAAATCCGCGTCACCTTCGACAACTGCATCGTGTCCACCGAAAGCTGCTTCGATCTGTTTTCGGAGCGCCTGAATATGAATCCGGTGCTTGACCCGTACAATGTTGTGCTGGAGGTCAAGTTTAACGGCTTTATTTTGAATTACATTCAAAGTATGATAAACTGCATCGACAAAAGCGAGCTGTCCGTCAGCAAATATATGCTGGCAAGACAAAACGCGTACCAAACCCACCTGTAAGGAGAGTTGAAAATGAAAGATAAGCTATTTAACCTTTTTCAGACGACCGGCGAATTAAGCCTCGAGAGCATTATTTTTAATATTCTTGTGGCGGCAGCTTTGGGCATTTTTATTTTCTTGTCCTATATGATCACCCACAAGGGTACCATCTACAGCAAAAAATTCAACGCTTCACTGGTGGTTATGACAGTGCTTACCGGAACGGTAATGACGGTCATCGGCAACAACATCGCGCTTTCTCTCGGTATGGTCGGTGCGCTGTCCATCGTGCGTTTCCGCACCGCCATCAAGGACAGCCGCGACACCGTCTATATTTTCTGGACTGTCATCGCCGGCATTTGCTGCGGCGTAGGCGACTATCTGGTCGCCGCGATCGGCAGCGCTGTGACCTTCCTCATCCTGCTTTCTCTCGGACTCATCAAAAGCGACAACCGTATGCTTGTCATCATCCGCGGCTCGCGCAGCCGCCAGTCCTCGATCCAGGCGCATATGTTCTCGGTGTTCAAGCGCAAGGCTATCCTGCGCGTCAGAAATTCGGACGAAGAAAACATTGAGTTCATCTACGAAATCAGCGCAAGCCAGCTCAGACGCGTCGAAGAAAAGGACGGCAACCTTACCGACGCCATCTATAAGCTCGGCGGAATCGAATACGTCAACATTGTTATGCAGAACGACGAGGTATCCAACTGATATGAAACGTTTCATAGCGGTGCTTTTGCTTGCCTGCTGTCTGCTGACCGCCTGCGGCAAAAAGCCCTCGGCGCCGGAAAAGCTGTCCGTCGGTCTTGAAAACCGCGCGGCAGTCATCAGCTGGGCGCAAAGCGACGAAGCGCACACCTACCGCCTGTATCGTCTTGGACCTCAGGACGATGAATACAAGTTCATATTTGATTCCGACGGCGACGAAACAAGCTACACCGACCGCTTTGTAAAAAGCGGCGGCGTCTATACCTACAAGCTCGAGATCATCGGCAAAAACGGCGTTTCCGACGCCGTGGAAAGCACCCTGACCGTGCCGCCCGATCCGACCGATCCCTCAGGGGAGCCGCCCGAGAAGCCTGTTATCGACTACGTGACCGCCATGGATCCCTACACGGCGGTGGTCGCCGTCAAGCCGCAGGAAAACTGCACCTACGAGTTTTACCGCTCGGCTTCCGAAACAAGCGGCTATTCGCTTGCGAAAACCTGCGGCGAACCGTTCTTGTATGACGCGCATGAAGACAAAAAAACAGACTGGTTCTACCGCGTACGCGTTTCCCGCAACGGCGTCAAAAGCGAGCTTAGCAAGCCGCAAAAAACCGGCTTCAACGCCAAAACCGCGTTCGCCGTTCCGGTGCTGATGTACCACGAATTTGTCACGCAGGAGGATCTGGATTCAGGCGTCGCCTTTGACGAATACGCCGTCTATGCCTCCGAATTTGAAAGCGATCTGCAATGGCTGGAAAAGAACGGCTACACCACCATCACCGCCGCACAGCTGATCGATTATCTCAACGGCAAGGGCGAAATGCCCAAAAAGCCCGTTCTTATCACCATCGACGACGGAAAATACGGCGTTTACAAGCGCGCGTGGCCGCTGCTGAAAAAGCATAAAATGAAGGCGTCGCTGGCGTTGATCGGCTATGAGATCGACAACGCGTCCAACGCGCCCGAGGCTCGCTCAAAAAGCGAAGCGCCCTACTGCACATGGCAGGAGCTT
>JBGUOX010000108.1:0-5097 GCA_045129995.1 Ruminococcus sp. | reverse complement strand
TTAACTCTCATAACGGCACCTCCCGGTTATTCGGAATATTTTTAGCCTCCCTCAACAGGGCACAAAAATAAAGCCCCTTTTAGAGGTAAAGCTATTTTATCATATATTTTTCGGCTTGTCAAGCCTTTTTTAGGAGCTGAGCGCTAAGAAATGAAGGTCAAATGCGGATAAACATTCAACCGTCAGCGCTCAGCTCTTAACGTTTTCGGTTACTGTTCGCGCAGTGTGGAAATGCGCGAAGGCTTTTTAACCTTCACCTTTTCGGGTTTCACCTGCTTGCCCTTGTACTTGCGCTCAAACTTCGCCGCGATTTTCAGCTCGTCGCCGAAATACTCGGAAAGCGTTTTATAGTCGCTGTCGTCAAGGCTGTTGATAATCACATTGGTGATGACCGCGCGCGTGTCGGCGTCGCCGTTGCCGTACTGCAGGCTGAAAATTCCGCCCAGCTTTTCAAGCTCCTTGGCGTTTGCCTTACGGATGTAATCCGGCAGCTTGGGCGCGATGTGCTCCTTGGCAAAGGTAGCGCCGCGGAACGGATAGTAGCAGTCCTCTTCCATCTGGATCTCCTCGCGCAGCTCGGGAAATACCGCAACAAAGCGCTTGGCAAGGAACTTGGGATCGGCGCTTCCGTCATCGCTTTTCTTTTTCTTTGACTTGCTTTGCTTGGCGCGCTTCATAGCGACCGAGCCTGACAAGCCGTCCAAAAAGTCGTTGGCAATGCTTTCGGCGTCCTTCTGTGTGGAAACGGTGTCGTCATACAGCCATGTGGACAGCGTGCGCCAATCGTTGTCGGGACCATCGTCGGTCATCGGGCAGGTGCGCAGCAGCATTGTCTGCTTTTTCTTTTCATACAGCACCGAATAAGCGACGTTCTCTCCGGTGAACAGAGCCACCAAATCGCTGGCGTTTTCCGCGGAAACGTTCTGCCGCGCGAAGCCCTGCTTGGAAAGCTCTTCCTCCACCTTTCCGGTCACTAAATCAAATGCCTTGTTATACTCAAGCGTCATATCTAATCTTCCTTTCCATCCTTATATCTGAAAACCGCCTTGTTACATACTGTCGGGGCAGGTGATGTTGAACATTGTCAGCACGTTTTTGATCACAGCGCGCGTGCAGTCGCACAGCGCCAGACGAGCCTGCGTCAGACCTTCATCGTCTCCCTTGACGCGGCAGGCGTTATAAAACTTGTGGAACAGCGTTGCCGTTTGGGTGACATAGCGCGTAATCCTTGTGGGATCGTAATCCTTCGCCGCGGCGATGATCTCGTTTTCGTACAGCGCGAGGTGATGGATCAATTCCCTTTCCTCGGGCGCCGTCAGCAGCGCAAGCTCCTCGCTTGAACATTCGCGCGGCTCTACGCCGTCCTTTTTCAAGGCCTTGAATATGCTGCAAATACGCGCGTGCGCGTACTGAACATAATAAACGGGATTCTGGTTGTCCTGAGTCACCGCCAAATCGAGATCGAAGTCCATCTGCGTGTTGGCTTCACGGGTATTAAACAGGAAGCGCGCGCTGTCAACAGGCACCTCCTCAAGCAGATCGCGCAGCTGGATCGCCTTGCCGGTACGCTTGCTCATCTTGACGAGCTCGCCGCCGCGCACCAGCTTTACAAGCTGCATCAAAACCACGTTCAGCTTGCTGCCGTCACATCCGATGGCGTCCATGGCGCCCTTCATACGCATAACATGACCGTGATGATCGGCTCCCCAGATGTCGATCAGGGTAACAAAGCCGCGGTCAAACTTGTTCTTGTGATAGGCAATATCCGCCGCAAAATATGTGGGATTTCCGTTTTGACGGATCAAAACATCGTCCTTTAACTCCAAATTATCGATGTATTGCTGCGTTTTTCCCTCTTTTAACAGCTTTTCGGTGACAACCTGCTTGTTTTTATACCAAATCGCGCCGTCCTGCTCATATGTCAGACCCTTGTCACATAACAAATCAACGACAGCCCTTACCGCGCCGCTTTTGTGCAGCTCGCTTTCAAAGAACCACTTGTCGTAAGTGATCTTATAGGTAGACATATCCTCCTGCATTTTTTTGATATTCTTTGGCAGAGCGTAATCGACCAGCGCCTTTTTGCGCGCCGCGCTGTCCTGTTCAACAAAGCTGTCGCCGTGGATGCCGGCAAATTCCTTTGCGAGCTCGGTTATGTCCGCGCCCTGATAGCCGTCCTCGGGAAAAGCAACGGCGTCGCCCTTGTAAATTTGCAGGTAGCGCGCCTCCAGCGAACAGGCAAATTTTTCGATCTGGTTTCCGGCGTCGTTGACATAAAACTCGCGGTATGCGTCAAAGCCTGCCTTATTCAGCACCGCCGCCAGGCAGTCGCCCAAGGCGCCGCCGCGCGCGTTGCCCATATGCATAGGGCCGGTGGGATTGGCTGAAACGAACTCGACGTTCACCTTTTCACCGTTGCCGAAATCGGACGAGCCGTAGCCCTCAGGATCGCTGAGAATATTCTTCACCACGGCGCTGTAGAACTCGCTGCCGAGGAAAAAGTTGATAAAGCCCGGTCCCGCTGTTTCAAAGCGCTCGCAATATGTGCCGCTTAGATCCAAGTGCTTGGTGATCGCCTGCGCGATCTTGAACGGCGGCATACGAAAGCTCTTTGCGCCTGCCATTGCCGCGTTGGTGGCAAAATCGCCGTTTTTGTTGTCTGCCGGTATTTCAATAATAAATCCGGGCAAGGTCGCCTCGGGAAGGTCGCCGCTCGCGATTGCCTTGTTCATTGCCGCCGTGACCGCTTCCTTTAACCCGGAAACTGCCTGAGAATAAATATCCATATAATTACCTCACTGCTCTGTGTGTTTTTCCTGTATGTCTATCACAAATCGGTTTTCGCTGACCAGATCCGCGTTGAAATCCAGCGTGTAGCTGACCTCCAGCCTGCCGCCCTTGGCGCCCAGCTGGTTGTTGAGCGTTTTTGTAAACACGCCGATGTTCAAATCGCCTGCGACGGTCTGATAAATGCACTGGTGACGTCTGCCCTTCTCCAGCAAAAGCTGCGAGCGCATCGGTCCCTTGCGGTTGATCGTCACGCGGTCGCCCTCTACCTTGATAAGATTATTGTAGAAGGTTTCGGGATTATCGTCGTCGTATTCCTTATAGCCGATATAAAAATGATCTTTTTTCTTCATAAAGTTGCCGGCGGTGAGCACCTCTATTTTGTCGGTTTCTCCGTCCAGCGTTTGTTCGCCGAGAATGGAAATCAAATACTTTTCCTTATCCATATCCGTTCCTTAGTACTGTTCAATGTCGATCTGTGTGACTGTGTGTTCCATATCTCTGCCCAAAAACAGACCGGCAACGTTTTCAAAGCCTTCGGGTGTGTCGCTTACAAAAAACTCCGGAGTTTTTGGGGTGTTGTCATCCGTGAGCAAATTCTGTTCGCGCAGTACCTTGGCGGCGTAGTTTGCGGTTTCAAAGCCCGAATCCACAAGCGTGACGCCTTCGCCCATATAATCTGAGATCGCCTCGCGCAGAAGCGGAAAATGAGTGCAGCCCAGTATCACCGTGTCCACGCCGTTTTCCTTAAGCTCGGACATATAGCGGCGCACCACCAGGCGTGTGATTTGGTCGTCGTGATGAATGATACCGTTTTCCACCAAAGACACAAACAGCGGACACGCCTGCTCGAACACCCTGACAGCAGGATCGAGCTTTTCAAGGCGCAGCTTGTAGCTGTGGCTGTTGACGGTGGCTGCGGTGCCGATGACGCCGATTTTGCCGTTTTTGGTTTTTCGCACAGCGGTGTAAGCGGTGGGATTGACCACGCCGGTGTAAGGCACCTCAAGCTTTTCCTCCAGCATTCCGCCGGCAACCGAGCTTACGGTTCCGCAGGCGGCGACGATCATCTTTACATTGTGCGTCAAAAGGAAGTGAGCGTCCTGCATAGCGTATCTGCAAATAATATCACGGCTGCGCGGTCCGTATGGCACGCGGCCGGTATCGCCGAAGTACACGATTTTTTCGTTGGGCAGCAAGTTCATAAACTCCTTGACCGCGCTTAATCCGCCCAAGCCGGAATCAAACACGCCGATAGCGTTTGTTGACGACATATGGAAACCTCTTTTTCATTGCAATTATTCTTGCATAGTTATACGTTTACTATAATAGCACAAATGCGTGTTGGTTTCAAGTCTTTTTTGCCGCAATTGACATTTGCAACAGCGTGTGCTATGATACAAAGCAGAAAACAAGAGGTGATCTTTATGAAATGTCCACGTTGCGGAATTGAATTTCAAACCGGTACCGCGTGTCCCAAATGCGGCGCTGTCGTGCCAAATACGCCAAATGACACTCAAACGCCGAATGAAAAAGCGAGCCGTCCCGACAAGCTGCGATTTTTGACGGCGTGCTCGGCAGTTGTTATCGCGTTTTGCGTGCTGGCAACCTGCGTCACCGTAGGTATCGTTTCGCTTGTGCGGCTTGATAAAACCATGCAGCGCGACCAGACAATAGATAAGATCACCAACGCCGTAAATCTGGTGATGGATTCCTACGGAGAAGAAAAAATCCGTTCGATCGTAAGCGACTTTATCAACCGCGACAAAACCGGTGTACCGGAAGCAGCCGATAAACCGCAGACGGACAGCAAGACGCGAGCTCTCGGCGAGGCGTTTGATTTCGGCGGCGGAACCGTTGTGCTGAAAAGCGCAAAGGTCGCCTCTCCTTCACTCACCTTTGACGATACGCGGCAGCAGGTCGCTGTTACGGCGGAGATCACCAACAACACGGAAAAAACACAGTCATATCTTGTGCCGAAGCCTGTGCTTGACGGCGGCGCGCAGTGGCAGTACAGCGAAGCGTCGCGTGAGGTCAAGGACGATGGGTACCTCGAGCTGAATCCGGGCGAGACCGTCACCGCTGTTGTCTATTACAGCCTGCCAAAGGACAGCAAAACGCTGACAGGTACCGTAGCCGTAAATTACAAGACAGATGATGACAAAAGCGAAGCCGCCGCTTCCGCATACACGATCGAACTCACATAAAAATCCCCCATACCGTTTTTTGAACTGCCCCAAATTGTGCGGACAGTACAAAAAGCCCCCTAAGGCAGAATATTAAGTTTTAGGTAACATACTGACGTCGGTA
>JBGUOX010000107.1:0-14331 GCA_045129995.1 Ruminococcus sp. | reverse complement strand
GCAGGGAAGAAGTTCTTGGGAACAGCGCCGCCGACTACGCGCTCGGCAAATTCAAGGCTGTCGGTGTCGAACGGCTCAAACTCGATCCAAACGTCACCAAACTGGCCGTGACCGCCGGACTGCTTTTTGTAGCGTCCCTGCGCGGAAACCTTTTTGCGGATGGTTTCGCGGTAAGCGATCTTCGGCTTTTGAAGCTTTGCTTCTACATTATATTTTGACTTAAGGCGTGAGATAACAACATCGAGGTGCTGTTCGCCCAAGCCGGAAATAACCATTTCGTGGGTTTCGTGATTGCTTTCAAACTTGATCGTGGGATCTTCGTCAGCCAGCTTGCCGACAGCCTGAGCGACCTTGTCCTCGTCGCCCTTTTTGGCAGGATAGATCGCCATTGAATAGCTGGATACGGGATAGTCGATGCCGTCGAGGATGACCTTTCTAAGCGGCGAGCAGAGGGTGTCGCCGGTTTTGGTGGATACCAGCTTGGGGATAGCGCCGATGTCGCCTGCGCCGATGTAGTCGGCGTCGCTCTGCTTTTTGCCGGTCATAGTCAGCACCTTGGAGATGCGCTCGGGAGAGCCGGTGCGCATATTGATGACAGGAACGTCGGGAGCGATTTTGCCCGATACGACCTTTACATAGGACAGTCTGCCGATGAACGGGTCGGCAACGGTCTTGAATACGATCGCGGCGGCAGCTGCGTTGACGTTTACGGAAACCTCAACGGGTTCGCCGTCCAGATCTACGCCGATCTCCTCTGCCTTAACCGCAGCGGAGGGAGCAAGCCAAGTAAGGCTGTTGAGCAGCTGGTCGATTGCGAAGGTGTTGTGCGCGTCGCCGCAGAACACCGGGCAGATGGAACCGTCCTTAACGCCCTGGGAAACGCCGAGGATGATCTCCTCGGGGGTGAACTCCTCGCCCATAAGGAATTTGTCGAGCAGTTCTTCGCTTGTTTCGGCGACAGCTTCCTTGATGGCTTCGCGCAGACCCTCCAAACGCGAGCCCATATCGGGCAGAGCGGTGGGCTTTACAGAGCCGTTTGCGCCGTATTCATAAGCCTTGTAGTCAAAAAGGTTGACGTAGGTGTTTGCCTGACCGTCTACGATGTGGGGAACGACCACCGGGCATACGGAGGGACCGAAGGTGGATTTGAGGGTTTCGAATACGCGATAGAAGCGCGCGTCCTCGTCGCACAGACCGTTGACGAAGAATACCTTGGTCAAGCCTGCTTTGTCGGCGGCTTCAACAGCCTTTTCGGTGCCGACGTTTACGCCGTCTTTGCCCGAAACAACGATCAGCGCGGTGTCTGCCGCGCGCATACCCTCGGCAACGCCGCCTGCAAAGTCAAACAGACCGGGCGTGTCGATCAGGTTGATTTTTGTTCCTTTCCATTCTATGGGCGCAACAGCGGTCATAATGGACGCCTGGCGCTTGATTTCCTCGCTGTCAAAGTCCAGTGTGGTGTTGCCGTCGGCAATCTTTCCCAGTCTGTCGCTCGCCTTGGCGAGATACAAAATGGATTCCGCGACAGAAGTTTTGCCGCAGCCGCTGTGACCTGCCAGCGCGATGTTAAGAATCTTTTTCGCGTCGTATTGTTTCAAAGAAAAAACTCCCTTCAAAATAATTTTTGCAATACTTCTAAATATATAAAATATTCCTAAAACATTATAGCATATTTGTATAGTTTAAACAATGCGTTTTTGGAAAAATGAAAAAATCCGCTCTTTGAACAACTTGGAGCGGATTCGTTTGTGCAATTTGCTTTTTTTAAGACGATTTCATATTATGTTGCACAAAGATTTTTGCGATTTTTGTGCAGTTTATTTAATGCTTATTTGCCAAAGACTTTGAGTAAAAGCAAAAGCCTGCCGGCGTCCGACAGGCTTTGTTTAGGTTAGTATTATATGATAATGCTTTTGCCGCTCATTTCCTCAGGCTGCGGCAGGTCCATAATTTTGAGCATAGTGGGCGCGATGTCAGCCAAAACGCCGCCCTCGCGAAGCTTGCAGTCATAGCCGATAACGCAGAAGGGAACGGGGTTTGTTGTGTGCGCGGTAAACGGTTCGCCGTCTTCGTCGATCATTTTGTCGGCGTTGCCGTGATCGGCGGTGATGATCGCAACGCCGTCCATATCGCGGATCGCGGAAACAACCTGACCAACGCAGTCGTCCACTGCCTCGACCGCCTTGACCGCTGCTTCAAACACGCCGGTGTGACCGACCATATCGCAGTTGGCAAAGTTGAGGATGATCATATCGTACACGCCGCTGTGAATGGCGTCAACCAGCTTGTCCTTGACCTCGTAGGCGCTCATCTCGGGCTGGAGGTCATATGTTGCGACGGCAGGAGATTTTACAAGTATCCTGTCCTCGCCGTCGTAGACCTTTTCAACGCCGCCGTTGAAGAAGAAGGTCACGTGAGCGTATTTTTCGGTTTCGGCGATGCGAAGCTGCTTCATACCGAGTGAAGAAATGTACTCGCCCATTGTGTTTACAAGCGTTTGCGGCTTGAAGGCGATCTCTACGTTCGGCATGGTGGCGTCGTACTGCGTCATACAAACGTAGTTAACGGGGAAGAAGCCGTTGCGGCGCTCGAAGCCGTTGAAGTCAGGATCAACAAAGGTGCGTGTGATCTCACGCGCGCGGTCGGGACGGAAGTTGTAGAAAATAACGCTGTCGTTCGGCTTGATCGTCGCGCCGTCTTTTACAACAACGGGGATCACAAATTCATCGGTGACGCCGTTTGCGTAGCTGTCCTTGACAGCCTGCACCGGACAATCCGCTTCAACGCCTTCGCCGTATACAAGCGCGGCGTATGCCTTTTCAACGCGCTCCCAGCGGTTGTCACGATCCATTGCGTAGTATCTGCCCATAACGGTGGCGATTTTGCCGACGCCGATCTCTTTGCACTTTTCAACCGCTTCCGCCATATAGTCAGCAGCGCTTGAGGGAGGAACGTCTCTGCCGTCGAGGAACGCGTGGATATAAACGTCCTTCAGACCTTTTTTCTTGGCAAGCTCCAGCAGACCGTAGAGGTGGGTGTTGTGGCTGTGAACGCCGCCGGGGGAGAGAAGTCCCATAAAGTGAAGAGCGGTGCCGTTTTCAAGCGCCTTGTCCATCGCGCCGACGATCGCTTCGTTGTCCTTCAGCTTGTCGTCGTTGATGGTTTTGGTGATCCTGGTCAGCTCCTGATAAACGATCCTGCCTGCGCCGATGTTGGTGTGGCCGACCTCGCTGTTGCCCATCTGACCGTCGGGCAAGCCGACGTCCATTCCGGATGCGCCGATTTGGGTGAGCGGATTTTCGGCAAACAGCTTGTCGATGTTCGGGGTGTTTGCGGCAAGGATCGCGTTAGCCGCTTCCTCGCCCTTTTTGCCGACGCCGAAGCCGTCCAAAATCATAAGAATCAAAGGCTTTTTCATTTAAAAATCCTTTCTGTAAGCATTGAAAACGGAATTGGAGCGGGCTTTGCCTGCCCGCCGGCTTCCGTTTTCAATTGTAAAATTTTGATTATTTAGAGGCTGCTTTTACGATAGCCGCGAATTTTTCGGCTACGAGTGACGCGCCGCCGATGAGACCGCCGTCAACGTTGGTCTTGGAGAGAAGCTCGTCGGCATTGCCGTCGTTCATTGAGCCGCCGTACTGGATGGTTACAGCGTCTGCGGCGTCCTGATTGTAGAGCTTGGCAAGCTGTGCGCGGATGAATGCGCAAACTTCCTCAGCCTGGTCGGCGGTAGCGGTTTTGCCGGTGCCGATAGCCCATACGGGCTCGTAGGCGATGACAACGTTTTTCAGCTCTTCTTCGGTGACGTCCCACAGATCGAGCTTGATCTGACGCGCGATGACTTCCTCGGTGATGTTGCACTCGCGCTCCCAGAGAAGCTCGCCGACGCAAACGATGGGCTTTAAGCCTGCCGCAAGCGCTGCCTTGGTTCTTTTGTTAACGGTTTCGTCGGTTTCGCCGAAGTACTGTCTGCGCTCGCTGTGACCGAGAACAACATACTCAACGCCGATCTCCTTGAGCATTCCGGTGGAGATTTCGCCGGTGAAAGCGCCGCTTTCAGCCCAGTGGCAGTTTTCCGCGCCGATTTTAACGTTGGTGCCTGCGGTGGCTTCGATAGCTGTTGCAAGGTCAACGTAGGGAACGCAGGCGATCACTTCGCAGTCGGCGTCCGCAACCAGGGGAGCGATAGCGTTGAGAAGCTCTTTTGCTTCCTTGGGGGTTTTGTTCATTTTCCAGTTGCCGGCGATGATGGCTTTTCTTTTTGCTTTATCCATAATTAAAATTCCTTTCAAGAAAAATATTGACAAAACATAAGGGCGACCGCAAGGGTCGCCCCTACGGGGTTGGTGCTATAGGCGATTGATAAAGTCAATCGGTTTGTTTGCCAAAGGCAAATTATTTGTCGGCGATTACCGCGATGCCGGGAAGGGTTTTGCCTTCGAGATACTCCAGGGAAGCGCCGCCGCCGGTGGAGATGTGGCTCATCTTATCGGCAAAGCCGAGCTGGATAACAGCTGCCGCGCTGTCGCCGCCGCCGATGATGGTTGTAGCGTCGGTTTCAGCCAGCGCCTTTGCGACCGCGATGGTGCCTGCCGCAAGAGTGGGGTTCTCGAATACGCCCATAGGTCCGTTCCAAACAACGGTCTTTGCGTTCTTGACAGCCTCTGCGAACAGCTCCTGGGTTTTTGTGCCGATGTCAAGGCCTTCCATATCTGCCGGAATAGCGTCTACGTCAACGACCTCAACGTCGATGGGACCGTCGATGGGGTTCGGGAACTCAGCCGCGATAGTGGTGTCTACCGGGAGAAGCAGCTGCTTGCCGAGCTCCTCAGCCTTTTTGATCATATCCTTGCAGTAGTCGAGCTTGGTGTCGTCAACAAGGGATTTGCCGACTTCCTTGCCCTGAGCCTTCAGGAAGGTGTATGCCATACCGCCGCCGATGATGAGGGTGTCGCACTTTTCGAGCAGGTTGGAGATAACGTTGAGCTTGTCCGCGACCTTTGCGCCGCCGAGGATGGCAACGAAGGGACGAACGGGAGTTTCTACGGCATTGCCGAGGTAATTGATCTCTTTCTGCATCAGGTAGCCGACAGCGGTGTCCTTGATGTGGTCGGTCACGCCTGCTGTTGAGCAGTGAGCGCGGTGAGCGGAACCGAACGCGTCCATAACGAATACATCAGCCAAAGAAGCAAGCTCGGCGGAGAAGGGCTCGAGGTTTTTGGTTTCTTCTTTTCTGAAACGGGTGTTCTGCAGAAGCACTACGTCGCCGTCTTTCATTTCGGCAACTGCCTTCTTTGCGTTTTCGCCTACGACCTCGTCGTCGTTTGCGAATACTACGTCCTGACCGAGAAGCTCGGACAGACGAACAGCCACGGGAGCCAGGCTGAATTTCTCTTCGGGGCCGTTTTTGGGCTTGCCGAGGTGAGAGCAGAGGATAACCTTGCCGCCGTCAGCGATCAGTTTTTTAATTGTGGGCAGAGCAGCGGTGATTCTGTTGTCATTGGTGATCACGCCGTCCTTGAGAGGTACGTTGAAGTCAACGCGAACGAGCACTTTTTTGCCCTTAACATTGATGTCATCAACTGTTACTTTGTTGAGCTGCATAGTAAAAACATCCTTTCGTGGTCAGAGATTTGTAAAAATACAGCGTATTTTACACTCATTTATATTATAGTATATTTTGCCGTTTTTCGCAAGTGTATTTGTTAATTATTTGACTATTATTTTTAATTCTGTATTGCAATATTAATCGCCCTTAAGCAAGTCCGCGTTATTGACGTCGCTCCATTTGTGGCGGTGCAGCTCGCCTTTGTTTTGCAGGGCGGGGAAGTTCCATTGCCTTAGCACCTCGTAGGCGGCTATCGCGACGGAATTGGAGAGGTTCAGGCTGCGCGCTTCGTCAATCATAGGCAGGCGCAGGGTTTCGTTAGGGTGCTTCATCAAGACGTGCTCCGGAAGTCCGCGCGTTTCTTTGCCGAACAGCAAAAAGCTGTTGTCGGGGAACTTTACGTCGCTGTAGATATGGGTGCCCTTGGTTGAGAAAAAGTAAAAATTTCCGCCGGCGTTTTTTTGAAAAAAGTCATCGAGGCTTTCGTAGTAGGTGAGGTCGAGCAGGTGCCAGTAGTCCAGCCCGGCGCGCTTCAGCTTTTTGTCATCGATCGCAAAGCCCATGGGCTTGACGATATGAAGCCGGGCGCCGGTCGCCGCGCAGGTGCGCGCTACGTTTCCTGTGTTTTGAGGTATTTCGGGCTCGACTAAAACAAGATTTAAGGTGGGCATATGATCTTTCCTTTTCAAAAAATAAAAATTTACACTGTTATTTTATTTTAAACCGTAAACAATAAATTAGCAAGTACTTTCTTGCAAATTCAGTCAAGGAGTGATTTTATGAGCAAAAGTCCGCTTATGAATATGGTCAAGGGCGTGGCGGTCGGTATGATCGCCGGAGCGTGTTTGGGATATGCCGGAAAATCCGCCGCAGACGAAAACCCGAAGATCCGTAAAAAAATCAGCCGCGCAAAGCACACGATGAACGACGTTGCCGACACGGCGAAGTATATGTTTAAATAGCGGCGGGGTAAGAGGTTTTATGTAAAACAAAAAACGCTCCCGTTTTGGGAGCGTTTTGATTTATCAGCTGACGTAGTTCAGGGGATCCTGATATTCGCCGTTGAGACGGATCTCGAAGTGCAGGTGAGGTCCGGTGGAGTTGCCGGTGGAGCCGACATAACCGATGACCTGTCCCTGGCTTACATAATCGCCGGTTGAGCAGGCAAGAGAGCTTGCGTGGCCGTAGACGGTCATATAACCGTTGCCGTGGTCGATCATTACATAGTTGCCGTAGCCGCCGCCGTCGTCGCCTGACCATACAACGGTACCGCCGTCGGAAGCCATAAAGGGCTGTCCGTAGTCATCGCCGCCGGCGATGTCAAGACCGTTGTGCATTCTGCCCCAGCGCCATTCCATATAGCTGGTGATGTTGTGGGTGTGGGAAACAGGCCAGATGAAGCTGCCGCTTGCGCTGCCGGAGCCGCTTGAGCTGCTTGTGCTGCTGCTTTCGCTTTCAGCCGGTACGTCGCCGCTGACGGTTTCTTCCTCGGCGGCTGTGTAGCCTGTGCCGACAAGCTTTTTCTCGGGAACTGCTTCGGTGACAACTTCGGTTTTGGTGTCTACCGCGTCTACCTGAACGCCGTCAACATATGTGAGGCGATAGGTGATTTTTGTGACGCCGTTGACGCCTTCCTGTGTGATCTCTTCGTAATCGGCAGGCAGACTGTCGTCATAGGTCACCTCGGTTTCAAACGAGGTTTCCTCCTCGTAGATCCAGTCGGTATCCATTCTGACAGAGATCATATCCTTTACCTGAGCGACCAGCGTTTGAGCGTCGGTCGTTTGTTTGCCGCTGTAGGGCTTGACCTCTACGCTGTTGGCAAAGGAGGTGACGGTTGTGTCGTCGTGACCTTCCTTGGCGTCAAGCAGAATTTGGTTAAGCGCCGCTTCCAGCTTGTTGCTGTCGTCAGCCGCGCCGACCTGTCTGCCGTCGATGTAAAGTGCCGCAGGCTCGCCCTTGCCGATACCATTTATGCTTTGCTTAAGCGCTTCGTCCACCGTTGCAGGCGCGTTTGCCGCCGCGGGCTTCTTTGGCGGATTGCTTTCGACGGGATCGCTGCCCAGTGCGCTTGCAACAGTTACAAGCGAGAGCATGACCGCCGTTACGCTGGCGCCGACCGCAATTACCGCTTTTTTCTTATATACGGTGTGTTCGCGCGCGCCGCCCTCGGTGTGGATGGGCTGCGACTTCGTTTTGGAAGCGCGCAGCTTGCCGCCTACCTTTTTGGCGATCGCCTTGAAGTCGACGGGCGTTTTGTGCCGGGGAACTGCCTTTTCGGTTTCCGTGGATGCTTCGGGAGAAAGATTTTCGATTTCAGAAAAGCCGTCTATGCCGAGAAACATCATCTCTTCGTTTTTCTTTTTCACTATTTTATTTCTCCTATTTCATTAACTGTTACAATAATGTAACTTGACCTTCCGCATTATATTATACCAATTTCTTCTGAATTTTCAATAGAAGAAATAAAAAACGGAGTTGTTCATATATAATCAACAAACAACTCCGCTCTTGTTTTTGCAAAATGCACAATAATTCTTTGAATCAATTATACCATACGTAATTCCGATTAAAATAAATCAACAAGCCGTAATATTCTGTTAACGCAATTTTAGCGTCCTTCGGGACAAATTCCGGGCGTTTTCCGCATTCTTATGCGGTTGTTTCGGGTATTTCGACTGAATGAGCCATACATTGTTTGACGGCGTTTCATCTATGCCCGGTTGGAAGGGATGACGGTTACGCGGGGGTGTTCTCCTTTACGAAGTACAAATTGAGATCGACCGTGTTTTCAATGCCGTCTAAAGTGACTTCCCTGGCATATTGCCACATATCAAAGCTATAATAACAGGTGGGGACTTCGTTGTATTCGCGAAGCCAGATCGCATAATCGCTCAGCTCGGAAAGATCATAGGTGAAGTAAAGATCGCGTGTGTAGGCGTAGATCATAGGCTTGAAGCCGTAGCCCTTTACGGTTTCGCAGAACGCGCGCGCGCAGGCGGTCACGGTTTTGTTGTCCACGTTGTCGGTGCGGGCGTTTTCGTTTTCAACGATCTCCCAGTCGAAAGCAATTGGATAGTCGGGAACGACGTCTCCGAGAACTTCTTTGCAGTATGCAGCTTCTTCGCGCGCCTCTTCCTCGGTGGTCGCCTGTGAGTAGAAATAGCCGCCTATCTTTATTCCGGCAGCCCGGGCGCCTTTGATGTTTTCCGCCGCCGTTTCGTCGGCGTAAAGAGCGCCGCTTTCTCCGTAGCCTCTGCCGCCAAGGCGAATCATCGCAAAGTCTACGCCGGCGTTTTTGACGCTTGCCCAGTCGATCTCGCCGCTGAATGAGGATACGTCGACGCCGGTTTCGGCGCTGACGCCGTTTTCATTATAATGCAGGAAAGAGCCGTCGCCGGTAAAGCCTTCGGCGGAAAGGGTGTTCGGCGCAATGCCGGGAACCTTGTTTATCCAGATGTCGCCAAGCTCGCTGTCCTTGACAAGCACCTTGCCGCCGCTTTCAGTCGCCTGATCCGGAGTCGCGCTGTCGGCAGTTGCGAGAGTGCTGTGCGGCTTTTTGGGAGGATTGTCCTCGGTGGGGTCTTTTTGGCTGCATCCGCCTAAAACGGCGAGCGCAGTAAGCGTCGCTAATAGCAGACAAAGTATTTTTTTCATATCATTTACCTCGGTTTTTTAAAATTTTGCATAACATCCGGAGGCTTTCCGGCGTTTTTATTAAGCATACCATAAAATTAAAAATCTGTAAACTATGAAATTGGCAAATGCTATTGAAAAGTTTTGCCACTTTTAGTATAATAGAGTGTAAGTCGAATGAAACAAAAGCAATGTAAAGGCAGGTGATTGGGTGAATAACGCGTATCTTGCGGGGTACAAAAAGAAAGATATTCGTGAGTTGCTGAAAGCAATTGACGAATGCACTTCCTTAAGTCAGCTGTTTGCATTGATCCAGCACGAGCAAATCGAGATTCAAATGCACGCCCAATCAGGCGCATCTAACCTGACGCCGCGCAAGCTCAGTCCTCAGGACATCATCCGCAACAAATCGCTTCCGCTGGACAGGCTTAAGGCAGAGGTGAAGCGGTCGGTGTGCAGCAGTTATATGCCGCCTAAATCGCAGGAATCCGATTCCGCGCTCATCCGTGAGATTCGGGCAACAAAAACTCTAAGCGAGCTGTTTGCGCTGATCCAGCGCGAGCACATCGTCGTTCAAATGCACGCGCAGTCCGGCGCGTCAAATATTAAGCCGAAAAAGCTGATGCCGAAGAAGCCCGTCGAGATCGACAGTAAAGATTCACCCTTTGAGCGATTCAAGGCAGAGGTCATAAAGTCGCTGCTGGAGCAGCAGACTTAACGGCTGCTGACACAATTATGTAAAAAATTTGCCGTGTATGCGGTATACTCGGAATCAACGGTGTTTGTCCGTTCGGAAAACAATTGCGGTGAAACAATGAAACGGGCAAATATCCTAAAATAAAATAAGAGAGGGATAGATTATGAAAAGATCAACCAAACGTCTGACTGCTGCTATTTTGTCGGCGATCATCACACTGACGGCATTTACCGCTGTTACTGTTTCGGCCGCGTCTGATACGCAGGAAGCGGTTTCTGCCAAGGTGACGGCAGAAGCTGTCGGAGATGGCGAGCCCGAGCCTCAGCCTGTTGTAGGCAATGTTACCGGCTTGAAAAAAACAACCACGGAGCAAAACAGCATCAATCTTGTTTGGGACGCAACAGAAGGCGCGACGGGATATATTGTTTACAGAAGCAACGCCGACACCGAAAACGGAGTGTTTCATCGTTTGGGCGCTGTGACAAAGACTACCTTTACTGATACCAAGCTGACCGCCGGAACCGCTTATCACTACAAGGTTTCCGCTTACATAGCCAAGGACGGCGTTATTTATGAAGGCGCCACAAAGCTTTACAGAACCGCCACACAGCCGCAGAGAGTCGCAAATCTTACCCGCGCGCGCTGCTCTACGGTGAATATGCTGACCTGGACTGCTACGCCCAAGGCTACCGGATATAAGATCCTTCGTTCAAGCCCCGAGTCCGGCAACAAGGAAGTGCTGTACAAGACGCTCGGCGCCAACGCGACAAGCTTTTCTGACACCAATATCAAGCAGGGCAATATCTACACTTATAATGTAGTTGCCATCCGCGAGCTGTACGGCACGGCTGTTTATCACGCTCCGAGCAACAGAATGACCTGTTTGGCAGGCTTGTGCGCGCCTAACTTCAGCACCGTTACAAATCTTTATTATGTCACCCTGAAGTGGAGCAGAAATCCTTATGCTACCCGCTATAATGTTTATTACTCCACCAACAAGAACGCAACGGCTTACACCAAGGCGGGTTCTACCACCGGAACAAGCTTTACGACCGGCAAGCTGCCCGGCGGAAAGAAGCTTTATTTCAGAGTTTATCCCATCTATGAGAAGAACGGCAGACTGGTTACCGGTACCGCCCACACGAAGGAAGTAACGGTTTCCAACAAAATGTACGGCATAACGGTTCCCTCTACTTATGTTGAGGTCAGCATTTCCAAGCAGCATATGTGGCTGTACAAGGACGGCAAGTGCATCGTCAGCACCGACGTTGTAACCGGCAACCGCTATACCGCCGACACACCGAAGGGCTACTTTGATATGTATTCCCGCGCGACCGACACCGTTTTGGTCGGTGACGGCTACGCTTCACCCGTTGACTACTGGATGGCGTTCTGCGGCGGCTGCGGTATTCACGACGCAAGCTGGCGTTCCGAGTTCGGCGGCGATATTTACAAGTATAACGGCTCTCACGGTTGTGTGAACACACCCTACAGCGCGGTTAAGAAAATCTACAATAACACCGCATACGGCACACCTGTTATCGTATACTGATTTAAAATCAAACAGCGGCAGTCCATTGGGCTGCCGCTTCTTTGTATGCTGTTGCGATTTAAGATCAAAGTCAATTCATTTCATTAATTCTCTGATAAATGCAGCTCTCCCTGCACGTCGGTATAATATTCGCCTTCGGGGATCAAATCCTTGATCAAAACGATTTCAAAGCCCTTGTCTTGAATGCCCTCGATGATCGACGGCAGCGCGGCAGGGGTGTTTTTTGCGCCGTTGTGCATTAAAATGATGGAGCCGTCCTTTACCTTGTCAAGCACGGTTTTTGTCATCTGCTCGGGCGAGGGATCCTTCCAGTCGAGGGAATCGACGTCCCATTGCACGCAGTACATTCCCATACCTTTCACAGTATCTACCACCATATTGTCGTAGTCGCCGTATGGCGGTCGGAACAGGGTAGGGGATTTGCCTGTCAGCTTTTTGATTTTTTCGTTGCAGGCGGTGACTTCTTTTGCCGCGTCATCTGACGACAGCTGAGGCATATGAGGATGGGTGTCGCTGTGGTTGCCGATGTCGTGTCCTTTTTTAGCTATTGTTTTGACGTCGGCAGGGAATTTGTCTACCCATTCGCCTACGAGAAAAAAGGTCGCCTTGACCTTGTATTTGTCCAGAATATCCAGCAGTTGGGCGGTTTCTTCGTTTCCCCATGCCGCGTCAAAGGAAATCGCGACCTGCTTTTTGGTGCTTTCTACACGATAGACCGGGTTTTTCTTTGGCGTTGCGGCGGTTTGTATGGCTTTGCCTGCGGAAGATACGGCAACGGTGAACGCCGTGACGCCTGCCAGCAGGCACAGCGCGAGCATCAGAAGCGAGCGCTTTGTCAGTATTAAAAGCTTCATAAAAAGTCCCTCCATCTACGCAATGTATATGGAGGGACTTTTGATAATATGATCATTCCGCAAGTTCGATTTTGATGCTGCCTGTGGTGGTGGTCAGTTCGCAGGAGCCGCCGGACGTGCTGTCCGGGACATTGATTCTGCCTGTGGTGGTGGTCGCGCGGAACGTTTTGCCGGTAAGCAGAGTGCCGGAGATGTCGCCCGTGACAGTGCGCGCCGAAATCGTTTCCGCGTCACAGCGGTCAAGACTTATGCTGCCGGTAGTGACGTCAACTCGGATAGTTTTCGATTTGACGTTGTTCAGGCAGATGCTGCCGGTGACTGCCTTTATATCCGCGGTTTCGGAAACCGCGCAATCGCAGGTAACATCCGAGGTGACGCTTTTGACCGAAAGGTTTTTAAAGCTCAGCGCTTCCGACAACTGAATACTTCCGGTTACGGTGCGAATGTTAAGCGACTGATATGTTTTTTCGGGGAGAAAAAGGGTGACGGACGGCTTGCCGAAACGGAAAAATAACCTGTCGAGCCATGTTCGCTCGTTTTCGTAGCGGATTTGCAGCGTTTTATCCTTTACCTCAGCAGCAAACTCTTGCGATTCCCACTCATGAAATTGGATACGGCACTGCTTGTCGTCAGAGGGCTTAAGCATAACTTTCGCAGATTCCAATTCAACGGAGATGTTGTCAAAGGCTTCGGAGATCGTGACCTCGGAGTCCTTTAAGCTGTCGGTGCTCAAGTTGAATCCCGCGCCTAACAGCGCGATCGTCATCATAATCATTCCTGCGACGACAGATACGCCTGCTGCGATAAGCGTGATCTTTTTTGCCTTGCTCATTGCGCTGCCTCCTTTCGTGTGAAGCGGGCTTTGATTGCAGCCGCGGCTTTTCTTACCAGCCATACTCCGCCCTTAGACACAGCCACGCAGCCGAAAAACAGAAATACAGCCAAACCGGCGCAGATAAGCGCCGCGCCGAGCATCGCAAGTCCGGTATATCCGTATCCGTGTACAAAATACAGCAAGGAGCAGGCTACGCCGCCGAGCGCACCGGCTACCAATGAAACGGCAACAGCCCAAAGCGCGATGATCAGCGACCAAAGGGTGACGAACAGCGAGAAAACTACGGAAGCCGCGGCGATAAGCAGCGACACCCAAATAGGAGAACTGACTGCCAAAAGAACGATCTCCCATGCTTTCAGCGTGTGACGAGGCTTGTTTTGTTCGGGAGCTGCCTTGGCTTGCGGTGCGTTAGCCATTATTTGCGCGGCGATCTCATCGGGCGAGCCGATGGCGGCGACCGCTTCTTCCTCAGATAAGCCGTCCTCAAGACGGTCGTCGATCATTTCACTGTAAAACGCGAGGTGCTCATTTATGTTTTCCTGCGGCAAGCCGGACAAGCGCCGCTGCAGACGAGATAAAAATTCCTGCTTAGTCATTTTGATCTTCCTCCTTTATGACAAATCGGTAAATGGACATAATTTCCTTCCACTCCGCTTTAAAGTCCTCCAGGCGTTGAATGCCTGCCGGGGTGATATGGTAGTATTTGCGCAGTCTGCCGTTGTGCTCTGCTGTTTTGACCGTCAGCAAGCCGCCGGTTTCCAGCCGCTTTAAGATGGTGTACAGCGTTGATTCGGAGAGGCTAAGGTACGGCTTTAGATCCTTGATGATCTTGTAGCCGTAGGAATCCTCCTTTTTTATGGCGGTCAGCACGCAGACGTCCAATAATCCGCGTTTCAGTTGAATATCCATGGAATACCTCCTGTTATGCTATACATCATATCACGAAGTATAATATTTGTCAATGGGTAATAAGAAGTTTTAGAAAATATTCTTTGATAACAGATTTTTATTTTTGATCGGCAAGCGTCGCGGAGGGTACATCCGAGCTTTTGACGGCGTTGTTTTATACCAATCTTCATTAAAAAGTAGACTTTCTACTTTTTAATAGCGCCGTAGGCGCGTCAAGATTGTATAAGACGGCAATTGCGC
>JBGUOX010000106.1:0-16605 GCA_045129995.1 Ruminococcus sp. | reverse complement strand
ATCATATTATCACGTACCCTTAGAGAACGTGATAATATTGGTGATAATCGTTTATTAAGCGTCATATTCTTCGCGAAGGTTTCCGCCTGCGACAATTACGCATTACGAATTACGAATTACGAATTACAAATCACGCATTTCCCTCGTATTTCTTTCGGAGCTGCTTTAGCGCCTTTGTTTCGATCCGGCTGACGTAAGATCGGCTTATGCCCAGGCGCTTCGCGATCTCCTTTTGCGTCTGCGGCTTTTTGCCGTTCAGTCCGTAGCGCAAAATGATGATGAGCTGCTCGCGCTCGGTCAGGGCTTCCTTGATATATTTGCCGAGCTTTTGCGTGTTCAGCTTGATGTCCAGATCGTCGAGAATGTGATCGTCCACAGCCATAATGTCCATCAGCGTCAGCGGATTTCCGTCCTTGTCGGTGTCGATGGTCTCGTTAAGCGAAACGTCCTGAGCGCGCTTTTTGGCGGCGCGGAAGTACATAAGTATCTCGTTTTCAATGCAGCGGCTTGCGTACGAGCTCAGTTTGATGTTGCGGTCGGGGCGAAAGGTGTCGATCGCCTTTATCAGCCCGATCGTGCCCACCGACACAAGATCGTCCTGATCGTTTTGCCTGCCGTAATACTTTTTGATGATATGCGCCACAAGCCGCAGGTTGTGCTCTATCAGCAGCCTTCGCGCTTCCTTGTCGCCGTTTTGGCACCTAAGCAGCGCCTCGCGCTCCTGCTTTTCGGAAAGCGGCTTAGGGAACGCTCCGCCGCCGCAGACGTGCAGAATGAAAAAACAAACGTATTGCCCTATGAAGCTGAGAAAATCAAGCATAAAACCCCTCCGCAGGATTTTATGTAAGGGACTTGCGAAAAATGCAAAATTCATATATACTATATATTGAAAACAGTGATAAGCGAAGGGCTGTGGGAATACAATGAAACTGGTATCGTGGAATGTAAACGGGCTGAGAGCCTGTGTTGCCAAGGGCTTTGAGGATGTCTTTAAGCAGATGGACGCCGACGTTTTTTGCATTCAGGAAAGCAAGCTGCAAGAGGGACAGATCGACCTCGACCTCGGCGATTATTTTCAGTATTGGAATTATGCCGAGAAAAAGGGCTATTCCGGTACCGCAATGTTTTGCAAGCAAAAGCCGCTTGATGTGACATTTGGGATCGGCGCTGAGGAGCACGACCGCGAGGGCAGAGTGATCACCGCCGAGTTTGAAAGCTTTTACGTCGTGACCTGCTATACGCCCAACTCGCAAAACGAGCTGCGCCGTCTTGACTACCGTATGACTTGGGAGGACGCTTTTTTGGCGTACATAAAGGCTCTGGACGAAAAAAAGCCCGTCATCCTCTGCGGAGACCTCAATGTTGCTCATCAGGAGATCGACCTTAAAAATCCCAAAACGAACCGCAAAAACGCAGGCTTCACCGATGAGGAACGCGCAAAGATGACCGCGCTGCTGCAAAGCGGCTTTATCGACACCTACCGCTACTTTTATCCCGACGCGGAGGGAGTGTATTCGTGGTGGTCATACCGCTTCCGTGCGCGCGAAAAAAACGCGGGATGGCGTATCGACTACTTCATCACCTCGCGCTTATTGGAAGGCAAGCTAAAGGACGCGAAGATACACACGGAGGTGCTCGGCTCAGACCACTGCCCGGTCGAGCTGGATATTGACCTATGACGCAGTTTTTGTCCGTGTTCAACCCTGCCGGTATCATCTTTGCTGCGGCTCTGCTGCTGCCGTATATCTTCTTTTGGAAGCGTCATTCAGGCGAGCAGGAGCAGTGTCCGAACAAAGCTATGCTGCTGCTTTGCCGCATTGCGCGTGTCGGCAGCCTGCTGCTTATGTCGCTGCACACAGGCGTGCTGGAGCAGGGCTTTACAAATCCCAAGGAAACAATGGAGCGGTTTTGGTGGATCGCCGCAACCGCGCTGATATTGCTCTGCTGGGCGCTTTGGGCGCTGTTTTTCCGAAGGGAAAGTATGAAAACCCTGCGCGCCGCTGTCACTGTTGCCGCTGTTGTTTTGATTTTGAGCGGCATTTTGCAGGTCAACACCCTGCTGCTTACCTTCGGCATTGTGTATCTCATTGCCGAGCTGTACATTATCCGTTACACAATTTTGCAATAACCTTACGGAGCGCATATGAACGTATTAATGCTTTTAAAACCCAAAGAAACCGTCAAGTATATCTATGACACCAACACCCTGCGGCAAGGCTTGGAAAAAATGCGCGTCCACCGCTACACGGCTATCCCCGTGATTTCCGAGGACGGAAAATATGTAGGAACCGTCAGCGAGGGCGACTTTTTGTACTACATCATTGATTTTCGCAACAGCGCGATCAAAGAGAAGGAAAAGCACCGCGTAAGCGATATTTTGCGCCGCGACTTCAACCCGGCTGTCAGGATCGACGTCAGTATGGAGGAGCTGCTCAACCGCGCGCTGGGGCAAAACTTTGTGCCTGTCACCGATGACTTGGGCACCTTCATCGGCATAGTCACCCGACAGGACATCATCAGACACTTTATAAACAAAGATTAGAAAGAGCTTATTCAATTAATAAAAAATGAGCGCCGGCATTTTTGCTGACGCTCGTTTTTTGTTGTTATCCCACAACCTTTATCGAATTGATGACAGGTTGTTTGTCCTTGGCTATGGAGCCGTTGTTGTCGGTAGGCTTTGCGTCATCGACGATCGCGTCCACAACATCCATTCCGGCAGTCACCTCGCCGAACGCGGCATAGTTGCCGTCGAGGAAGGTGCTGTCCTTTTGAACGATGAAGAACTGCGAGCTTGCGCTGTCGGGAGGTGTTGCGCGAGCCATAGAGATCACGCCGCGCAGGTGGCTGAGGTCGTTCTTGACGCCGTTAGAGCTGAACTCGCCCTTGATGTCCTTGCCGCTGCCGCCGCTGCCGTCTGCTTTGGGGTCGCCGCCCTGGATCATAAAGCCTTCCATAATGCGGTGGAAGGTCAGACCGTCATAAAAGCCGGAGGAAACAAGATTTAAAATGTTTTCAACCGTGATCGGCGCAACCTTGGGATAAAGCGCTACGGTGATCATTCCGTAGTCCTTAACGTCGATGGCGATATATTTTCTGTCGGAGCGGTCAATGTTGGTTTGACCGGAGGGGGATACGCTGTCGTTTGTCGCGACTTCGGATGTAAGCGTTGTTGATCTTGTTGTTGCGTTGGCGCCGCCGATGCTTTTTGTACCTTTTTTAACCTCGCCGCAGCCTGCAAGCGCCATACAGGATATGGCGACCGCCAGTGCCAAAAGCAGGCATAGCAGTTTCTTGGATTGTTTCATATACATTTTCCTTTCCGAAGATTTGTCAGTACTCATTTTATCACGTAGGCGCAAAGAAATCAAGCTTTTATTGACACACCCTCGCTATTGTGATAAAATTTACCTTGAAACCTTATCCGGAAGTGAATTTATGCAAAACGAAACTATTACATATATTTCATCCAAAAACAAGTGGTTCCGTACAAATTTCAGGGAGCTGTGGCGTTATCGCGATTTGATAATTTTGTTTGTCAAGCGCAACATCACCACTTC
Source organism: Ruminococcus sp. (assembly GCA_045129995.1). Taxonomy (GTDB): domain Bacteria; phylum Bacillota; class Clostridia; order Oscillospirales; family Acutalibacteraceae; genus Ruminococcoides. Next base: position 13,045 of record JBGUOX010000106.1, on the reverse strand, counting down.
CTATAAGCAAACCGTGCTGGGACCTCTTTGGATACTTATCAATCCGCTGATCTCAACCGTGGTTTTTACGGTCATCTTCGGAATCATCGCAAAAACATCACCGACAGGCATTCCGCAGTTTTTGTTTTATATGTCGGGCAACCTGCTGTGGAGCTTTTTTTCCGGTTGTCTGAACAAGGGCTCCGCGACCTTCATCGGCAATTCAAGGCTGTTTGGCAAGGTGTATTTTCCGCGCCTTTGCTCGCCGGTGTCGGATATGATATACAGCTTCATCAACTATTCAATCCAAATGCTGGTGTTTATCGGACTTACGGTCTTTTTTGCCGTCACCAATCCAAACGTGCAGCCAAATCTGTATTTGCTGCTTGTGCCGGTCATGGTCGTTCAAACAGCGCTGCTCGGAATGGGCGTGGGCTTGATCATCTCCTCTATTACCACCAAATACCGCGACCTCAACATCCTCGTCAGCTTCAGCGTGTCGCTGTGGATGTACATAACTCCGGTCGTCTATCCGGTGTCGCGCATTCCCGACTGGCTGCGTCCGCTGTTTTTGCTTAACCCGGTCGCGCCTATTGTAGAGAGCTATCGCTACGCGTTTTTGGGCTCGGGAAGCTTTGAAATGATTTATTGGCTCATAAGCCTTGCCGTGACAGCGGTGGTTGTTGTGTTGAGCCTTGTGGTGTTTAACAGAGTCGAAAAGAATTTTATAGATACGGTATAACAATGGAACTGGATAAAAATTGCGTCATCAAGACGGAACATTTGCAAAAAGAATACAGACTTGGCGTTATCGGCACGGGAACGCTGCGCCGCGACCTGCAAAGCTGGATCGCAAAAAAGCGCGGCAAGGAGGATCCCAACCGCCGTATCGGATCGAAGGAATATGAAAAAGGCGACACCTTTTTGGCGGTGGATGACATCAACCTCGAGATCAAACGCGGCGAGCGCGTGGGGATCATCGGCTCAAACGGAGCGGGAAAATCCACTCTGCTAAAGCTGCTGTCGCGCATTACCTCGCCCACAAACGGCGACATAGCCTATCGCGGCAGGATCGCAAGTATGCTGGAGGTCGGCACAGGCTTTCATCCGGAGCTGACCGGAAGGGAAAACGTTTATCTTAACGGCGCCATCCTCGGAATGACGCGCGCCGAAGTCGATAAAAAAATCGACCAAATCATCACCTTTTCCGAATGTGAAAAATTCATCGACACACCCGTAAAGCGCTATTCGTCGGGTATGTTTGTAAAGCTGGCATTCTCGGTCGCGGCTCATCTTGACGCCGAGATAATGATTATGGACGAGGTGCTCGCGGTCGGCGATATGAAATTCCAAAAAAAGTGCATCAACAAAATGCGCGAGCTTGCGGTAGACGAAAACCGAACCGTGCTGTATGTGTCGCACAATATGAGCACCATTCAGGATCTGTGCAGCCGCTGCATCGTGCTTGATCACGGCAAAAAGGTATATGACGGCGATGTTGAGGAAGCCATCAAGCTGTATATGGGCGGCGACAACGACGAGTTCTATATGGCGGAGTACAACGATCCCAAGCTTAAAAATCCTGTGCGCCGTCACGACCTTGACCTGAAAAGCGTCAAGTACTACGGGCGAACCACCAATTTGTTCTATGACGGCGAACCGCTTAAGCTGGAGCTTTCGTGGGAGAATCTTGAGGACATCCCGTCGCTTTCGCTCCGTATCGAGGTGCACGACGCGCGGCGCATTCCCGTCACCTCTTACATCATCGAGGACTTTTACAGCGGCAAAAAGGGCGAGCGTCCAAGCCGGAAATTCAGCTTTGACATCTCAAAAATCACTCAGGGCAGATACTTTACGCGCTATGTGTTCTACAACAAAAAAGGCGAAACAGCGGCATACGAGGACATCGAGGACGCGCCCGGTCTGCGGTTCAGGCGGCAGGTCAGCGACAACCTTAAGTTCAAGTGGCACCGCAGCTGGGGCAGCGTAAAGCTTGGCAGTCTTAAGCTGGAGAATGATTAATCAATTTGTAAATGTTTTGTAGCTTGTATTCCTTATAATTCTATGATATAATTATTCTACAGAAAAATGAGGTGATTGATGATGAAATGTCCATATTGCGGTTTTGAGGAAAGCAAGGTAATCGATTCACGTTCGGCAGACGACGGTGAAAGAATACGCCGCCGCAGGGAATGTCTTAAGTGCGGCAAGCGCTTCACCACGCACGAGATAATTGAAACCGTGCCGATCATTGTTGTAAAACGCGATAAATCGCGCGAGGTGTTTGACCGCAACAAGCTGACGGCAGGAATTTTGCGCGCCTGTGAAAAGCGCCCTGTGTCTATCCAGCAAATCGAAACCATGGTCAACACCATCGAAACCAAGATCCAAAGCGCGCTGGAGCGTGAGATCACGACCGCGCAGATCGGCGAGCTTGCTATGGAGGAGATCAAAAAGGTGGACGAGGTCTCCTATGTGCGCTTCGCGTCGGTTTACCGCCAGTTTAAGGACATAAACACCTTCCTTGACGAACTGAACAAGCTGCTGACGGAAAAGAAATAATAATCAAGGGACGAGCCAAACGGTTCGTCCCTTCTTGTATAATCAGGCAAAAACTGCCATATCCTATATTGTGGCTATGGCTGCGCATACCGGCGGCTTTGCGCCACGGCAAGCTTGTCGCACCGCTCGTTCTCGGGATGACCGGCGTGACCTTTTACCCAGTTGATCTCGACCTCGTGTTTTTCGCACAGCGTCAAAAGCTCCTCCCACAGCTCCGGATTGAGCGCAGGCTCCTTTTTGTTGCGCATCCAGCCGTTTTGCCGCCATTTTTTTGCCCAGCCCAGCTTAAGCGCGTTGCAGACATACTGCGAATCGCTGTAGAGCTCTACCTGACATGGCTCTTTAAGCGCCTTAAGTCCATAGATGACCGCCGAAAGCTCCATTCGGTTGTTGGTGGTGTTGGCTTCGCCGCCTGACAATTCCTTTTCAACACCGTTATAGCGCAAAATCGCGCCCCAGCCGCCGGGTCCCGGATTTCCGCTGCACGCGCCGTCGGTGAATAATTGAACTCGTTTCATATATCTTTCCTTTCGTCATTGGTATAAAAGTATCCCTGTCGCTATTTTGCCACAAATCCGCGGACTTGGCAAGAGGAAAGGGAAAATTTTCAAATTAATCTTTGCCGCAGATTTTTAATTCTTTTACCGTATTGACATTGATGGGTGATTTGCGGTAAAATAAACTGAATATGTATACTAGGTCAAAGTATACACTTTATAAAACGAACGGAAAAAATAAATGGATTTGGAGGTCTTATTGCGTGAACGCAAACAATCGTACACAGAATTATAGGCTGAATCAAAGCTTTTATTCTAAAAACAAAAAGAAGCAGACGCAGAAAGGAAATTTTAACAACCATGCTCGGCAAAAGCCGTACCCGGCGGTGGAACCCGTGAAGAAACCGCCCGTTAAGATTTCATTTCTCGGAGGCTTGAACGAGATAGGCAAGAACATCACCGTCATCGAGTGCAATCAGGACATAGTCATCGTTGACTGCGGTATGGCGTTCCCCGACGGCGATATGCTGGGCGTGGATCTGGTTATACCGGATTTCAGCTATATCGAGCAAAACGTTGACCGCGTGCGCGGAATCGTGCTGACGCACGGTCACGAGGATCACATCGGCGGTCTGCCGTTTTTGCTTTCAAGGATCAACGTGCCGCTTTACGGCACACCGCTGACGCTGGGCTTGGTGGAGAACAAGCTGCGTGAGCACAGCCTTGTCAATAAGGTGAAGCTTAATGTCGTAAACGCCGGCAGTACCATCCGGCTGGGCTGTATGGAAATCAAATTCATCCATGTAAACCACTCGATCCCCGATTCGGTGGCTTTTGCCATCAAAACGCCGGGCGGCACGATCGTGCATACGGGCGACTTTAAAATCGACTGCACGCCCATCAGCGGCGACACGATCGACCTTTCCAGCTTTGCCCGGGTAGGCGACGAGGGAGTGCTGGCGCTTCTTGCGGAAAGCACAAACGCAGAGCGCGCGGGCTATACTCCCACCGAGCAAATGGTGTCGGAAAGCCTTGACAATCTGTTCAGAAAGGCTGAAAAATACCGCATCATCATCGCGACCTTTGCTTCGAACGTAAACCGCGTGCAGCAAATCATCAACTGCGCCGAAAAGTACGGCAGAAAGGTTGCTTTTTCGGGCAGAAGTATGGTCAACTATATGGAGGTCGCCGCAAAGCTTGGCTATCTGAACGTTCCGAAAAATATTTTGATAGATATTGATTCGCTTAAAAAATTCACGCCCGAACAGGTGGTGCTGGTCACTACAGGCAGCCAGGGCGAACCGATGAGCGCCCTGTCGCGTATGGCGTATTCCGACCACCGCAAGGTAATGGTGGGCGAGGGCGACTTCATCATCATTTCCGCAAACCCGATCCCCGGCAATGAAAAGTCGGTCGGCAACATCGTTGACGAGCTGCTCAAGCGCGGCTGCAAGGTGATTTATGAATCGATGTATGACGTTCACGTTTCCGGTCACGCCTGCCAGGAGGAGCTAAAGCTTATGCACCGTCTGGTGCGGCCAAAGTATTTCATCCCGGTGCACGGCGAGCAAAAGCACCTTAGAAAGCACGCCGAGCTGGCTGAGTTTTTGGGTATGGACAAGAAAAACATCTGCATCACCGACATCGGCAAAACCGTTGAGGTCTGCGATGACCATATGAAGGTCACGGGCAACGTGCCGGCAGGCAAGGTGTTTGTGGACGGCTTGGGAGTAGGCGACGTCGGAAGCATCGTGCTGCGCGACAGAAAGCATCTCGGTCAGGACGGCCTTATCATCATCGTCGCCTCGCTGGATGTTTACGACGGTCACGTCATCAGCGGTCCCGATATTGTTTCGCGCGGCTTTGTGTATGTGCGCGAAAGCGAGAGCTTGCTTGATGAGGTCAGAAAACTCGCGCTTGCCATTTTGGAGGACTGCGCAGAGAAGAATATTCAGGAATGGGGCGTTATCAAAAACCGTCTGCGCGAGGAGATCTCCAAACTGATCTCGCAGAAAACGCGCCGTTCGCCGATGATCCTTCCGATTTTGCAGGAGGTTTGATCCTTCTTCCAAACGGCTGTTATGGTTACACACTAAATGTATGACGGAAAGATTAGAGTAATATGAAAAGAAGAAATTGGACGCTGACGCCGTGGTTTGCGGTTTTCGGTCTGGTGATGCTGCTTATGGCGACCTTCACCAGCACCTACAGCATGAATCTGTTCTATCTTGAGTTGGGTATCTCCGTGCTGGCGCTGGCGCTTGTGCTGGTGCTGTCGCTGAGATTCCGAAATTATATTCGCGCCGTTGTGCGCGGAACCGCCGAGCATATCGTCGAGATAGACGCCGAATATCTTGAAAAGTATAAGTTCCCGGTGGTGGTATCGGGCGAAAAGGGCGACATCGTGTGGTGCAACGCGCGGTTTCGCAAGACTATCTGCGGCGGCAGAAGTCCCGAGGGCGACAACATCAACGCCTATCTGCCCGGATTCTTCATCAAAGACATCACCGACAGCGAGGGCGTGGACGTCGCTATCGACGGCAGGGAATTTACCGTTTATGCCGTTTCAAACGACGTAGGCGGCGCTGTATGCTACTTTATCGACAACACCGATTACAAGATCGCTTCGCGCGAGTACCGCGAAAATATGCCGTGCGTCGCGCTTATCAGCTTTGACAACGCGGAGGACTTCTTCACCGATTCCGACGAAAGCTACTCGAATGTCGCGATTTCCGTGGAAGCGAATCTGCAAAGCTGGGCGATCGATTACAACGCGCTGTACAAGCGGCTGGGCAACAACCGTTATATGATCATTTTCCGCGACGTTGATGTGGAAAAGATGATCGCTCAAAAGTTCCCTGTGCTGAAAAACGTTCGGTCAATCAGCTCAAACCGCCACATCGCCACCATTTCGGTGGGACTCAGCCGAGGCTGCAAGCTGGTGCGCGACAGTGAGATGAACGCGCGCAAGGCGCTGGAAATGGCGCTTGGCAGAGGCGGCGACCAGGTGGCGATCATACGCGACGGAAGCTATGATTTCTTCGGCGGCACAGCCGCAGCGACCGAAAAGGTCAGCAAGGTGCGTATGCGCGTCATTGCAAACGCAATCAGCCGCGCGGTAGCCGACGCCGACAAGGTGTACATCATGGGACACCGCTTCTCCGATCTTGACTGCGTTGGCGCGGCGATCGGTATGCAGTGCATTATGGAAAAGTCCTTCAAGCGTTACAGCAAGGTGGTCATCAACCGCGACGCTACCATGGCAAAACAGCTGATCGACTATGCCGACGAGCGGCTTGAAAGCAATATTTTCATCTCGCCCGAGGAGGCGATGAGAGGGCTTACCGCGAAAACACTGCTTGTGATCGTTGATACCCACCTCAAAACCTCGCTTGAAAGCGCAGAGCTGTATGAGAGATGCAAAAAAGTGGTCGTTATTGACCATCACCGCAAGGCTGTAAACTACATCAACAACGCGCTTGTGTTCTGTCACGAGCCCTCTGCTTCATCGGCGTGCGAGATGTGCTGCGAGATCATCAGCTATCTCGACGACAAGGCGCTGGGCTACATACAGGCGGACGCGCTGTTATCGGGCATTATGCTCGACACCAAAAACTTTGTGCTGAAAACCGGTGTGCGCACCTTCGAGGCGGCGGCGTATTTAAGACGAAAAGGCGCAAATACGCTTACGGTCAAGGAGATGTTCTCCGGCAGCATCGAAACCTACCGTGAAAAGGTGGACATTGTCTGCAACAGCAAGATCTATAATGGCTGCGCTATTTCCGCCACGGATAAGACCGACGGCGATATGCGACTGGCAGCCGCGCAGGCAGCTGACGAAATGCTTACGCTGACCGGCGTAGCCGCTTCCTTTGTGGTATTCCCCGACGAGGAGCGAATCAACATTTCCGCGCGCAGCTACGGCAGGATCAACGTTCAGGTCATTATGGAAAAAATGGGCGGCGGCGGCCACCAAACAATGGCGGCTACCCAGCTTTATGATACAACGATGCAGGACGCGCTTGTTCAGCTCAGAGAAGCGATCGACAGCTCCTTGGGCGAAAACGCGGCGTCTGAGCACCAAAGCTGATCCCAACAGGAAAGGAAATCATTATGAAGGTTATTTTGTTACAGGACGTTAAATCGCTTGGCAAACGCGGCGAGCTTGTAGAGGCTTCCGACGGCTACGCGCGCAATTATCTTTTGCCGCGCAAGCTGGCAAAGGAAGCGAACGCGCAGGCGATGAACGAGTATAAAAACGCTGAAAATTCCAAAAACTATAAAATCGCTACCGAAAAAGCTCAGGCGGAAGGCTACAAAAAACAGCTTGAGGGCAAGGTTTTCCGTATGACGGCGCGCGCCGGTCAGGGCGGCAAGCTCTTTGGCAGCATCACCGCAAAGCAGATCGCCGAGGAGATCAAAAAGCAGTACAACATTCCCGTAGACAAGCGCAAGGTGGTGCTTGAACGCGACATCAAGGAGTTCGGCACCTACAAGGCGGAGGTCAAGCTGTACACCGGCATTTCCGCCAAGATCGACGTACAGGTAAGCGAAGCATAATCAGGCGGTCGGTAAACCGCTTCATCCAACACTCAACTTTTTAATTCAACTAAGATAAAAATGGCTGAAACAACTTTTACAGGCGATTACAATCCCGCAAATCTGCCGTACAGCGCCGAAGCCGAGCAAGCTGTGCTGGGCGCGATCATCATCGACAACGCGATGTTCGACACGGTGCTCGACTATGTGAAATCCTCAGATTATTTCTATGTTTCTCTGCACAAGCTGATTTTTTCCGTGATGCAGGAAATGATGAATTTCGGCAAGGCGATCGACTTTGTAACGCTTCTCGATAAACTAAAACAGAATAGCGGCTTTGAGGAAGCGACGGGAAAAACCTATCTGGTTGACCTGATCGACAACTGTCCCGCGCCGTCCAACGCCGAATCCTACGCAAAAATCGTCGCGGACAAGTATAAGCTGCGCAAGCTGATCACCGCTTCGCGCGAGATAATCGACGATGCGACCGCCGCCGAGGACGACCCGACCGTTTTGCTGGATTCTGCCGAGCAGCGGATCTTCGACATCCGCAGCGGCAGCGAAAAGGGCGGCTTGGAACGCCTAAGCGCGGTGCTTCTGCAAACCTTTGAACGCCTTGATTCGCTAAACCGCGACGCCGACGAAAGCGTTCGTCCGGTTTCGACCGGCATCGGCGATCTTGACAGGGTGATCACCGGTCTGAACCGCAGCGACCTTATCATTCTCGCGGCTCGACCCGGTATGGGCAAAACAAGCTTTGCGCTGAATATCGCGCGCAACGTCGCCTGTCAAAGCAAAAAAACCGTGGCGTTTTTCTCGCTGGAAATGTCCAAGGAGCAGCTTGCAAGCCGTTTGCTCTCGTCCGAAGCTCTGGTGGGCGGCACCAAGCTGCGCACCGGAAAGCTAAGCGATGAGGAATGGCAAAGGCTGGTGCCGGCAAGCGATATTTTGAAAAACGCCAATCTTTACATAGACGATACGCCGGGCATTACGATCACCGAAATGAAGTCGCGGCTGCGCCGCTTGCGCAACATCGACCTGGTGGTGGTGGACTACCTTCAGCTGATGTCAAGCACACGCCGCATCGAAAGCCGCGTAAATGAAATATCGGAAATCACCCGAAGCCTTAAAATTATGGCTAAGGAGCTCAACGTGCCCGTGATCACGCTTTCACAGCTGTCGCGTGCGTCCGAGCAGCGTCCCGACCACCGTCCGCAGCTTTCAGACCTGCGCGACTCGGGTTCTATCGAGCAGGACGCCGACATAGTGCTGTTCCTCTACCGCGAGGGCTATTACGACAAAAACAACGAGGATGACGCGGCGCCGGCTGTGGACGTCAATTCGGGCGAATGTATCGTCGCCAAAAACCGTCACGGCGAAATGAGTACCGTTAAGCTGCATTGGCAGGGCGAGTTTATGCGCTTTACCGATGTGGAGGACAGGTATGATTGACGTTGTTGAGCAGACCGTCGGGCGGTATAATATGCTGCAAAAAGGCGACAGCGTGATCGTCGCTTTGTCCGGCGGCGCTGATTCTGCGGCGCTTTTGCATATTCTTGTTTCCTTAAAAGAAAAATACAATCTTAAGCTTTATGCCGCGCATTTAAATCATCAGCTGCGCGGTGATGAAGCTGTGCGCGACGAGAATTTTTGTAAAATTCTTTGTGAGAATTATAATGTTCCGCTCTCCGTCCGTCACGCGGATATAGGCTCGCTTGCAAAGCAGCGCGGATGCAGCGAGGAGCTTTGCGGCAGAGAGGAGCGATACCGCTTTTTTGAAGAGCTTAGCGAAAGGCTCTGCGCCAAGGTCGCCACAGCTCACACGGCAAGCGACAACGCCGAAACGCTGCTGTTCCATCTTGCGCGCGGCAGCGCTTTACAGGGCGCGGCGGGTATTCCGCCGGTACGCGGCGTTTATATTCGTCCGCTGATCGACTGCACGCGCGCGCAGATCGAGCAGTATTGCGCCGATAACGCGCTGGACTTTGTGACCGACAGCACCAACCTTGCCGATGACTACACGCGCAATAAGATCAGGCATCATTTGGTGCCTCTGATGCGCGAGCTGAATCCGCGCTTTGACGAGGCGGCGGCGCGGTTTTGTGAAAGCGCCGGGCAAGCGGCTTCGTATCTGGATGAACAGGCGAAACAGCTTTTGAAATCAGCCGAAACGGATTTCGGGTGGAGCGCGCAAGCGCTGTATCAGGCGCATCCGGCGGTCAGAAGCGCCGCGCTGGAAATTATTGCCAAAAGCGCCGGAGCATCCGCGGAAACACGTCATCTGCGGCTGCTGGAGCAAGTGCTGCGCGACGGCGGCGCGGTGGAATTTGGAAATTTCCGTGCGGTTTGCAAGCAGGGAGTTTTGCGGCTGTCACCCAAAAACGAGCAGGAAAACAATTTGGAAATACCGTTTGAAGAGGATATTTCCTTCCCGTATCGGGATAAACTAATTACGGCACGGTTCAATAATTTTATTTCAGAATTAAAAGACTGCGTTTTTCGCTGCCGCCGCGGAGGAGAAAGGTTTTCCTTCGCAAAGCGAGGGCTTACAAAGCCGCTTCGCAAGGCGCTGAACGAACAAAAAATCCCTTCCGAGCTGAGGGATAATCTGCTTCTGCTTTGCCGGAAGGATGAAGTGATCTGGTGTGAAGCGCTCGGCTATTCCGCGTTGGGGCAGGAGCTGAGGCAAACAGCAGGACTTCTGATAGAAATACGAACGGTAAACGATCATTCAAAGGGGAATAAAAATGCATAAGGATGTTGAAAGAGTTCTGATTTCAAAGGAGAAACTTGAAAATATTGTGAACTCGCTTGCAAAAAGGATTGAAAAAGATTATAATGGCAAAGAGTTCATTATGGTCGGTCTGCTAAAGGGCAGTGTTGTGTTTATGGCGGAGCTGATGACCAAAATCAACCTTGATTTTGAAATCGACTTTATGGCGGCGTCATCTTACGGCGGCGGCACCGAAAGCTCCGGAAAGGTCAAGATCCTTAAGGATATGGGCAACGACGTCCGCGACAAGGATATTTTGATCGTTGAAGACATCGTTGACTCGGGCAACACCCTTAACTTTGTGATCAACCACCTTGTCACCAAAGGCGCCCGTGACGTAAAGGTCTGTACGCTTTGTGACAAGCCCTCCAGACGTAAGGTGCCGCTTGTGCCCGATTATTGCGGCGCTGAGATACCCGACGAGTTTATCGTGGGCTACGGACTGGATTATGATGAAAAATACCGCAATTTGCCTTACATAGGCGTTTTAAAGCGTTCGGTATATGAATAAAGCGGGATTTGACGCCAAATCCCGTATCTCTCACTAACCAAAAGGAGTGAATCCCATGGACAATAAGAAAAAACTGCGCAATTTGCTTCTGATTTTGGGAATCCCGATTTTGCTGATTATTATTTCCACAATCGTGTTAAGCACAAGGCACACCGATCCGCCGAAAACCTCCACGCTGGAGCAGTATTTCATCGATGATAAGGTTGACAGCTTCACCGTGAACTACGGATCGGGCGAAATCAGGATCACGCTTAAGGAAAGCGTAAAATCTGCTGCATATGACAACGAGGTGCTCAACGCCGACAAAAAGGCGATCGCGGCTTCAACCACCACCAATGACGGTCAGATCGTCGTAAGAGGTCAGCTGGCTGATATTCGCCGCTTCCTCGACGATGTTGAGGACTATATCAAGGCGTCGGCAAAGACCAAGGATCCGATCACCTATAATTTGATCCGCGCCTCCGACAATTCGCTTTTGCTCGATTTGATACCCACGATCGTCGTTGTGCTGATCTTCATTGTCGCGTGGATATTCTTTATGCGCCGAATGGGCGGCGCCGGACTCGGCGGCAGAGAAATGAATTTCGGCAAGGCGAAAATCAAAAACACCAATGACGAAAAGCGTAAAACTACCTTTGAAGACGTCGCCGGAGCGGATGAGGAGAAGGAAGAGCTTCAGGAAGTCGTCGAGTTCCTCAAAAATCCCGACAAATTCAACAAGCTCGGAGCAAGGATTCCCAAGGGCGTGCTGCTTGTCGGACCTCCCGGTACCGGTAAAACCCTGCTCGCGCGCGCGGTAGCAGGCGAGGCAGGCGTTCCGTTCTTCTCTATTTCCGGTTCGGATTTTGTAGAGATGTTCGTCGGCGTCGGTGCTTCCCGTGTACGCGATCTGTTTGATCAGGCAAAGAAAAACTCTCCCTGCATCATTTTCATCGACGAGATCGACGCTGTTGGTCGTCAAAGAGGCGCAGGTCTCGGCGGCGGCAACGACGAGCGTGAACAGACGCTGAATCAGCTGCTTGTAGAGATGGACGGCTTCGGCGTTAACGAAGGCGTCATCCTGATCGCGGCGACAAACCGTCCCGACGTGCTTGATCCCGCGCTTATGCGTCCCGGTCGTTTCGACCGTCAGGTAGTTGTAAGCTATCCCGACATCAACGGCAGAGAAGCCATTTTGAAGGTGCACGCGCGCAAAAAGCCGCTGGCTCCTGACGTAAAGCTGAAAACCATCGCCAAGACAACCGCCGGATTCACCGGTGCGGACTTGGAAAACCTGCTCAACGAAGCGGCGCTGCTTGCCGCAAGAGCGGATAAAAAAGCGATCACCATGAAAGAGATCGAGGAGGCGACGATCAAGGTCGTTGTCGGCGCCGAAAAGAAATCAAAGGTGATGAGCGACAAGGAGAAAAAGCTGACCGCATATCACGAGGCAGGTCACGCTATCCTGTTTGACAAGTTGGAAACTCAGGATCCCGTGCACGAGATCTCAATTATTCCGCGCGGAATGGCAGGCGGTTACACCATGCCGCTGCCCACAGAGGATAAGTCCTACAATTCCCGCAATGAAATGCTGGAAAGCATAATTGTTGATCTGGGCGGACGTGTTGCCGAAGCGATCATCCTGAACGACATCTCCACAGGCGCTTCAAACGATATTGAAAAGGCGACAAAGACAGCCCGCGCTATGGTCACCAAGTACGGTATGACCAAGGAGCTTGGCTGTGTTAACTACGGCAGCGAGGAAGGCAGTGTGTTCCTCGGCAGAGATTACGGCAGAACGCAGGACTACAGCGAAGCGACGGCCGCGAAAATCGACGAGCTTGTTCTCAAAATCGTCAATGACGCCTATGACAAGGCGGAGCGTATCCTCAGCGCCAATATCGATAAGCTGCACGAAATCGCGGCTTACCTTATGAAGCACGAAAAAATGGGCGCCGAGGACTTTGAAAAGGTGATGAACGGCACCTATGTTGAGCCGGTTGAAACGGAAGAAGACGTTGACGCCTACGAGGAATAAGCGTTAAGGACGTTTTTCCCGAAACGCCAAGTAAAAGATTATAAAAGGAGTCGGTCTGCGGATCGGCTCTTTTTTCTGTATTATACCAATCTTCATTAAAAAGTAGACTTTCTACTTTTTAATAGCGCCGTAGGCGCGTCAAGATTGTATAAGACGGCAATTGCGCT
>JBGUOX010000105.1:0-62066 GCA_045129995.1 Ruminococcus sp. | reverse complement strand
AGCGGTTGGCTCTTTTTTTATTTTCAAAAAATTTTGAAGGAGTTGATAATCAATGTATTTTACAGAAAACCGGTATGACCGCAGCATCGAAAGCATGATGAAGGGCATACCGAACTTTTACCCGAGAGGTTCGGGAATCGTCGTGACCAGCAGATTTGAGTATACCGCAGACATGTGTGACTGCCGGTTGTGCGAACACTACGGAGGTAAGCTGAGAGGCTGCAAGGTTCCTCGCTGTGTTTGCTTAGAGGAACGGATCGCCGTCGGCGTCGCTTCACTCAAAGAGGTAATGAAAGAAACAATGTCTGAAATCAAGCACAGCGGGTTTCTCCGCCGACTGAGAAAATATATAAAGGAAAGCGAGGTCATCCCCATGACATTCTTGAGCGAACAGCACAGACTGAGTTTTAACGCAGCACTCGACAGGATCGGAAAGTATGACAGAAAGAACTGCGCGCTTGTCGCGGCTCTGTATTTACTGACAGCCGATTTCCTACTATGGAATCAAACACGGAGATATGTCGAGAACCACGGCATCAGCTTCGGCAAGCTCCGACCGAAGAACTGCTCCGAGCATTCCTATCCCCTCTATTGCGCGGCGAAGGATTTGTATCTCGGCACCAAACACATCACCATCAACGATCTTGCTGACAATAAGTTGATCAACGCAAAAACCTTTGCGCTTATCTGTAACGCGATGGCAATCCGCAAATTCGGTTTGGGAGCAATACAGATCACAGATGAACCAAAAACATGAAGCGAAAACTACTCTCGGTAATTGCGGTAGTCATTTTAACAGCAGGCTTGGTAATGCTGATCGCTCCAAGAATATCCAACCGCATCGGTGAGCAAATAGCCCATACCACTATTGAGGATTTCAAGGCGTTGAAAAGCAAGGCAACATCCGATGAGCCGACGGAAAAGAACGATTCATCCGAGAACAGCATATCGAACAGCAATCCGGCGGCAGACCCTGCGAAATCAGAAAACGATCCTCTTTGGCAGATTGAGGACGAAGAAGGTAACAACGAAAACGGCGAGTTACCTGATTCGGTCATAAATGTTGACTTTGACCGCCTTTATTCCGACAGCATAGCGTACAACGAGAATTTGAAAAAGCACCAGCACGAGCTGCTCGTCAGCGAACAGTCATATCTGAAACCGTCGCTGGATTTGAGCAGCTATGGAATCACAAGCGGCGTTTACGGATATATCTCCGCACCGTCTATCGGCTTGGAGCTTCCAATCTATCTCGGCGGAAATGATGACAACATGGCTCTCGGAGCCGCTCACATGACATATACCTCGCTCCCCATCGGCGGAGAAAGCACCAACTGTGTGCTGTCGGGGCATTCGGGATATATCGGCAGGATCTTCTTCGACTACATTCCGAGTCTGAGCATCGGCGATGAGATCACCGTCGAGAATTATTGGAACACCCTGACCTACAAGGTCATTGACAAACAAATCCATAAAAAAGACGAATCGGCAGACTGCTACATCACCGAGGGCAGGGATTTGCTCACGCTGATCACCTGCGTCTCGAACGGACACGGCGGTTTTGACCGGTTCTATTTAATTTGTGAAAGGAAATCCACATGAAACACTTTTACCGTACACGCGACAGACCCTCGAACCCCTACAACCATATATTTCAAAGGAAAGGAGAGAAAACTTGAAAAGCATTATTAAAAGAGCGGTCGCCGTTCTGCTCATTTTGACAGTTGCCCTTCTGACAGCCTGCTCTGTAACAATGGATGCAGTCAAGGCGGCGGAGATCGGCGGCAGCGACGTTGATCTCAGCAGCTACGGCGAATACATTTCCAATGATGAGCTCGGTGAGTTGGTGTCCTACGGCGGATATATTTCCAAAAAGGAATATTCCGCTATGTTGAGTGACAATTCGGTCGGCGCGAGCTATTATCCGAGCTTTGCGTTTTGCTATGATACCGGCGGAAATGTCATAACCGTTCGTCGAGCGATGATTGGTCAGTATGTCGGCGAGTCGGCGCTGATGATCAGCGTCAACGGTTCACGCGCCTACTGTATTCAGCCCGGCGCGGCGCTGAACACGGGCTCCTCCCTGACGCAGACGACCTCGAGCGGCGTTTGGGCGGGTTTATCAGCCAATCAGAAAGAAGCGGTCAATACCGCTCTCTGTTACGGCAGAGAGGGCAACTTTTCCAATATAAAAGGAAACACCTCGATCAACTCCGACGAGTGCTACATTGCAACACAGCTCATCATTTGGGAAATCAGTAAAGGAGAGCGAAACGCGACCGCACCGTACTCGCTGAAAGGCAACGGATATCTGTCCATGTACTGCGCCGACGGCTGCAACGGCAATATCTCCAATGCCTACCGCCGCATTGAGAACGCGATGGCGTCCTCGCAGACCGTCCCGTCGTTTGCCAATAAAGCATCGTCCGAATCACCGACCTATACGCTCAGCGCCGTGTACAACAACGTCACGAAGAAGTGGAAGTACAATCCCCTGACGCTGACTGACAGCAACAGCATGATGGCGCAGTTCGCGGCTTTCAATAACAAGACCGTGGACGTCGGTAACGCAACCGTCACCGTTAAGGTGAGCGGCAACAAGGTGACGCTCACACCGTCAGCCGCCAAGCTGAACGCCACCGGCAAAACCGTGACGCTGAGTGCGGCGAAAACCGGAGTGCCAACTACGAATCAGGCGAAGCTCGTCGCCTACGCATCAACATATCAGGACGTTGTTTCGGGCGGTACGGTCACGGCTCCGACGGCATATTTCAACGTCAAAGTTGCGGTATCGCAAAACGCCAAGCTCAACGCTGATCTCAGAGTCCGCAAGGTCATCGGCACACAAAACGAGTACGATAACTGCGACGAGGACGTGATCGATGGCGTTGCTTCCACCGCCGAGAATCTCAAAGGCTGGTATTTTCAGATAAAGGTATCCAACGTATCAACCTTTTACCGATATTACAATACCACCGTGTTCATACTCGGTCCCACCGATGAAGCGGGCTTGACGCAGACCGTCGGCGAATATGTTCAGGAGCACTTTGACTGCAGCGACGTCAGCGAGCTTGTCCCGTCAGATTATTATGAGGTGACGGAAATCGGCAGAAAGGAAGGTTCGGCATACGTTATGCCCGACTTCTATGAGCCGGAAGCGAAGACCCGCTCCTATCTGTTCAAATCCACCTCCGGTGACAGCAACACAACGACGATCTACGACTGCTACTACACCAATATTTTCAGCATTCCGTTGGAGATCAATAAGACGACCGACGACGGCAGCTCGACCGCGAACTACTATTTCAAAATCGTCAACCGCGATACAGCCGAGGAATACACAGCTCATGTCACGGCAAAGGGAACGCTTTGCGCAGGTCATCAGGTTCACGCTGCCGACGGGCGTTACTATCTGACGCTCCCCGAGGGCAGATACACCCTGACGGAGCTCGGCTTGAAGGAAAACGGCGTGTACAGTATTCCCGAACGGTTTGCGGAGCCTATGCCCGTTGATTTTGAGATATCCGCTGACACTTACAAGCAGGCGCTTGAAAGCGGTCATCAGTCCGTCATCGTCAACGTTGAAAATAAGTGCGAGGGCAAAATCAAGCTCAGGAAAACCGAGGAAGGCGGCAGCAATCCCGTTGCCGGAGCGACCTACGGCTTGTTTTCAGATGAAGATTGCTTAAATCTGATTTATCAGTTCCCACAGACCGACAGCAACGGCGAGGCGCTCACCGCTGATAAATATCCGTGCGGTGAGCAGTATTACGTCAAGGAGATCGAAGCTCCGTCCGGTTATGAGCTGTCGGAGACTATCTATCCCGTAACGATTGAAGCCAAGGAAGAAACCGAGATTCTTTACGAGCTGGCAGTCACCGACAAAAAGACGCCGACCAGAATCCAAATCATCAAGGTCGATGAAAGGAACAATCCGCTCAAGGGCGTACAGCTTCAAATTCTGGATTCCAATGGAAATGTTGTCATTCCCACATGGACGACCGACGGCAATCCGTATGAGATAACAGGTCTGCTTGAAATCGGGCAGACATATAAGCTGCACGAGGTGAAAACCCTGACAGAGTACAATCTCAGCAAGGATGTGTCATTCACCGTTCAGGACACCACAGAGGTGCAGACGGTCAGGATGATCAACCGCAAAAAGACCGGTCAGGTTGAGATCAAGAAGTACGACGGCAACGGTCAGGCACTCGTCGGCGCGCAGTGGAAGATCTACAAATCAGATAATACGGAGGTAGCGTTCTATCGCGTTTCCGAAGGTATGTACACCTATACGGAAAGCGGATCGGTAACAACGCTCTCAACCGTCAACACAACGCTGACCGCGATCAATCTTCCGCTTGGCAGTTACTACCTCGTTGAGACGACCGCGCCGAGCGGAAAAATGGCTAACGGCAAAAAGATTCCGTTTACCATCGCGCCGGACAGTACGCAGACGCTCAATCTGACGATCTCCGTTAAGGACAACAATATCATCATGCCTAACACCGGTTCCCGAGGGCGGCTTGCTCTTTACGGATCAGGCTTGATTTCACTTTTTGCCGCATTAGCGGTATTCACATACTACAGAAAAAAGAAATACTAATTGTCACTATGCACCCAAACGGGTGCTTTTTTAATTACAGGAGGATTTTATCAATGAAAAAGTATTTAGTCAAAACCACATCAGCATTTATTATCATTCTCACCCTTATCATCACCGCGATTCCGTTCGCGTCCGCAGCGACGGTCTTGGACGAAACCAAGAAGGTTTCCGTCACGCTGAACTGCTCCAAGCCCGGCTACACCTTTGAGCTGTTCAGAGTCGCAGACCTCAAAACAACATCCGGCACCACAAACGAAACCGTATACACTCCGCTTTTTGACAGCATCGCAACCGAAGTCAAGGCAGGCAATAGCAAGAATCTCCTTACAAAGCTCGACTCGCTGTCTCCCGTCAATACGGCGATGCCGACCGGCGCGGTATCCTGCGGCACCTTCACGTCAACCACTTCAACAACCACAAAGACCTTCTCAAGTCTGGCGCAGGGTATTTACTACGTCAAATGCACCAAGTACCCCGCAGGCGTGAAATCCGTGACAAACTCCGTGTTTGCGCTGCCCTACTTCCAGAACAACTCGTGGGTCTACACACTTTCCGCGATCAACCTCGCCAACAAGGTAGCCGACGATACGCCCACCACACAGAAGGAAATCACCAACTCCACCAAGAGCAACGTCAATTATACCGATGTTTCCCTCGGCGACACCGTTGATTTCGCACTGTACAACACAACCGCCGGTTCGACCTCGAACAAGCTCGAGCAGTACACTGTCAAGGATAAGATGACAAAGGGTTTGACCTTCAACAAGGATTCCGTCAAGGTTTACCTCGCAGACAGCAGCAAGACAAAGATCGCCAATCTTACCAAGGACACCGACTACAAGCTTAACGTTACCTCCGAGGGCGACGGCAAGGACACAGAGTTCAATATCGCGCTGAACAAAACCTATCTCGCAAAGAGCGATTTCTACGCTTCCAACATCAGCTATGTGATCGTCACCTATTCTGCGGTTCTTAACAAGTACGCTGTTGTAGGCACAACCGGTAACCCCAATGAGGATGTTGAGCTGACCTACGGAAACTCTTCATCCGTCGCGAGCGTTCCCGGCAATACCGTGTACGTTTACACCTACGGCGTTAACGTCATGAAGAAGAACGAGAACGGCTCCGCTCTGAGCGGCGCGAAGTTCAGCATCTACAAGACAAGCGCCAACGCGCAGAATAACCAAAGCGCTATCGGTTCAGGCACATCCGACTCCAACGGCAAGGTGACCTTCCTCAATTCCGCAGGAGAGGAAGTCAAGCTCCAGAGCGGCACCTACTACATCGTCGAGACACAGGCGCCTTCGGGCTACAACGTCTACGGCAAGGTCATTCCCGTCACCATCACCGCGACCTACCGCACTGCCATCAGCAACGGCACATGGGTACAGAACGCTCCCACAAACGGAACCGCTTCCGTGACCGTCACCGATACCAAGCTGATCGTACCTCAGACCGGCGGCTATGTGATGTACCTCTACATCGCGGGCGCGGCTTCGCTCGTCCTCGGCGGCGTGATGCTTATTATCATCAAAAGAAGCAAGAAGAACAGCAAGTAAGTTAATACGATGAAAAAGCTGAAACCTCTGTTCGTTATACTGACCACCGCGCTGATACTGTTCAGCGCGGTGTGCTTCCTCTATCCCGCAATCAGCAACGCGATCAATGAGCAGTACAACGAGAGTCGAATCGACGATTACAACAATAACGTCGATTCCTTTTCACAGGAAGATTTAGATGGTTATTTTTCCGTTGCGGAAAAATACAACGATGCACTGGCAACCGACGTCAGCACAGACGACAGCAAACTCTCAATTTTGTCTCACTATGATGAGATTCTCGATTTGGACGACGGCATTATGGGATATGTGGAGATTCCTTCAATCAATGTCCGTCTCCCGATTTACCACGGAGAGAGTGAAGATATGCTGACGAAAGGCGCAGCGCATTTGGAGCATACTTCCTTTCCGATCGGCGGCGAAAACACTCACGCCTGCATCTCGGCGCACTGCGGCTATCCGACGCAGAAGTTCTTCGATGATATCGACGAGCTGAAAAACGGCGACGAAATCTACATTTACGTCCTTGACCGGACGCTGAAATACACCGTCACCGGTACAGACGTGGTAGAGCCTGACGATTCGAGCAAGCTGGAGGTCGTTCAGGGAAAGGATTTGCTGACGCTCGTGACCTGCACTCCCTACGGCGTTAACAGTCACAGGCTGTTGGTTCACGCGGAGCGCGCGCCATTTGAAGCCGCCACATCAGATTCGGCGGCGACGGTATCTGAGATAACGAGAACGGTGCCGAAAAGCCATCAGCTCCAAATCATCATCGCCGGACTTGCCGTTATAGCCGTTGTGATTGTGAAAATATATTTTTGGCGCAGAAAACGGCGGAGGTTTCGGCAAGCTACGGAGGTAACAAAATGACAGAATGGGATCGCCTGCACAGACGGGCACAGATGATTAAAGACAGATACCCCGCCGGAACGAGAATTATGCTCCTTCATATGGGGAACGACCCGAATCCAATCGCACCGAACACCAGAGGAACAGTAGTGGCAGTTGACGACATCGGTACTGTTCACTGCGATTTCGATAACGGAAGGAGCTTAGGTATTGTTCCCGGCGAGGATACCTTCCGCACTCTCACCGCCGAAGAAATCGCGGAGGAACAGAGTGTCGACGAGAGCGAAGCACCGACGATGAAGCTGTGAGGTTTTCATGGAGCATTACATTGAAATCCCGCCGCAGCTCGTCGAGCCGCTTTTGGAACACGCCGCCGAAACAGGACTTTCCGTTGAGGAAATCGTGGAGTCGGCAATCAAAAACTACTTGGAAAGGATGATCAAAAATGCCTGACGTCGCAAAGAAAGGCATTACCGTAAAGGTGGCTGCGGAGCTTCACGCGGAGGTCAGCGAATATATCCGCAGCCACGGCATGACAATGTCGGAGTTCGTTGCCGTTGCCTTGGACAACGAACTCCACCCAAAAATTTCAGAGAAAGAAGGAAATATCATGGCAAACACAAGAACTGTTGCGTTTCAGGTGCCCGAGGAAATGTTTCAGCGTATCAAGGACTACCTGCAGCGCAACAACATGACACAGAAGCAGTTCCTGCTTGGTCTCATCGAGCGTGAACTCGACCGCGAACAGAGCGTTCGTGAGGGCGAGAACGGCGAATTTGAGCGCGAAAGCGAGCAGGACGAAGAAGAACCCGACTACAGCGAAAACGGCGCTGTGGGCGATTTTGAGGGCAATTCCGACGAGGATGAATACGACGAAGAAGATTCCGAGTTTGACGACGAAGAATCCGACGATGAGGATTTCGATGACGATGAAGCCGAGGACGAAGGCTATGAAATGAGTATGTAAAGGAGGACATTTTTACTTAGGTCGGATTCCGTATGGCAATCCGGTTTTTTGATATGTTTTCGGGCATCGGCGGTTTTCGCAGTGGCTTGGAAGCCGTCGGCAGCTTTGAATGCATCGGCCACTGCGAGATCGACCCTTACCCGAACACAGCATACAATGCAATTTTTGATACGAGAGGTGAATATTACTGTGACGACGCAAGAAAAATCAACCCCGATAACATGCCCGACTTCGACCTTGTCTGCGCGGGATTTCCCTGTCAGAGCTTCAGCGTGGCGGGAAAGCGGCTTGGCTTCGAGGATACCAGAGGCACTCTCTTCTTTGAAGTTGCCCGATTGCTTAAGGCGAAACGGCCTGCATTTTTTCTTTTGGAAAACGTTGTCGGACTGTTATCGCATGACGCAGGCAGGACACTTGAAACCATCTTTTCCGCGCTTGTTGAAATGGGGTATTGTTTTGAATGGTGTGTGCTTGACAGCAGATATTACGTTCCCCAGCAGCGAAAACGGCTGTACATTGTCGGATATCTTGATGACCGATGTGCCGGAGAAATATTTCCTCTCGCAAGCCGCGATGCGAAAAATCTCAGGCAGATTATCGGCGGCAGCCAAGGGCAGCGCGTCTACGACCCCGACGGCATAGCCTGTACGCAGTGCGCGGGCTCGGGCGGTCAGGGCGGCAAAACAGGGTTATACTTCATCGACCTGAACCCCGACCCGATGATCACCGACGAAGCGCGAACGATCATCGCCCGTCACAACGCGGGCGTGACCAACCACAAGGGCGTCAATTCAGGTGTGCTGATCGAGGACAAGCCGAGGGCGATCATCTCGCCGCAGAAGGAAAAGGTTCGACAGAACGGCAGGCGCGTCAAGGAGCCCGACGAGCCGATGTTTACCATCACCGCCACCGACAGGCACGGCGTGATGCATGAGGGCAGGATACGAACCCTTATGCCAATCGAGTGCTGGCGGCTCCAAGGCTTTACCGACGAACAGTTCTACAAGGCGCAGGCGATGGGATTGTCCGATGCCAGACTTTACAAAATGGCTGGGAATTCAGTCACCGTCCCGGTCATCTCAGCTATCGGCGAGAAAATCAGGGCGGTCAATGAGAAATATCAGATTGTGAGGTGTGAACCGTGAAAGACTACAGTGAACTCAGCAAATGGCTTCAGGACGATATCACGAAGCCTGCCGCTATAAGAAACGGCGACTATGCGGACACCATTATTCGTGTGCCATACGATGATGATTTTGACTTTTTGTTTCATCAGAACAGCTACAACGGCGAACCGCTGACTGTCAATGCGAATATGGCTTACTGCGGCATCTATAACAAGCTCGACGGACAGCTTTATGACGTCAAGTTTCCTTTGAAGGGTAAGCTTGACGACATGGATTCCACAAAATCCATGCTTGATATTGAGCAGCAGTTCAATGATGACGTCCGAGCTTTTATCGAAGGGGTTGTCGGCAACGATGTTGATCATCTACGCAGCCCGTCTTTTGAGGATGCAAAGTACGATAACCGCCTCGACGATTTCAGGCGCAACTATGCTGATTCTATCGTGACAAGGATGTATCTCGGCGGCGATTCGGCTGACGACATCAGGTTTCAATGCGGCTATTATTTGGATCGGAGCAGTTCCGCCTTAATGCTGCGGTATTTGAAGTACCGCGACGCGACGGTCGAGGAAGCGGCAACGGGATATTGGCAGACTCATCAGGACGATATGCTGCTCGAGTTGCGCAAGAATGAGATTCTCCGCGAAAAGCTCCGTGTGCTCGAAGCGAATCCGAATCATCTTCTGCATAAACAGAAGGCTGTCATGGACGCTGTCAAGGACAGCGGAGCGAAAACCGTAAACGTTACCATCATCAAGGGCGGCGAGGAATACAGCTTTAAGTACAGCGCGGACAGGCTGAGCCGTTACTTGGATGGCAGATACAGCGCGTGGGAAATGCCGCCTAAAGACAGGGACGGCTTTTACGAGCGCTTCGGCAGATACAGCGACTTCACTCCCGAAGATATCACCGAGATCTCCTACCGGGGAAAAACGCTTTATGAAGCGGATTCTCTTATGCCCAGCGAAAGCGCGGATGAAGATTTTTCGGGCGATATGGACACTGAAGATGAGGACGAAGGCTTCTCAATGAGCATGTGAGGTGAGGCTATATGAGTACACAGATGACAATAGAGTTGTCGGCTGAAAAGCCGAGAAAGCACGAGTTCTACCGTGCCACACTGGATTTGCCCGCGACAGAGCTGCAGATCGAAGATGCTCTCAGCAGAGCGCGGTTTCAAAACGAGTCCTCCCAAAAGTTTATCGACATTGAGGAAGCGGTGATGTTTGATCCTTCCCATCTGTCGGTCACCGCAGACGATATTCATGCGCTGAACTATTTGGCGAAGCGCCTTGACAGTTTGTCGGAGGAAGATGAGATCAAATTTGAGGCTTTGTATTATGCCCGCACAAGGAACTTACCGGAGGACGAGCAAATTCATGTCGGTTCGGTCATCAATATGACATATGGACTGGATATGATACCTCTGGCGGTTAATGTCGGCACGGATTACGAGCTGGGCAGATTCATCGTTGAGAATGATTTTGACGAACGCTTCGAAAACATTCCGGATGCTGCCTTGTCCTATCTTGATTACAAATCTATCGGAAAGGAATTCAGAGAACGTGACGACGGTGTATTTTTCGGTAAATACTATGTTCCCACGAGGTACCATGAACCGGAAAATTTGTATGATGGCACCCATGTTTTGCCTGAATTCTCGTCGGACAAAGCTGTTTTCAGTCTGCTTGTTGCCAAAGCACCCAAGAAAGATCTCGATGAAGTGTTGGATTCGGCGCAATGGCTTCATTTGCCGGAAAGCAAGGATAAAATGAACGATTTGGCGAAACAGCTCGGTGAGTCGCGGATTGAGGACTGCGTTTTCTATGACTTCAAAAGCGGCATTCCGCAGATTGAAAGATATATGCTTCAAAGTATGGGCGATATAGATAAGCTCAACGAGCTTGCTTTGAGTTATCTGACACTTTCCGCAGAGGAACGGACGATGTTCAAAGCTGTTATGGAGAGAAGACATGTAAGCACGCTTGACGGCGCCGTTTCCGCTTTTAAAAGCATTAACGATTATGAGTTTTCGTTCGATGCGGAGGATGCGGACGACTTCTTCAAGGAATATCTTGCTTACCACGCGCCGACCAATTTTGATTCCCGTTGGTTGGACGGAATTCGCTCCGATATCGACGCTGACAGATTGCTTCGACGGTTAGGAGCCGAGGTGACATCCTACGGCATAGTTTCCAAGCATTATGGCAGTTTGTTTGCGCTGATCGGTTATGATGAACTTGAAAAATACGAATTGATCGAGGTATGCGGACAGCCTGCCTTATTCAATGACGCGCGTATTCCCGACAGTGCAGTGCCGGAAGGTCTGTACCGTTACGATCTCCGCTGCGGAGAGGAAGATTTGCTTGACGGCACGATTGAAACGAACGTATATGTAGATCATGGCGGCAGCATTCTTGTTAAGCAACCATTTGAGTTCGGCGAATCTGGCTACATTCAACTCGACGAGGAATCTTCGCCGAACTTCACAGGTGAGGAAATGACCACCGAGGAATTCGCCGCAAGGGATTTTACACAGGACGACGATGAAGATTTTGATTTAGGAGGAATGAATCTTTGAGCATCAAAGATATTACGACCAATGACCTTCGGCGAATGAAGAAAACCGAAGGTCTTGTTTTTCAGGGCTGCGGCGGCGATCCGCAGGAGTGGGTCGACGGCATCAACGATATGCTGATAGAGAGCAAGGTGCTGCTTAGCGGTACAAGGTTTTCCGATGTTTATCGCTTTGAAAACAACGGGCTGACCTGTCTGCTGTTTCCGTTTAATCCCGATGTGAAGCTCGATACCGGTAAGCTCGCCATGTGGCGGTTGTCAACACACAGTCAGTTTGGCGGCACCTGGCTTTCAGACTATGTTCCCAACAAGCTTGGAGGCTACATCGGAGAGAGAGTCAAGCCAGACTGCGCCTTGATTGGGGAAAACGGCAATATCTTTCACCTTGCCGGAAAAGCGGCGGAAACCCTGAAGCAAAACGGCATGAGAATGGAAGCCCGGGAAATGCTCGATAGGGTGATGAGCTCCGGCAGCTACGACGAAGCACTCGGCGTGATTGGCGATTACGTCAACATCACCGACGGTTCAGAGAGCGAGGATTTTGATGAAGGTCAGGGTATGTCGTTATGAACTACGCTGAATTTGTCCGACAGCTTGAACAGCTGAACGAAGACGACGTATATGTATCACCTGACTTTCAATGCGACCGCACAGGCGGCTATCCCACCTCGCTCTGCGTGAATTGGGATAAGTGCAAGGCTTGGCTGCAGCTCAATGACAGTATTGACGTCGACGGCGTGGATATTGCCAAGTATGAGCAGCTCTGCGCTGATTTCGGAATCAGAAACTGCTTTGACACGGAGCAGTATAATCAGATTCTTTCGTCACTCGGCGAGGATGCGGTGCAAAGCGCCTCGCTTCCCGAGGACGAGGAAGACTTCAATTTCAATTTATAAAACTACTACAGAACAGGATGAAGAATAAATGATTGTAAGTTATCAAAAATTCAAACAAAAATATGGTCTGCTCGACGAGGCGTGCCATCAGTGGTGCGCCTTTGCCGCGTCAGACAGAAGCCGGATGGACGGTGCCGGTTTTGGAGAATTCTATGAGAAGCTCTCCCTTGAAAGGTATAAGGAATACCGTCAGAATCCCGATACGTTTAGCATCACCGACAAGAGCGGCACGGTTGTTCTTCCGCTTTCCAACGCTGAATCTAATCAGCTGGAAGAGCTTGTCGCCAACGCTCTGTGCGGCTACACCGACAAGGCTACCGAGGATGTGCTGTTGGGATTGGAAATCAAATTCGCTGTAGTCAATGGCGAAACATCTATGGAAGGGATGAGCTTTTAATGGGATTTCTCTGGTTTTTCTTGGGTATGATGGCAGGCGGCTGCTTGGCGGTTCTGCTGATGTGCTGCTTGTCCATCCACCGGATCAACAAATACGAGGCGGAGATTCACAGACTCCGCAGCATTGTCGAGAACACGAATAATTCTCGATAAGAAATAAAACTACAGGGTATCAATCGCAAACCCCGCGGCGAATGATACCGTCCGATCTCCGCGGGGATTGGTACCCTCGGAAACGAGGGATCAAAATCAGAACACCGGTATCACGAGTAGGAAACAAAACATCGATCCTACACATCATCTATAACCTGTTTCCGCTTCATTACGGCAGGTTCATAGATGTATTCGGCGGCTCGGGCAGCGTATTGCTCGGCAAGCCGACAATAGACGCCTTTGAGGTATTCAACGACTTTGACCGCAATCTGGTCAATCTCTTCCGCTGTATGAAAGCAAGGCCGATGGCTGTCATCCGAGAGCTTGGCTTCTGCAATCTCAACTCCAGAGATGATTTTGACGTTATCAGAAGGTTCTTCGAACATGAGGTTTTCACCGATGAATATCTTGCCGAGGAATTGGAGCTGACGGAAATCATATTGCCGCCGCTTCAGGCAAAGGAGCTTAAGGAGATTTTCCTGAAATATACGCAGGACTATGATGTTCGCAAAGCGGCGATGTATCTCAAATTACAGCGCTACAGCTATTCAAGCAGCGGTAAATCATACGCTTCTCAGCCGTTCGACATTCGCAAGCTGTTTTACTTGATTCAACAGCTTGAAAAGCGCATGGCGAACGTGATCGTTGAGAATCAGGATTTTGAAACGCTTGTGCGGCACTATGACCGCGACGACGCTTTCTTTTATCTTGATCCGCCGTACTTCTCAACCGAGGGAATGTATCCCGGCGGCTTCGGCACGGACGATCATGAGCGGTTGAGGGATTTACTGTTTTCCATCAAAGGCAGGTTCCTGCTGTCGTATAACGATTGCCCCGAGATTCGGGAACTTTACAGGGATTGTGAAATCTTCAGCTTTTCCCGAACACATTCGATGGCTCAGCGTTATGAGGCAGGAAAAGAATTTAAGGAATTATTGATCGCAAACTATGACTTCTTTGAGCGTATCAAGAATCGACCGCAACAGCTGACTCTTTTTGACGACGCCGGGAAGATGGACTATTTTAATAAAATTTTGAAGGAGAGTAAGATTTAATGAAAATTATTTCAGTAACAGCACAGCCCCATATTTTCATCACAATGCCCGTAGAAGCACTTATTGAAGCGGGAATCACCCCAACTGATGCTGTCGAAATCTATGCGGAGGACGGCAAGGTCATCATTCACAAGTTGGAGTCGGAGGACATTGAGAGCTTCGAATGTGACGAAGACTGCGTGAACTGTCCGTTCCGAATTATCGACTGCGCACACGAAAAGACGGCTTAAGGAGGAAAGTATGACCGGAGATATTATTTTCAGATTTTTGGGAAAGCACGGAAAAATCACCATCCCCTACGCCATCAGGGAAAGCCTTGATTTACAGCATGGGGATATCCTTTCCTTTGAGGAACTGGACGACGACAGAATCATCATCAGCCGCGAGAGCCTTTGCGTCTGCAACGCGAGAACGCCGATTGAGGAAAAGAAGGAAACCCTCCTTGACTTCCTCAACAGTCTTTCGCCCGAGCAGAAAGCGGCGGCGCTTGTCCATTTGTCAATGCAAGTTGCAAGTCAGCAAGGGAGCGCGGAAAATGCCTGAGTTCAAGCCGCTTTACCGCTATACGCTTCAAAACGCGAACGAGTTCGACGAGGTGGAGCAGTGGCGCGAGAGCCACCGCGAAAACTGCAAGTGCGCCAACGACATCACTGATGCCATCAACAGCCACTATCACGACAACCGGCTCGACGACTGCGTTAAGCCGCTACTGGACCAATACGGCTTTGACCGCGTCAATTGGGTGATCGCCAACACAATCCGCGAGGGCATCCGGGACGGCAGATATTCAGCAGAAAATAAGGAGTGGGCTGAAGGCTTTGATGTTTTGAGCAGCGACCAGAATTGGCACTTCTGCGTGACAGCCCATCCCGGTTTGGTCGATATCTTCGCCAATCAGCTCAGAGCAGCATGGAATGAGCTGGGACTGTTCGATAGAGCTGCCGTTACCGACGAATCGAACTACGAGGATCAGCTCTTGATCCTCAAACCGACGGTATTGAAGAATGAATACCGCACGCCCGATTATCAGCTTTTCTATGCCACCGACGGCTTTGGATGCGACCCGAAAAAGATCGGCGCGCGGGTGTTTGGCTTCTTTTTGAAGGACGACGAGTTTACGTCTTTCCGTCGCCATGATTTTTACGGCGTAGCCAATGACGCGGCATTACCGGATTGGGCGCTCGAAAAGCTCAACGACATCAGAGAAAAGTTGGACATGGATGAAAGCGATACAGCTTTGGAGGTGAATCAATCGTGAGAGTAAAAATATATCAGATGAATGCTGACCGTGACCTTCACCTGATTAAGTTTCTCAGCTTAGAAAGCATGAAGAAATTTATGGGCGTGGATTCTGTCGACCCCTCGCTTTACGACGAGGTGTTCAACGCGGAGTTGGATACCGACGATCTCGAAGACATCTTTGTGCGGTTCAACACGGAAAAACACCCGCTTTTCAGAGGTCACTCACTTTCAGTATCCGACGTGGTCGTTACCGGCAAGGGAGCGTTCTTCTGTGACAGTGTCGGCTTTGAGCAAATTGATTTTGACGAGTCGTTGACGCAGAAGCCGGACGATCTCATGCGCGTGCTTTATGTCGAACCCGGCAAAGTACCGTATGAAGCGGAGATTCGCAACGAGCTCCGCAGTATGCAGCACGCCGTCTGTGACGGTCTCATTGAACCGATTTTCATGGACGACGGCTGTGTGCTTGTCGGGAATGAAGAAAGCAAGCTCAGAGGAATGCAGGGCAACCGTCATCTTGACGGCGGCGGAGTCCTCGCCGGACCCTTCTTCATCTGCGGCGACGCGGGCGAGAATTTCAGATCGCTGACGGATGACGAGGTCAGCAAATACATGGAAAAATACGCGGAACCCGAGGATATCAGCGATGAGGAAACGCAGGCTGACGTCGGGTTCACACTTTTTGGATTTTGAAAAGGAGAGTGTTTATCATGGCACAAACAAGCAGAAAGAATTATCAGAGGAACAATCAGGATCAGCAGAAACGGCAACCGCATACGCCGGGTATCAGTGCAAAAATTGACAGGCTCGTAAACAGCGACGGCAACACGCGCGCCTATGCCAGCGTGAATATCGCCGGAGCGGTGGCGATCCATAACCTGCGCGTAGTCAATTCGCGCAACGGATTGTTCGTATCCATGCCGCAGGAATCGTACAAGGACGCAGGCGGCAATACCAAATACAGCGAGATCGCTCATCCCGTCACCAAGGCGGCGCGCGACGCGATCAACGACAAGGTGCTCGAAGCGTACAATCAGGCATTGCAGGAAAGCGAAAGCAATGGCTTTACCGAGATGGAGGACGACGGCGACCTTCCGTTCGACGAGGATGAGGACGAGTTCGAAGGTTTTTCACAAAGTATGTGATTCTCTCTGGACTTTGCGAAACGGCGCGACTATACTGCTCGTTGAAAGGAGGCTGACTGTATGAAAAAGTTAGCGATCATCATAGCCATTTTAATGGCAGCGAGCAGCATGAGCGCCTGTTCACAGGCAGAAAAAGAGAATTATATCCACCAAAAGCCAACGTATTCCGCGACGGCGGATGAAGCAGAAAGCCGCATAAATACTGATATTTTCGGCACTGAAACATCCGAAACGGAAAACGCCGAGAAATCGCCTGTGTCGGCTTTTCAGGAGCCTTCGGGTGTGTACCCGACCTCGCCGAATAAAGCCGGTGTTGGGCAAACGTCGCGCAAACAGGACGGCGTTTCGGAGAACGACGTGAGTGTGCAGAACAGCGAAAGCTCAGTGACGCAAAGCTCAGAAAGTTCGTGTGAAAACACTCCGAAACAGAGCGGAAACAGTCAGAGCCGTTCCCCGAAAACCACCGAAAATCCGCAGAGCAATCCCGCGCCGAAGCCTACCCAAGCGACTCGGCCCAAAGCTACGGAAGCGCCAAAGCCAAAACCGACCGAGGCGCCGAAGCCTACTAAAGCTCCCGAGCCGGAGCCGACCGAGCCGCCGGCGGAAAGAAAATACCTCGACTACAATCAGGTAGTCAGCAATCTAATCGGTTACGGTCAGAGTCTCGGCATGGTTTACAACGGCTCTCTCGGCATCGGAAACGCGGGCTGGTTCCCACCGACGGATATCAGCGGTTACACCGACACGGACGCAGCTACGGCGGCTTGCTACAGCGACGTCGATTACGTCCCGTACTATTACGCAGACTTAGGCGCGGTACCGTCCGATATCATGTTCAACGTCGTCGCGAGCGGCGGTCAGATCTATGTAGTATACGGATAAATAATTATCAGAATCCCCGGATCAGCGATGGTTCGGGGATTCTTCAAAGGAGTGATACAAATGTATATTTCAGCAAATATCAGCTATAAAGGGAACTCCGCAGATATCGATTTCCCTGTCAGCGATGAAATGCTAAACGATATTCTCATAGAGTCGAAGATGCCGACGGATACGACCCAACTGTTCTTTGTCGAGGACGTCCATTATCCGTTGGAGCTGTCTGCCTTGAATGCGCGGACGATTAATCTCGACGAGCTGAATTTCCTCGCAAGGCGGTTGGATTCGTTTACCGATGATGAGATTGAGCAGTTTTATGCGGCTGTTGAACAGCGAAACGCCAAGAACCTGAAGGACTTGATCAATCTCACCTATAACCTCGACAAATTCACCATTATTAAGAACGTCGGTGATATGACAAAGGTCGGCAGAGAGTACACGCTAAACACCGAGGGCTGCGCAAACGCCGATTCACGCTACGACGCGAAGTACGCCGAGATCGGCAGAAAGCTCCTCGCTTCTGGACGCGGAATCTTTACCGAGCGCGGACTGCTGTTTGTTGAGGATAAGCCGATCGAGGAAGCCTATGACGGCAAAATCTTTCCGGGCTTTGCCTACCAATCGTTCATCGTCAACGTCGATGTGGAGTACAAGGGCAGATTTGAGAGCTTGTTCCTGCCCGAATCTCAGCTTGCCATAGACAAGGCAGTACGCAGGCTCGGCGCGGAGTCCATTGACGACTGCGAGTTGACCTGTGAATATGAGAATCCCAATTTCGGTCGTTTCTCCGTCCGCTTTGAGGAAATCCTCGACAATGAGGGCATTGCCGCTCTGAACACACTTGCGTATGAGTTTTACACCTATGATATAAACACCGAAAAACTCGACGCCGCGATGGAGATGACCGACGTTAAATCATCAAAAAACATTATCACGCTGATCAATCACCTCGACGAGTTTGAGTATCTGAATGATATCAGCTACGGCGACTACGAGGGGATTGGAAGATACTTCGTTGACAACGATTACTACGACGAGTATGAGATCAGCGATGATTTGTGCGATTATTTCGACTTCGCTGGATTCGGCGCTCATATGGCGGAGGAAAAAGGCGGTCAATTTGTAAGCGGCGGATTTGTCTACTACGACGGAGACGACGGGCTCGATTCGTTTATGGACAAGCTCGATGACGAGAGCAGCCCGATGACAATGGGAGGAATGTAGCGTGAGCAAGCTGTTTTCAATAGTATGCCTGACCGCCGATAACGGCTCTACGGATGAATTTCTCTGCCCGGGAATGCCCGACACCGAGGAGCAGATCGCCGATACCGACGGCTATGCTGATTTTCTCGAGGACAATCCTGACGCGGAAAGCATTACAGTAGATGTCGAGCACTACCTTTACGGCGATGGCGAAAGCGAAAACGCCGATGAGGACGATATCGCGGAATATGAAAAGCGCGGTGAGAATTTCCTCAACAGCGATGAAGTGGATTATTTGGACTATAACCGGTTCGTCATCCCGATTGGCAGCGAGGGCTTTTCTATGGAGGAAATGGCATGAGTGTGATGTTTTCAAAGGTGACGCTGACCGCCGACAACGGCAGCGCCGCCGCGCTTCTGTGCTCCGGCTTACCAAATGATCATTACGATTTGGAGGACTGGACGATTTATCAGAAGTTCATGTCGGACAACCTCGACAGCAAATCCGTCAAAGCCGAGGTCGATACCTACCTCTATGGCGAAGGCGAGGTCTTTATCGCCAACATTTATGAGGTCGCCGCGTTTACCGGCAGAGGTGAAAAGTTCCTTACTCACCCCGACGTGCATTGGCAGGGCAGTTCGGAGTTTACGGTCTATCCGCCGGTAATGAATGCGCAAAAACTTGCGGACAATCTCAAATTTATTTGAAAAAGCCGTGTGGCTTTCTTTTATGGAGGTGAAATCAAATGATACTCACAGCATTAGTTCAAACAAAGGGCGGTACGCTTGTGGTTGATCTGCCACGCGACCGCATGGATTTGGAAATGAAAATCCGCTCTATCGGTATCCAAAGGCTTTCGGATAAAATTCATATTATCGACGACGAGGACTGCGACATCAGCGTAAAGTTGTTCGGAGAGAACGATATCGGCAGACATTTGTCGCTGCTTTTTAACGAAAACCATACGCTGTTTGATGTCAACAAGACCCTGCAGTTTGTGGCGAATTCCGTTGAGGATATCCGCGACGATTTGGAGATGAATATCATTCACGACCAGTATGACACACCTGCGGAGCTTGTCGGCGATATCGAGCGCATGACTGATGAAGTCGGGCAGTACACCGAAACCTTCTATTTCCCGCTTGTCGGCAATATGGAGGATGAGGACGACGGCGAGCAGTACGAAGTCGGCAACCGCTATCTCCGTTACTATGAATATGAGATTCGCGAGCTGCTTCAAAAGGAGCAGGATCTCGACGGCACAAACATGAAGGATTACTTCTACGATGATGATAACGCGCAGAAGAAAATGGTCTCCTGCCAGTGGGATGTTGTTGAATGCAGCAACACCCTCTACGGCAAGGTCGAGTTCCGGCTCCGAGAGCCGTTTACGGCAGAAGAAAAGGAGCTTGTACGTTCTTGGTGCATCGGTCAGGCGGCAGACGGCTTGGGCGAAGGGTTCGAACAACGCCCGATCGAAACCGAGGACGGCGATCTCTACGTCTCCATGTGGAACAGTAGCGACGACTATTTCATGTACGATGAGGATGAGATGAACGACTACCTCGCCCAGCAGCAGGGCGGCGTAATGACACAGTAAAAAATAACTTGGAAAGGTGTTGATGATACATATGATTCAGAAAACCGAATAGCTTTATCGATCGGCAGAGGGCGACCTCTGCTTTTATTTTTTGAAAGGAAGATTCATGATGAAAAGAAAAAACATCACTAAAGCCCTTATCAGCTTGATGCTGCTTGTTTCCGTGGCGTTCACTTCTTTGGCTGCTCTGCCCGCGTCGGCGGCGACGGTTAGCTCCGACAGCAGTGTGAGCGCGGGTTGGAGCTGTGCGACGCCCCATATCGACGTCACGTCGTTTCACCAGAGAGGACAGTCCATCGGATTCCGCTGGAATAAGGTGAGCGGCGCCACACGTTACAGGGTGTTCTATAAGGACAGCGGCGGTACTTGGAGAAAGCTCGGCGATACGAGCGGCAATCTGTGGTATGACCGCGAGCTGAAAAGAACCTGTATGGGCGGTTATTATACCGTTCGCTGTGTATCCGATGACGGAAAAACGTTTATTTCCGATTATCAGCATTCGGGAACATGGATTAAGGAGACATACTATTCAACGCCCTGCATCGAGCATGTGCAGAAGATCAACTGGAACAAGGCGTATATCTTTTTTGAGGGGAATCCGAACGTGATCCGCGACGGAAACCTTTTTCAGTTATACATGAAGAAAGGTAAAAACGGCAAGTGGACAAGAATCAAATCACGCCTTGAAATGTGGGAGGAAACGCCTGAAATGTGTACTGACTACGACGGCGCGGACTACTATCCCATGTGCTACCGTGCGGAAATCACCAATGATTCCGTCCCTTATCCCGGTGAAACCTATTACTACACCGTTCGCTGCGTCGGCTTTGGAAACAAGCTGCTTGACAACGGAAAAGTTGGGTTTGGCGAAATCTTCACGAGTATGTACAACGACAATAACGCCTACTACATCCACCATCCAAAATAATTATCAGGAAAGGACATAGTTTATGAACAAAAGCTTATCAACAACAAAACTGACGAGAGCAGGCGCGATCATTCTCGCGGTCATCACGCTCCTGTCAACCATTTTCATTATCCCCGCGAGCGCGAAAACAGGCGACTCGGCGACGATCACCTTTGATTATGCCTACGACACCGGCGGCAATATCATCACCTATTACGGTACCGTCACCCACGACGGCATTACGGTCGGCACTCCCGGCGAGGAGCTTTGCCGCATCTATGCCGACGGCAAAGACGCCTACTGCATTCAGCCCGGTTACAGCCTCTATTCCGGCAACACGCTGATCGAGGGTCAGTCCTCTGTTTGGGACGGCGTGAGCAAGGATAAGCAAAAGGCGGTGAATATCGCTCTTTTGTACGGCAAGCCCGGCAACGAAAAGAACCTCGGCGGCACCGACGGTCAAAAGTGGATCGCCACGCAGGTTATCGTGTGGGAAATCCTCTGCGGCTGCCGCAATACAGGCGCGGGCTTCAAGTGTACCAACACCAAATTCATCGATGCGCTCACAGCTGGCGACCACAACCCCGGCGTCAAGTCGGTGTATAACACGATTGCCAATGCGATGGCGAATCACCACACCGTACCTTCCTTTGCTTCCAATCTCGCGTCCTCTGCTCCCACTCATACGATGCAGTACAGCAACGGCACTTATTCTGTGACGCTTACCGATAACAACGGC
Source organism: Ruminococcus sp. (assembly GCA_045129995.1). Lineage (GTDB taxonomy): Bacteria > Bacillota > Clostridia > Oscillospirales > Acutalibacteraceae > Ruminococcoides. Next base: position 40,162 of record JBGUOX010000105.1, on the reverse strand, counting down.
GTTCTTTCGCAGTTTGCGTACAAGACGAGCGGCAATATCGCCGTCAGCATTTCGGGAAACAAGATGACGCTCTCGACCAATTCCCCGATTACAGAGGAAAAAACGCTCGCGATCAATAAGACCGTTCCGACCGTCAACGATTCCGTTCTGGTCGCGTTCGGCGATTCGTACAAGCAGGACGTCATTGTCGGCGTTGCGGCGCCCGACCCTGTTCCGTCTGTTTTCAAGCTGAAAACAAGCGGCGGTCATCTGAAAATCGTCAAGACCTCTGAGGACGGCAATATCGCCAATATTGAATTCACCGTCACAGGCGACAATTACAAGCAGACAGCAAAAACCAACGACAAGGGCGAGCTTGTTCTCACAGGACTCACCCCCGGCACCTACACCGTGACCGAAGCGAAGTCCGACAAGTATGTAGAGCAGCCTCCGCAGACAATCACCGTTGAAAACGGCAAGACAGCTGAGGTCAAGTTCCATAACAGCCTGAACAAGGGCGGTCTGAGTATCATCAAGACCTCTGAGGACGGCATCGTTGCGGATATTGAGTTTACTGTCAAGGGAAGCAACTACAACAAAACTGCTAAGACCGACAAGGACGGCAAGCTGCACCTGACCGGTCTGCTTCCCGGCAAGTACACCGTGATCGAGACTCCCTCCGACAGATACGTCGCTCAGGAGCCTAAGACGGTCACTGTTGAGTATGGCAAGACCGCTTCTGTCAGCTTTGAAAACAAGCTGAAAAAGGGCAATCTTGACATCATCAAGACCTCCGAGGACGGCGTTGTCGCTGATATCGAGTTCACAGTCACGGGCAACAACTACAATAAGACCGCCAAGACGGACAAGGACGGAAAGCTGCACCTGACAGGTCTGATTCCCGGCAAGTACACCGTGACCGAGACTCCCTCCGAAAGATATGCAGCACAGGAGGCGCAGACTGTCACCGTTGAATACGGCAAAACCGCGACCGTCACCTTCAAGAATGTTCTCAAAAAGTCTGAGATCACCATTGTGAAAAAGGATGCCGAGAGCAAGAAAACCATTCCTCTCGCTGGCTTCGGTTTCAGGATTCAGAAAGCTGACGGCAGCTTTGTCGCCGTCGATCAGAAGGATGTATTCTACACCGATAACACCGGTACGATCAAGCTCCCCGTCAAGCTCGCTTACGGCAGCTACAAGCTGATCGAGGTACAGGCGGGAACGGGATATGTGCTCGACGGTACGCCCATCAGCTTCACCGTTGACGGCACAAAAACCGTCATTGAGCTTGTGAAGTACAACAAGGTTGAGAAGGGTACGATCACCATCACCAAAACAGGCGATATTTTCGCGTCCGTTACTGAGGAAGAAGTAACCGAGCCTACAACTGAACCCTCTGCAACGGAAGAAACAACTGCTCTCGCAGAGGAAAGCACAACCACACCTGAAACGACAACTATCCCTGCCGAGGAATCCACCGCGCCGACTGAATCCTCTGAATCGGACGACAGAAAGCCCGTTATCAAGTATCAGCCCGTCTACAAGAACGGCGGTCTTGCCGACGCGGAGTTTACGATCACTGCCGCCGAGGACATCACCACTCCCGACGGAACCGTTCACTTTAAGAAGGGCGAGGTCGTTGATACCATCACCACCGGCAAGGACGGCACAGCCAAAACCAAGGCGCTTTATCTCGGCAAGTACACGATCACCGAAACAAAGAGTCCCTTCGGCTACGTTGCGAATCCCGAAACCTACACTGTAGAAATCAAATACGCAGGACAGAACGTCGAGGTAACCAACACCGATCTCAAGGTGGAGAACATCCGCCAGAAAGCCGAGATCACACTGCAGAAGGTTCTTGAAAAATATGACCTTCTCGGTATAGGCGACAACGGCGAGATCGCGAACGTCGCGTTTGCTCTCTTTGCCGACGAGGACATCACCGCCGCAGACGGTAAGGTGATTCCCAAGGATGGTCTCATTGAGATCATCAACTGTGATGAAAACGGCAAGGTGCGCTTCAACACCGAGATTCCTTTCGGCAAATACTACGTTCAGGAGTATTCCACCGACAAGCATTACATCATTGACAGCACCAAATATCCCTTTGAGTTCGCCTATACTCCCGATACCGACGTGCAGCACTTCGATATCACGAGCGAGAAGGAAATCATCAATGAGCTCAAGCGCGGCACCGTCTACACTACAAAGGTTGACGAGGAATATCCCGAGAACAAGCTCTCAGGCGCTGTCTTTGAGATTTATGCCGACGTTGACGGCGACAAGCAGTTTGATCCAGAGGTAGACAAGCTTGTCGGCGAGATGAAGGAAGTTCCCGTGAAGCCCGGCGACTATTACTTCACCGACCTTCCTGTTGGCGGTTTCTTCCTCTGCGAAAAGGAAGCGCCCGCAGGTTTCGAGAAAGACGACAATTACTACTACTTTGAGATCACTGAGGACGGCGACGAGGTCACCGTCGAAAACAAGGCGGGCGTCGGTTTTGTCAACAAGCCCACTACAGGAGAGCTCGAAATCACCAAGAAGGACGTCGCCACAGGCAAGCCGCTCCCGAAAGCAGGATTCCGCATCAAGGACACTGACGGCAAGGTCGTTGCAGAGGGTTATACCGACGAGAACGGCGTCGCCAGATTCAAGCTCCGCGCGGGCAAGTATACCTATGAGGAATTCGACGCTCCCGAGGGCTATATCATCGACACCACACCGCATGAGTTTGAACTCACCGAGGACGGTCAGATCGTTAAGGCTGAGATGACCAATGAAAAGGAATCCACTCCCGATACACCGCAGACCGGAGATTCGAGCATGACAGGATTCTTTATCGGTCTCGGCGCACTCGCTCTCGGCGGCTTGGTCGCCTGCGTGATTCTCTTCTTGAAAAAGAAGAAGGACGACGGTGACGATGAATAATGCTGAAAAAGGTTTACATCTGCGCGCCCCTCGGAGGTAACGTCAGAGAAAACCTGCGCCAAGTTAGGAAATATACCGAATATGCTTTAAGATGCGGCACGGCTCCGGTCGTGCCGCATTTCTACGCCCTCTGCCTCAATGATAACAACCACAAAGAAAGAGAAATCGGTATGAAGGCAGGTCAGAGCCTGCTCTGGTTCTGCGATGAAATGTGGGTTTTCGGAGATGTTGTCTCCAAAGGAATGCAGAAGGAGATCGACTTCTGCAAAACCATGAATATTCGCGTTCGCTATGTTAAGGACAGCGAAATGCGGAAGAAATTAGGAGGAAAAAGTCTATGAAAATGAAACGAATAAGCGCAATGCTTGGCGTCCTCGTTGTACTGGTACTGGTTGCCTGCTCCTGTATGACGGTTTTCGCTGCGGGCGATGTGTCCTCTGCGATACAGAGCACATGGAATGACGCGAAAACGCAGATTCAGAACGTAGTCAACAACGTTGTTTTCCCGGTGCTCGATATGATTTTGGCGATTCTGTTTTTTGTCAAGATCGGCAGCGCGTATTTTGACTACCGAAAGCACGGGCAGTTCGAGTTCACGGCTCCGGCGATCCTTTTCGCGTGTCTGATTTTCACGATCACCGCGCCGCTGTATATTTGGTCGGTCATTTAAGAAAAAAATTATCTCGCTATTGTGCGGATAACATACATAGTGTACGGTATATGCTCTGTTATGCTGTGCCTTAAACCTTTATACTATTTATTAAACAATTAGAAAGAAAAGGTACAACGCATGATTGATAAACGTATAGGCAAACGGATTAAACAGCGCAGAGAAGAACTGGGTATCACTCAGGAGGATTTAGCTGAGAAGCTCGGATTACCTGCACATTACCTTTCGACCGTGGAACGCGGTGCGACATTTCCGAGAATCGAAAGGCTGATTGATATTATCAACGGTTTGGATACATCAGCTGACGCCATCTTCTGTGATGTGATTACCCGCTCATCCGATACCCGAGCCAGTATCTTATCAGAGCAAATCGGCAACCTTCCTCTTGATGAAAGAAACAAAATACTGGATATGGTAGAGCTGATGATACGTCAGGCAAAAAAGGAATAGCATAAAGCTGCGTGAAAAAACACGCAGTTTTTTATTTTGCCACCATTTTTCGACAGACTTTGACCTTCGTTTGTGATATACTGTATGTAAAAGATACACAATGTATCAAATAAACACAAAGGATGAGAACTATGGAAACAAAAATAGTTTGCTGTTTTACAGGACACAGACCGCAGTCATTACCCTTTCGGCTCAACGAGAAGGACGAGCGGTGTATTGCTTTGAGAGAAAAGCTGAAAGCGAAGATAGAGCAACTCATTACTGAGGAAAATGTAACGTGCTTTATTTCCGGCATGGCGTTAGGCGTTGACCAAATCTGTGCGGAGCTTGTATTGGAGCTGAAGGAACAGCACCCGAAAATCACGCTTGAATGCGCGATTCCGTGTGAGGAACAAGCAATCAAGTGGACGGAGCCGCAGCGTGACCGCTATTTTTGGATAGCAGAGCAATGCGACAAGGAAACCATGCTCCAACATCACTATGACAAAGAGTGTATGCAAAAAAGGAATAAGTACATGGTCGACAATAGCCAAATCGTCCTCGCCGTCTGGAACGGCAAGCCGAGCGGAACCGCCAATACGGTCAAATACGCACAGGAGCAAGGCAAAACGGTGATCGTCATTGATCCACAAACTTTAGAAACAAAAATCATATAGCGGTATCAGCCGTCGGGAGTGTGTAACTTTCGACGGCTGTTCTACTGCGGAAAGGAAAAATAATGACAGAATTAGGCGCGGTATTCGCGGGTATCATTATCGGGGTGATTCTGATGGTGATGATCTGCGCGGTGCTCTTCGCTTACGCCAAAATCATGAACAAGATGAAATACTTCATCGAGCGCGAGCGCAAGGCGTATGCCGCCATGAAGGACAGGGCAAAACGAAAATATGACGAGCTCGAAGCCCGTGTGTCGGCTCTTGAAAAAACCTCGAAAACGCAGTAAAATATTGCTGGACTTTTCAGAAGAGCAGGAGTATTGTTGTTGGCTGAAAGGAGGCGGCAATATGGATTTTTTCAAGGAGCTTTACAACGGAGACGTTTATCCCGCGGAAGAAATCGCCGTGGATATCGCGGGCGATCCGAAGTATAAGGAGCTGTCGTCAAAGCTCGCCGATGCGGCGAGTCAAGCTGAGAACGCTGACGATGAAACTCAACGGATCGTCAGGCGATACCGCGAGGAGTTCGAGGATTTGATCAGCCTGCACGAGCTTCACGCGTTCAAAATCGGCTTTATCCGCGGAGCCGAATTAAGACAAGCAATATCAAAAACAAACGAACCGTCTGTGTAGTTTTTACATAGGCGGTATTTTTATGACCGAACAGCCGTCAATTTGGCGGCTGTTTCGGCTGAGAGGAAGTGACAATTTAAATGTTCGATTGGATAAGCAAAATCGTTGAAGCTATATCCAACTCCATCGGCAACATGGTGAGCTTTCTCGGAACACAGCTCGCCAACGCCATATTCGACGCCATATTAAAATGGTTTTATGAGATGATTTACAACGCCGTCGCCGATTTCTTCACAGAGATGGGCAAAATGGGCGCCGAGATGTTTGATCTGAGCTGGGTACAGGCGACCGTTACCCTGTTTACCTACTTCGGTTGGGCGCTGTTCGCCGCCGGAACCGTCGTCGCCATTTTTGACGTAGCGGTGGAATACCAAAGCGGCAGAGCGAATATCAAGACAGCCTCTATCAACGTCATCAAGGGCTTCTTTGCCTGTTCGCTGATAGGGATCGTACCGATAGAATTGTATAAATTTTGCATTGCACTGCAAAACACCTTTGCCCACGGCTTAACCGGACTGATGGTGAGCGGAAAGACGGTTGACCTCTCCGGCGAAAGCACATCGGTGTTAGAGGGGTGTTTCAAGGTTTCAGCGCAGACGACCTTCAATCTTTTCAACATCCTGTGCCTGATTGCCTTTGCCTACTGCGTAGTCAAGATATTCTTCCAGAATATCAAGCGCGGCGGCATTCTGCTGATTCAGATCGCTGTCGGCGCACTGTACATGTTCTCGGTTCCGAGAGGTTATACCGATGGCTTTGTGCAGTGGATGAAGCAGGTGGCGGCGATCTGCCTGACAGCGTTTTTGCAGACGACGATTTTGTATCTCGGCTTGCTGACGTTCCCCGACAATATGCTGCTTGGCATGGGAATCCTGCTTTCGGCAAACGAAGTACCCCGCATAGCACAGCAGTTCGGTTTGGATTCAAGTGTAAAGGTCAACATGATGAGCGTCGTTCACGCGACCACCACGGCCGTCAACCTGACGCGCACGGTGGCACGCTCTGTGAAGTGAGGCGAGCTATATGAACGCAAACGGCGAATTTACCAAAGACGACCTCGCGGTTGACCGTGATATGGAGATTGACTGCGATATCGGTCAGGAGATTCTTGTGTACTTTGAGTGTTGGTTTGACGCGGATCGGAAATTTAGCATTGATACGTCGGAAAACGACGCTTGGCTGAATATGTACGGGCGGTATAACCCGTATGAGGATACCCTCACGATTGAGTGTGAAATCGACCGCGACGACGGCTCATCGTACTTTGATTATTTTCCGACCGACGCGGAAACGCAGCTCATGAAAGACCTTATCACAGAGAAAATCCAAGAGGTATATCATCAGTCGCCGAAGGAATTCTGCGAGAGCGCCTTTGACGACAGCATTGAAATCGGAGGAATATAATGACAACCTACATTTATCCGCAGAATCTGCGTGCCAAGGCGAACCTTTGGCTGTGGAGTCTGCGTGATTTTTTGATTATGGGCATCGCCGCCCTGCTCTCGGTAGTGATTTTGGTGCAGACGCACATCTTTCTGCCCGCAGCGGCGACCTTGCTCTACGGCTTTCTCAGCATCAGGCTCGATGATACCACTATCATCGACTTCCTGAGATATGCCGTCAAATTCTTTATTACGACCCAGCAGCACTTTGAATGGAGGTGAACAAGGTGGCAAAAGAAACCAAGCAGAAAAAGAAGAAAGGACGATCGATCCAACAGCTCATCGGCATCAAGACCTTTACCAAAAGCGGAATCAAGGTCGGCAAGGATGAGCTGTTCTTTTTTGCCGTTGCGCCGACGAATATCTCAGTGCTTTCGGCGGCGAATATTGAGGGCAAAATCCGTCAGATGATGGGAATGATCTCGGCGGTACCCGAAATCGAAATCAGCTGTACCGACTCGTCTGAATGCTTCGACGACAACAAGCTCTATCTCAAGAGCAGACTTGAAAAAGAGCCGAATCCCAATATCCGCAAGCTGATCAAACAGGATATGAATTTTCTTGACAGCGTGCAGACGGATATTTCGACGGCGCGTCAGTTTATACTGATCGTGCGCATCAAGGGCGGCAAGACCGACAAGCAGTTTTCGTCCGGGGATATCGAGCGCAAGCTCCGTGAGCAGGGCTTTGATTTCCGCCACTTGAAAAAGCCGGACATCAAGCGGATGCTGGCGATCTATTTTGACGCGAGTATGTACGGCGAGCAGATGCCCGACGTGGACGGCGCGCAGTTTTTGGAGGTGAAAAAGAACGATGAAGATTAAAATTGTACTCTGCCTGTGTATGGCGGTATGCTTGACTGCTCTCGGCGTTTCGGGATACATCATCTGGAACGACTACGCGCAGAGACAGCGCAATCAGCAGGAGTTTGAGGAACTGAGCAGGCAGACAACCATCGCGGCGACCTCGGATGAAGCGACAAATCCGACTGCCGAGAGCACCACACTTGATGAGGACGCGGCGGCAAAGGCTGATGAGCAGGAATTTGTGCAGCTCTCAGGCGATACCTATCAAAACAACGTGCATGATTTCAAATCGCTTCGCAATCTCAACAGTGACTGCGTTGCGTGGCTGACGATTCCCGGGACTACCATTGATTATCCCGTCATGCACACGCCGAACGATCCCGAGAAGTATCTAAACAGGAGCTTTTACGGTGATTACAGTGTTTCGGGCGTCCCGTTTCTTGACGCGGGCTGTACTCTATACGGCACGAACATGATCATCTACGGCCACGATATGAGCGGCGGCACAATGTTTGCGCCGCTTCTCAATTACATGACCAAGAGCTACGCGCAGCAGCACGCGACCATTCAGCTTGAAACAGAGCAGGGCGTGAAAACCTACACCGTCTACTGCGCGGCGAGGGTAAAAAGCAATGATATGTTTTACAACCTCAAGGACGCGCCGAATCAGGCGTACTTCGATCAAAAGGTGAAGGACATCTCGCAGAGAGCACTGTACACCATTGGCAGTCAGCCGAAGTACGGTCAGAAACTCCTTACGCTGTCGACCTGCGCCAACACAGGTCAGGATGATCGGTTCATTCTGATTGCCGTACAAAAATAAATAACTAAACCATATCAGTCGTTTTGCGTTCGCTTAACGGCTGCTTTTTTGACGTTTCCTTCAAGCCTACGCAAAACGGCGCAAGGAGGAATTATGTCAAAGAAAAAGACAAAGACGCTCACACCCGAACAGCAGGAAGAAATCCGCACCAAGGATTTCTTCGACTGCATTCTGCCCGGCACCGTTAAGTTCCACACCGACCATTACATTGTCGGCGACAGCTACCGTTCGGTGTGGGCGATCAAAGAGTATCCGCCGACCACCGAGGAACAGGCGATCCTGTCGCAGCTCGGCGACCGTAACGGTGTCACGCTACGGATCTATCACAGGCTTGTCGAATCCTTTGAGCAGCGCAAGATCATGCAAAACGCCACCCGTGCCAACAAGCTCAAAACGGGCGGCACCGACGTGAACGATACCATCGAAGCCGAGGGCAATCTGCAGGATGTAATTCAGCTCATGGCAAACCTCAGAAAAAACAAGGAGATTCTTCTCCATTGCTGTGTTTACATCGAGCTGAAAGCCAAGACACTGAAAAAGCTCCGTGACCTGCAGAGCGACATCACAATGGAGCTGACACGCTCCAAGATCTCCGTCGATAAGCTGACGCTGCGGCAAAAGGAAGGCTTTCTCTCTGTTCTGCCCGTCGGCGTGAATCAGTTCGGCGCACAGTTCGAGCGTGTCCTGCCGTCGAGCTCGGTAGCGAATCTCTATCCGTTCAACTTCTCAGGCAAGACCGACCCGAAGGGCTTGTACATCGGACGCGATAAGTTCGGCACGAATATTCTGGTTGACTTCGATAGGCGAGCCGAGGATAAGACGACGTCCAATATCCTCATTCTCGGCAACTCCGGTCAGGGAAAGAGCTATCTGTTAAAGTTGATCCTGACCAACATCCGCGAATCGGGCAAATCCATTATCTGTCTCGATCCCGAAGCGGAGTATGAGGAAATCTGTTCCGCGCTCGGCGGCACCTACATTGATTTCATGTCGGGCGACAGCATCATCAATCCGCTGGAACCCAAGGCGTGGACGGACGGTTCGGGCGAGATCGACATCGACACACCCGAAGCCTTCAAGAAGGTGACAAGGCTCAGTCAGCACATCGCTTTCCTCAAGGACTTCTTCCGCAGCTACAAGGATTTTACCGACGCGCACATCGACACCATCGAGCTGATGCTGATCAAGCTGTACAACCGCTTCGGCATTACCGACACCACCGATTATGACAAGCTCAAACCGACCGACTATCCCACAATGGCGGAGTTTTACGATCTCTGCGAAAAGGAATACAGAGCCTTTGATCCGACGATCAAGCCGCTTTATTCGGAGGATATTCTGCGCGAGGTTTGCCTCGGACTCAATTCCATGAGCGTCGGCGCGGAGTCAAAATACTTCAACGGCTACACCAACATCAACGATTCGGAATTCCTTGTGTTCGGTGTTAAGGGCTTGATGGATACTAACAAGAAGCTGAAAGACGCGCTTTTATTCAATATACTTTCCTACATGAGCAATCAGCTTCTCGGCAAGGGCAGTACGGCGGCGTCGATTGACGAGTTGTATTTATTTTTGACGAACATGACGTCGATCGAGTACATCCGCAACGCCATGAAGCGCGTCCGCAAAAAGGACAGCTCCATCATTCTCGCCAGTCAGAATATTGAGGACTTTCTGATTCCGAGTATCCGTGAGTTCACCAAGCCGCTGTTCTCAATCCCTACCCATCAATTCTTGTTCAACGCGGGACAGATCAACCCGAAGGAGTATATGGATGCGCTGATGGTCGAGCCGAGCGAGTTTGAGCTGATCAAGTATCCGGAGCGCGGCTCCTGCCTCTACCGCTGCGGCAACGAGCGGTATCTGTTGCAGGTCATCGCGCCCGACTATAAATCCGCTATGTTTGGCAAAGCCGGCGGAAGATAAGGAGAACTGATGAAGAAACGTGCTTTAAGCGAAAGTGAGTTTTGGGAATCCGGCATGAATCCTTCGCTGTATTCCGTTTGTGACAGCGAAGGAACCTTTACCGGTGTTATCGATTCCAAAAAATGGGGAAAGAAATGCAACCTTCTGGTATATGTAACTCTTGATGACGGCAATAAAATATTCGCTTCAGTTTGGGCTTACAATACAGCCAAGGTCGAGTATCTCGACATGGATAAGGTTCCTGTGGGGTCAAGGGTAGCATTAACCTTTATCAAAGGAAAAAGCGGAGTCCCTTATCTGAGAGAATTTGAGGTGTTATCTACACCTGACGAATATGAGTATGGAGATGATGACGATGATTATTGAAACACCGCTTTATTATAAGGCAACCGACCTGCAATCCGAACGCTGTCAGGTAGACGAGGTAGTCACGCTTGGTCACTGGCAGTTTGAGTATCTGAAAAATTGTACTTTGGATGATTTTGATTTCATTGAGGAATTGCGAGACAAGTTGCCTATCACCAACGACAACACCCGTCATTGCATCATGGCGCTTGACGAAACCGGTGACGACGGTATCCTCATTGATCCGCAGGGCTACAACTATCCGCGATACTCGGCATACATTCCAAACGCCAAGCAAATGCTCCAAATGGAACAATATCCGTGCCTGCAAGCGTTTAACCGGGACATGATGGATACGGTCGAGGAAGTGGCGCAGCTCGCGGTTAACAGTCAGCAAGACGGAGAGTTCCATTCCGATTTATCCGACATTGAAAATGGTTTTCAGCCGAATGTGCTGGATAAGATTTTGCTTTCCGACATGCTGAATGACCGTCCCGAATTCAAGAGCGTTGAATACGCGGACGGCGAGTTGAACGCGGTGATCGCCGACGAGTACTGCGACGAAGCCATCGGAGAAGAATCGGGCATGAGTATGTGACTTTCTGTAATAGGAGTGATAACTAATGAGCTTTTCAATAGGCGCGGCTTTGAAAAAGGTCGCCGTCTCACTGCTAACAGATAAAAAGGTATTAAAATGGGCGGGCGGTATTGTCCTGGGTGCGTTGATCATCATCATGATACCGTTCGCCGTTATTATTTCGCTCGGTTCGGGTCAGATCAAGATCGATACCGAGGGCTTGAAAGCGGCGGTGCAGGCAGAGCTGAACGAAGCGGATCTGGCGAAAAGCGAACAGATCGATAAGGTTCTCAATCAGATCACCACCAAGATGAAAGCCAAGAAATATACCGACGAACAGATTCAAAAAGCGCACATGCTGTACTTTGGCGCGCTGTATGAGAAAGCCGATGATCCGAAATTCGTAGACAACCTTGTTTCTTGCTTCAAAACCAAGCAGACAGATGAAGAATTGATCAAGGCGGTCAACAAAAAGTTTGGAACGAGTCTTACGAAGGACGCCTTTGATTATTCGCAGTCTGTCACCTTCGGTAACTCCGACATCGTCAATGTGGCGAAAAAGGAAATCGGCAACGTCGGCGGCGAAAAATACTGGCGATGGTTCGGATTTGACGAGCACGTTCACTGGTGCGCCTGCTTCGTGAGCTGGTGTGCAAACCAATGCGGCTATTTGGATCAGGGACTGTTACCGAGAACCGCAGGCTGCCTGAGCGGTATCGCGTGGTATCAGGAGCGCGGACTGTGGCTCAAAGGAGGACAGACTCCGAAGGCGGGTATGATCATTTACTTCGATTGGGATTTGGACGGACTCTCCGACCACGTCGGTATCGTTGAGAAATGCGAAGGCGGCACTGTCTACACCATCGAGGGCAATACCTCCGACAGCTGTGCTGCGCATGAGTATGCCGTCAATTATTCGTGCATTTACGGGTACGGCACGCCACAGTACCCGAGCTCAGAATCCACAGGCACTGTCTCCGGAGACGCCGCGACGCAGGTTTGGACGTACCTGAAAAGCTATGGCTATTCCGACAGTGTCGCTGCCGGCATCATAGGCAATATGATGCGCGAATGCGGCGGTGATACCTTAAATCTTGATTGGGATATAGTCGGACACTATAACGGCGATGAGTATTACGGCTTGTGTCAGTGGTGTCTCCTGTATACGCCGCCCGGCTTCAAAGGCTCGTCCATAAAAACACAATGCGATTATCTGCATCAGACGATCAAATCCGCGTTCGCTTCCTACGGCGGCAACTACAACGGGATCACCTACAGTGAATTCCTGAATGCCGACACACGCAAGGCGGCGATAGCTTTCGAGAGAGTCTACGAGCGGTGTGGTGATTACGCTAACGAGGATACCCGCAGAGCAAACAACGCGGAAGTTGCATACAAAAAATTTCATAAATAAGGATGGAGTGATACCTATGAATATCAATATCGAACTTCAAAGAAAACCAGAGGATTACCGGTTAGATAATTGCGTGATAGATGTAGTCGAAGAAATGAAGCACGAGTCGTTTGAAACCTTCCAAAACTATCCGACAGCCCGCTATGGCGCGATCACCAACAGCCTCCACAGGCTTCCCGAGGATACCAAAGATGAACGGCACTGCATTCTGCTCTTGGACGCTGACGGCGACGACGGGTTCATCGTCAATCCGCACGGCGCAGACTATGCCCGCTACTCCGCTTTCGTTCCGAACGCGCGGCAGATCTATCGCATTGGACAATATCCGTCACTCAATGAGTTTTCCTCGGATATGGAAAAGCTTGTTGACCATTTCACTTTAGAAATATTGAAAAATCAAAACAATGGAAGATACAGTATGTCCACACATGACGTCAGCGAGTATTACGAGCAGCATTTTGACCGATTTCTTAACTACGGACTCTTTCAGGATATGCTTTCCGAGCGCCCTGAGTTTTCCGACGTAGAGGAATACTGCGATGAACTGACAGTGACCGTAAGACCGGAGCTGCGGAATTTTCCCCGCGCTCGGACTTTAAGCCAAAAAGAGCTGGATGTCATTTGTGCGAAGCATGTGCTCTGGCTCAACGACGCGGGCGGCGAACAGGCTAACCTTTCAAATTGCGTTCTGAAGGGACTGTTCCTTCGCGGAAAGGATTTGTCACACGCCTATTGCAACTCTGCTGTTTTCGATGACTGCAATTTGGAGTCAACTGATTTCAGCAGCGCGGAGCTTGAGTCGGCAAGGTTTACGAACTGCGAAATGATGGATCTGTTCGCCGTCAAAACCAACTTCATCGACGCGGAGTTTGAAAGCTGCGATTTGTCCGACGCGACTATCGCGGAGTGTCTGATGATGAACTCGACCATGAAAAACTGCAATCTCGACAATACCAGTCTTTCGGACTGCGACGGCGAGCCGGAAATCATTATGGATGACGAAGCCGAAGGGCTTTCGCCGATACTGTAGCAGAGGGAATCCTATGGATAATAATTTAATAAAAACTATCGCCGACCACATGATCGCCGAGGGCAGTGAGCAAACGTCTTCCGGTAACTGGATTTTTACCTACGACGAGATCAACAGTAAGTTCGGCACGGACTTACCAAACGACGCGGAGATGATCAATCAAATCACGGAGTACATATACGCCGAGAAAAGCGATGTGGTTTCCGATTTGGATTTGTCACAGGGCTTCGATTTGGATTTCTATACCGACCACTGCCCGAACATCGACGAGTCATGCTTGGGCGAAATGGGAATGGAGTGAGTTATGATGAATAAAGAAATGTTAAACCGCATCGCCCGCTACTGCGCGACAAGCGGTGCGCAGAACACAACCGACGGTAGGTGGAGTATTACCTACGACGAGCTGAGTCACCACTTCGACGTGGACAAAAATGATATCAGCGGCAACGCGCAGCTCCTTGCGGACGCGCTGAATCAGCAGGAGGAAATCAACGACCTGATGATGACCGAGGACTGCATCGAGATGACCTACCACATGGAGCACTGTCCTCTGTGTCGGCAGGGCGGTATCGAGGGCGCTCTTGCGCTCTCGTCCGTGCTCGGCTGCAACATCACAGATGAACACGAGGAACCCAAGTATAAACCAATGCCGTATGATGAGGTCGAAGCAAAGCTCGCCCGTCAAATTCTTTGGCTGTATGCTGGAGAAGGTGAACAGCAGTATTTTTCGAGGTGCGAAATCACAGGGCAGAGTTTTATTGCCCGTGATTTTCCAAACCTCTCATTCTACAATTGCCGTTTCAATAATGTTGATTTCAGCGAGGCGGATCTCAGTTACTGCACATTTGAAAACTGCGATTTCGTCGACTGCGACCTCTCATACGTCAAAGCCGAGGGCGCGGATTTTACCGGTTCGGATTTTTGTGAATCCACAATGCGCGACGCTCGTTTTGATACCTGCAATTTCAAGGGCGCAAAAATGAATGAGGTTCGTGGTTGGCCGCGCCTGCAGTTCTGCTGTATCGAGGACGCAGATTTCGGCGAGGATGACGAAGCGGTCGATTTGGATGACTGCCGTGAGAATGAAACCGAATGGGAAGCCGAGCTCGACAGCAGCTATCTTGAATCGCAGGTGTTATGATGGCAAAAGGTAAAATGAAAACTGTTTACGGTATCTACAAAAAGCACGGTCGTGAAGCGTTTCTCGACGCGGCAGAGTATTACTCCTGCCACGTCAATCCTGACAGCGTTGAGAAAACCATCGACGAGATGGAATCGCGCTGGTACGATCGCTCTCACACTCTGACAGAAGCCGAAAAAATGGTGGAGGACTACAACAACGGAAATACGATTTTGAACGACGACTGCTTTGCGTTTGTTGACGCAGGGCAGTCGTTCGGTATGTAGGAGGTGTTCTTAATGAGAAAAGCAACGGTTACCGTTTCATACGATGAAAAAAAGCTCGACGCACTGAGAAAATATTTGGAGAAGAAGGGCATTGATTTTGAAGACGAGATGGTCAAATCCATCGATACGCTCTACAGCAAAAATGTTCCGTCGGCAGTCAAAGAATATTTGGATATGAAATCCGAACCGTCAAACCCAAAGCGTCAGGAGGTGAAAAACAGTGGCTAACAAGGAAGTACCTCTGCTATATAACGAATACCGACTCCGCGCTCTGGAAAACGCCTTGGAGGAAAACGGCAGCAGCGTTGAGCTGGCGTTGAAAAATACGCTGGATTCCCTCTACCGAAAGTTCGTACCACACACAGAACGCGCGGAGATCGAATCCCACATTCAGCAGGAGGAAACTGCTGCACAGGTAAGTCCTCAAAATACCGTCGGCGTTTTCCATCTGCACAACGCGGACGGCGACATCAATTTCTCGTCGCGGTATGTGAAGGGGCTGTTTCAGTTCGCTAAGCTCTACAGCGAGTATATGCAGTTCGATGTGAACCAATACACCGTCGATTCTGTCGTCGGATATTTCGGGGAGCACAGAATCCTCGATCCCGAATTGTTTTCTATGGTGTGCGACACTTTCCATAGCTCCGAAAACGTCAGCGTCATAGCGGATATCGATTTCGAGCGCGGGAATATTTCCGTCCTTGAAAAGGGCGCGGATGACTGGCGCACCTATCGTCTCAGCGACGTGCTCTCTGCCGTCCGCGCTTCGGTAAGGCAGTCGGATTTATTCGACTACGAGAGAAAAGCGATCTTTGACGAACAGCTCGACGGAAAAGAGTTGGAAATCACCGCAGACGCCGCGTCGGAGGACGAGAGTGCGCCGATACAGATGTAGCGACCCTGTTCGCCCGTGTTTCACCCCGTGTCGGCTTTTCTCGGCGGAGTCGGGAAAGTGGCCGCCCGGGGCGTTCGCGCCGAATTTGGGCGCATGTCGCGCGAACAAATTGTGTATACAATATATAAAAAATGGAGTGATTTATTTGATAGAAACCGTGCGCATCATGATTGATTTTAATGAGCAAAGGTATGAAGCTCTTGCAAAGAAGCTGAGCAAAAACAGCCGTATAGGTTCAGTAGAGAAATCGGTAGAGCGCTACCTTGAATATCTTTACGAAACTGTGGTTCCTGCCGGACAGCGCAAAGAAATAGAAAAAGAGATAAAAAGTGCTATCCGTTTGGAAAAAGCAAGCGGTGAACCCGAAATAAAATTTTCTGTCATTACACTTAGAACCGAAGGAGGAAATATCTCTTTCAAATCTGAGAAATTGCTTATTTTTTTGGATTTGATAAAGTGCTATCGAGATAAGGTTAGAGATTGGGAAAATATTACTGATCTTGAAACACTCAAATCTCTATTCGGAAAAAGTCATGTTGTAAAGGCAGAAAGTCTTCCTTTATTAGTAAATCGGTTCTGCAACAACCAAAGTGTTACTATGATCGCCGATTTTGATTTCGTAAACGATACAGTCAGTGTGATGAAAAACGGCAGCACTGAATGGTCAGCGTATCGTCTCAAGGATGTCGCGTCAGCCGCGTTTCTCGCGTATCAAAAGCCGGAATTGCACCTGTCGGAGCGCAGGAAAATTTTCGATGAATACCTCTCCGACAGGGAAATCCCGTACAAAAAGTAAGCCGCTTTGGGCGGGTTTTGAACCGGGTATTATGCACAAAGATAGTTCGCCCGAGTAAATCGGGCGTCAAACAGGAGAAAGACCGGTGTTTGCTTTCGCAACCCCGGTCGGTTCACAGCGGACGGCAACGCCGTCCGCAAGCCGTTTTTGAGCTCTCTTTGTGCAGTATTACAGGTTGCTTACCTAGTGCGAAATTTGGGAGTTTGGTTGCTTACCTGTAGAAAAAAACCCGATAAAAGAGCCGTTTCCTGCGTATTTGCCAAACAAGGAAGGAGAAAGTGATATTGCCTATACCAAGAGGAAAGAAACAATTGACAGTTTGGGTACAGCCTGACACCAGAGAAATCGTTAAGGAAATGTGCGCCGAAGCTGACTGCAAAACACATTCCGAATTCGTAGAAAAAGCCATTCGATTCTACGCCGGATACCTGACCGCAGAAAACAAAACCAACTTTCTGCCGAATATGTTTCTCTCGAATCTTAGAAATATTATCCGAGAAAGCGATAACCGGCACAACCAAATGCTCTTCAAGCTGGCGGTTGAGATAGCGATGGTGGAAAACATTCTCGCCAATCTAAGCAAGTATGATCCGCGTTCTGTTGAGCGGCTCAGAGGTCAGTGCGAGGATGAAGTGAAAGAAATCAAGGGTATGCTGCGGTTTGAGGATGCGGTTGACTGGCAGGAGTCGTGGCGTGATTAATGGCAAAGCTCGTCACAAAATTCAAATACCTGAAGCCGAATAAGAAAGCAAAGGGCGGTTACGCTCGTTATATTGCTACGCGCGACGGCGTGGAAATGATAGATGATTCACAGATTCACGAGCCAGCAACACCGAAACAGCGCAAGCTGATTGATAAAATCACCAAGGACTTTCCCGAGGTGAAGTCAATGTTAGAGTATGAAGATTACACAGCGAAACCGACTGTCGGCAACGCTTCCGAGCTGATCTCAAGAGCGTTTGAGGACGTTGCCGACAGTGTTCTCGACGAGAAAACCTACGCTGACTACATAGCTACCCGACCGAGAGCACAGCGGTTCGGCGCTCATGGGCTATTTACCGACGACGGTACACCTGTAAATCTCAGAAAGGTTTCTCATGAACTAAACCGTCATGAAGGCAATGTTTGGACGGCAATCATCTCTCTCAGACGAGAAGACGCAGAGCGCTTGGAGTACGATTCGGGAGAACGATGGCGCGATATGCTGCGCGCTCATGCAGATGAATTTGCAGCACAGTTTCATATTCCAAGACAAAAGCTTCGATGGTTCGCCGCGTTTCACAACGAAAGCTACCACCCTCATGTCCATATGATTGTCTATTCAACCGATAAATCATTAGGATATCTCACCAAAAAGGGAGTTGAAAACCTGCGTTCATCCCTCGGCAGAGAGATATTCGCCAACGATTTAGTGACAAAATATATAGAACAAACCGCTCACCGCGACTCGCTTCGCAGTGAAAGCAAGGAACATATTGCTCAAATCATCGGTCAAATCAACGAGGGCAACTTCGATAATCCCGTACTCGAAAGCAAGCTGTTGGAGCTGTCAAAAATCCTTTCCGAGACGGGCGGCAAGAAGGTTTACGGTTATCTTGACGCCGATACCAAGGCGCTTGTCGACGAGATCGTGGACGAGCTTGCCTCCGATGAGCGGCTCAGTCAGCTCTATGAATTGTGGTATCAGGACAAGGATTTCATCTACAGCACCTACACCGACGAGCCAGCCGAGCGCGTTCCTCTCTCGCAGAACGAGGAATTCAAACCGATCCGCAACGCCGTGATCAGAGAGGCGCTCAACATTTCCGAGGACAGATTTACAGTTGAGGACGAGGAAGAAATCTCCGAGAGCGAAGCGGAACCTATCAATATTTCTCTTGATGAGAGCGATGAAGAGGTACTTCCGCCGCTACGCTTCTCGGAATTTGAACGGCTGAAAAAGAAAGCTGCCGCGGGAAATATGTACTCGCAGTACGCGCTTGCCAAGGTTTTGCTCGACAGAAGCGGAGAACACTACGAGCCTGAGGCGGCGGTGGATTGGCTGAAGCAATCCGCCGAAAGAGGAAATGCCGTCGCCAAATACCGTATAGGCAAGCTGTTTTTGCTCGGTGAGGATGTTCCGCAGGATACGAATGAAGCTCTTCGATGGCTCAATTCCGCGTCCGACGACGGCTATGAATACGCGCAGTATCTACTCGGAAAGCTCTACGCCGAAGGAAAATTTGTAGATAAAGACGTGTTCTTTGCGCTTCTTTATCTGGAAAGAGCCGCTATGCAAAACAATCCATACGCCGCGTATCTCGCAGGCAAGCTCTATCTGACGGACGAGGAAAACCGAGACACATACAGAGCGGTCAAGTGCTTTTCAGCCGCCGCTGAGAACGGAAACAGCTATGCAGAGTATATGCTCGGCAAGATGTATCTCTACGGGAACGGCGTGGAGAGGGACGTTGATCTCGCTCTATCATATCTGAACTCGTCGGCAGAGCACGGCAACGAGTACGCCGCGCAGCTCCTGTACAACCTCAGTCACAGCAAAAATCCGTCGGTTGCTATGGCTGCGTTTCAGCTTTTACAGCACCTTGCCCGTATTATACAGAACCGATTGGAGGACGAGCGCAAGAGCAAGGAGAACCAGACGGATAAGAAATTACGCAGAAAAATTGATGAGAAACGTGAAGCTCACGGGCTCAAACACGGATAGGAGGTATCAAAAACTGTCAACTAAATTCAAGAAATACACCGACGAACAGAAGGACATGGCACGCCAAACCGACCTCGTCGAGCTGCTCCGCAGTCAGGGAGAAACCCTCAAAAAGGTCGGCTCCGAGTATGAATGGTACGACGGCGGTCAGAAGATAACCATACGCGGAAACCTGTGGTTCAATCAGTATGAGCAGGAGGGCGGCGACGCGATTGACTTCGTTCGCCGGTTCTATAACAAGGATTATCCCGAGGCGGTGGACTATCTTCTCGGCGGCGGTCACGGCAAATTAGTCAGATCACCGCCTGTGGAAAGGAAACCAAAGAAGCCGTTTGTGCTGCCAAAGCCCAACGGCAATATGCGCAGAGTCTTCGCTTACCTGATGTTTCAGCGCGGGATCGATCGTGACGTGCTCTATTCCTTTGTCCACAACAGGATGATCTATGAATCGAAAAGGCACCACAACGCTGTCTTTGTCGGCTATGATACCAACGGAATACCGCGCCACGCTCACAAGCGCGGCACCGGCAGCGAGAGTACATACAAGGGAAACGCGCCGAACGGAGCAGCCGAATACAGCTTTCATTGGCACGGCAGGAGCAAATATGTCTGCCTCTTTGAGTCGCCGATCGATATGCTCTCGTTCATTTCCATGCACAAGAATCACTGGCAAGAGCACAGCTATGCCGCCGCCTGTTCGGTTTCCGACAGAGTATTATTCCAAATGTTAGCGGATAACCCGAATCTGCAAGAGATCTTTTTTTGTCTCGACAACGACGAAGCCGGACATAAAGCAGCGAAAAGAATCTCTGATAAATTATTCTTGAAAGGAATAAAAAGCACAATCCTCGTCCCGAACGGCAAGGATTGGAACGAGGATTTGTTATCTTTGAGAGAAGAAAATTATGAAAGCGAGGTGCCGGAACCATGTCAAATGTCGTTATCTTGATCTTAGTCGGCGCGGCGATGTTTGCCGTGCTCGGCGGCGTTACGCTGCTCAATCATTTCTATAATCTCAACAACATCAAGAGCAAAACCGTCGGCGACGGTCAGCACGGAACCGCTCGCTGGGCGACAAAAAAGGAAATCAGGCAGACCTACAAGCACATACCGTTCACGCCGAAGCGGTGGCGTGAGCAGGCGAAGAACGGTAAAATACCTACCGTTGCCCGTGCCGTGAAGCATAGAAAGAAGAAAGGAAAACCGGTTGAGGAACAGGCGGTTCCCCAGGGAATCGTCGTTGGGCGTCAGGGAAACACCACCGCTTTGGTGGATACCGGCGACGTCCATGTTCTGATGATTGGCGCGGCGGGCGTGGGTAAAACGGCGTTCTGGCTCTATCCTTGTATCGAATATGCCTGTGCTTCAGGCATGTCATTTCTGTCAGTCGACACAAAAGGCGACATCATGAGAAACTACGGAAACATCGCAAAGGAGTACGGTTACCATGTATCTGTCGTCGATTTGCGTAACCCTACGCGCTCAAACAGCAACAACCTGCTTCACCTTGTCAACAAGTATATGGACTTGTATCAGGAGAACCCCGACCAGTTAGTGTACAAAGCTAAGTGTGAAAAATACGCCAAAATCATTTCCAAAACCATCATTCTCGCGGGAATGGACGCTTCCTCATTCGGTCAAAACGCCTACTTCTACGACGCGGCGGAGGGATTGTTGACGGCGACCATTCTGCTTGTCGCGGAGTTTTGCGCTCCCGAGAAACGGCACATCGTCTCCGTTTTCAAAATTATTCAGGAGCTTTTGGCACCGTCCCCGGGCAAGAAAGGTAAGAATCAGTTTCAGCAGCTCATGGAGCTGTTGCCGAACGATCACAAAGCGAAGTGGTTCGCCGGAGCCGCTTTGAATACGGCAGAACAGAGCATGGCATCGGTCATGTCCACAGCGTTATCAAGGCTGAACGGCTTTCTTGATTCAGAGCTGGAACAGATTCTCTGCTTCGATACCGAGCTTGACGCGGAGCGGTTTTGCAATGAAAAATCCGCTTTCTTCGTAGTAATGCCGGAGGAAAATCCCAACACCTTCTTCATGGTCTCGCTGATTATCCAACAGCTTTACCGTGAGATTCTCGCTGTAGCCGATGAAAACGGCGGTAAATTGAAAAATCGCTGCGTATTCTACTGCGATGAGTTCGGAACGATTCCTAAAATTGAGTCAGCCGAAATGATGTTTTCTGCGGCTCGATCTCGGAGATTGCAGATCGTTCCTATCATCCAATCCTTCTCGCAGCTCGACAAAAACTACGGCAAAGAGGGTGCTGAAATCATCGTTGATAACACGCAGATCACTCTCTTCGGCGGTTTCGCTCCGAACAGTTCATCGGCGGAAACACTCTCAAAGGCTCTCGGTTCAAGAACTGTCATGTCCGGTTCTATCAGCAGAGGAAAGGATAATCCCTCACAGTCCTTGCAGATGGTTGAACGTGCTTTAATGACGCCGGACGAGTTGAAAGCTATGCCGAAAGGCGATTTCATCGTAATGAAAACAGGTGTTCACCCTATGCGTGTACACCTGAAATTGTTCTTCAAATGGGGCATTGAATTTGACGACGAGCACCCGTACACCGTTCCCGAGAACGGCAACCGCAAGGTTCAGTACGCCGAAAAGAAAGAGATTCAAGACGGCATTATGGAGAAGTACCATCCGGAATCTGTATTTGATGAACCGCCGGTATCTGAAAAAGCCAACCGCGGCGGCAAACCACACGGCGATGAACAGCAAAACATTTTTGATGAAGTCCAGCCTCTCAATGAAAAGGAACGGAGAAAAAAGCGCGGAGGTGCCTCCGAAACGCCAGAGCAGACGATGATCCCTCCGAAAGAGCAGGTGAATGCAGATGGGTCGCCTTAACTTTCTTTATCAATCCGATCTGCCCCACCGCGCTGTATCTGTGTACATTTATCTCGATGACCGCGCCAACAAGGAAGGTGAATGCTGGCCGTCTATCTCGACGATTGCCAAGGAGTTGAAGCTCTCGCAGTCCACCGTCCGCAGAGCTCTGAACGATTTGAGGAAAGCTGACCTCATAGAAACTGAGCAACGTTACCGCAAGAACGACGCGAAAAGTAGCCTGCTTTATAAGCTGAAACCGAAGTGAAATAAAGGAGCGGATGACCGTGCCATCCGCTTCCGCTTACTTTTTGCTCGCCACAGGCGGCTTTGCCTGAACAGGTGCCGCGTCCACAAACAAATCCTTATATCCGTTTTTGAGTCTCTTGCACTTCATGCAGTAAACCTCTCTGCCAAGGTTGATGCAGTCGGCGCAGGTCTTTTTGTTTTCCATTCCCAAAACCTCCAAGAAAAATCAAACAGGCATATTTTAGCACGGAAAACAAGGTTGTGGTTTTCTTTTTGGAAAATTACAAAATTTTAATCGCCGAAATGAATCCCTTTCCGCCAAGGAGTAACTGCGCCCAAATCGTGGCAGGTGCCACCTGTCATCACGGGAGGAGTAGGTGAAGATTCCCAACTTAAAAGCTATTACAACAGAAGAAAGACAACGAACTACTCTTATCAAATTCGGGATAGAACAGAAGAATCAAATATATGCGCGGAAAGCTCTCGGTTTTTCCAATCACAAATTCTTCTTTTTCTGCCGGTATTCTTGTTTTTTGTTTGGCAATCGTGTATGATTGATATAGAGGAATAACCAAGAAAACAAACTGAGGTGATGCTATGAAAAACAAAGGATCGTCTACCTTTGATGAGCTGAAAAGGCAGCTCAAAAATCTCGAAAAGGACATTCAGATCAAACAATATGACTACTCTTCGAACGAAACAAACAAGGCGATAAGCAAGACGCTTGATGCCGAGTTCACTCACCGAACGCATTTGTTCCGTACATTTGGAAAAGGGAAGAAATTTCAGAAAGCAAATGATTGGGACTATCTGGTTTTCAAGCGCAGAAAACAAGCCGTGCGCAATATGATGGAGCTCGCCGATGAGCGTTTCTCGGCTAAGTATCCGGAGATGTGCATTGCGGATGAGATCATCAATCTCTGCCTTCCCGGTGTTGCGCTCACTTTTGATGGCTTAAACAGTCGGTTTTACATTGAGATGGCGGCGGCAATATGGATACTTGATTATCTAAAAAACAATGATCGGTATGAGGAAGCAAAGCAGTTATTCCCGAAAACCCGGGAGGAGCTTGACCAAATATATCTCCCAAACATTTCCGACGCACTCCACAGCGACGACGCGATCAGATCGGTTGTCTACATTATTCAAAACCGCAACAGAGGTATGATTGGCTTCGACGAAGAAAAATCGTTTATGGACGAAGCAGATACCCGTCTCAAGGATTCTCCGGACTCTGTCAACTTACACCACAGAAAAAACTATGACGCTCTCATATCTCTGATAGACACGGACACTATCTCTAATCTTGAAAAACAATTTGAGCAATACGCGTGGAGCTTTATTGATAACATTCTCAGCATAGTTCACGGATATAGAAAACGGGAACGAAAAGCAAGAAAAACCATTTACAATTATTTGAAATCAAGAATGGAGAAAACGATCACCTCCCCCACACAGAATATTTCTCCTCTTTTGATGAACTATGATGTTTCATCTGAGTTTGATATTTTCAATGATGTGAGGGATAACATAGGACAAATAGCAGAAGCAGGTGCAGAAATCGGCGATTGTGTAGCACTGGTAGACAGCCTCTTCCGCCTTATTCTTCTTCTGCCGGGACTCGTTAAAGATAAGCTGGATGATACGCTCGATGAGGAAATTCTCTCACAGTTGGAGCCGATTAGGATCACTCAGCCGTTTGAGATGTGCTTTGCGTTCCTGAGCTTATTGGATAACAATAGCGACATTGTTTGGGCGTATAACGCAGCCTATGTTATCATGTTTGTTGTCTGTCATGAATTGCCGTGGGGAGAATCCGAGTGCGTAGACCGCGATTGGGGCATGGGTATCGACAGAGACGAAGAATTCGTAGAGATGAGTTTGGATAATCCTGTTGAAAATCCCATCTGCAAGGCAGAAGATATATTTTTTGAAAGGCGATATCCGTCGCCGTTCAACGAGGAAGAATACCCCGAAGAAGCGGAATATTTATCTCTTGCGCAGCTTGCGTTTACGGTTTCGGGTATCATTCCTCCGAGATACAATGCGATTATGTCGCACGAGAAACAGTTGCTTTTGAAAGAGGGTTTTTCAGAGGACAAGGTTAATCTTCTGATAGAATATCTGTCTCTGGCTTACTCTATTACTCAACGGGATTCAGACTACCGTGTATTAGATGAAGAAATTGATATTGAAGAACCGGTAGAGAACACAGAAAATAACATATCTGATGAGCAAGAGAAAAAACTTAAAAGCGAAATCAAGCGTCTGAATAACCTTGTCCATCAACTCGACAAGCAGAATAAGGAACAGGCAGAACGGCTCTCCCGATATGAACAGGAACTGAAAGAATCCAACGCTGAGCTTGCCGAGCTGCGCTCAATGATTCATCCCGCAAGCGAAACGCAGGAGAAGGAACGGCTGAAAGTTCAGTTTCCGTATTCAGCTAAATCCAGAGCTGTGATCGTAGGCGGCCATGAAACGTGGGCAAAGGCGATAAAGCCGCTCTTGAAGAACGTGCGGTTCATAGAGCTTCACGAGCAGCCGAACGCAAGCCTTATTGCAAACTCGGAGGTTGTCTGGATACAGAGCAACGCCATTGCTCATAAGCACTATTACAAAGTAATGGATATCGCGCGTAAAAACAATATCAAGGTCTGTTATTTCCAATTCGCCAGTGCCGAGAAATGTGCGGAGCAGTTTGCTATGGACGAGCTTGGAGTCAAGGAATAACACGCAATATCAAAACACGCAGTTGATTACGACCTGCGTGTTTTCTGTTTTGCAGTTTTTACAAAAACAGCATTGAACAGCCGATGGATTTGTGATACAATGATATACGGAGTATTATATCTTTAGGGAGCAATGCGTTATGTCAGACGATAAAATCAATGTAGTGGGAACGAATATTCGCGAGAAGGCGACGGTAATATGGAACGTAGCAAACCACCTGTTCGGCTACTTCAAGCCGCATGAATACGGATTGGTCATTCTTCCGATGACGGTTGTAAAGCGGTTTCACGACTGTCTGTTACCCACATGGCAGGCGGTTCAGGATACATACGAGAAGGTAAAGCACCTCGCGGTCATCGACGGCTTCTTGACGCAAGCCTCGGGCTATCAGTTCTACAACACAAGCAAGTTCACCTTTGACAAGCTGCTTGCCGACCCTGAGAACATCGAAGCCAACTTCCGCGACTATCTGGCAGGCTTTTCTCCCAACGTGCAGGACGTGCTGTCCAAGTTCGATTTTGACACAGTGATCAAGCGCGTAGTCGAGAGCGGCAGCCTGTACCTTGTGATCAAGGAGTTCAACTCTCCCAACGGTTATCTCGGCCCCGATAAGATCAGCGCAGTAGACTGCGGTTATATCTTTGAAGATTTGGTGCGCCGTTTTTCCGAGAGCTTCGGTGAGGAAGCCGGAGCGCATTTTACAAGCCGCGATATTATTTATCTGATGACCGACCTCTTACTCTGCGACGCTGATTTATCACACGACGGCAATATCACCGTATATGATATGACGATGGGTACCTCGCAGATGCTTTCCTGCATGGAGGAGCGCATTCATGATTTCAATAAAAACATCGAGGTCACTTGTTTCGGTCAGGAGTTCAATCCCTCGACATTCGCAATCGCAAAAGCCGACATGATGATCCGCGGCGGCGACCCGAACAATATGCGGTTCGGCGACACGCTCTCCGA
Source organism: Ruminococcus sp. (assembly GCA_045129995.1). Lineage (GTDB taxonomy): Bacteria > Bacillota > Clostridia > Oscillospirales > Acutalibacteraceae > Ruminococcoides. The sequence goes on along the minus strand of JBGUOX010000105.1, from coordinate 13,874 downwards.
CGACAAATTCAGCGGCTACACCTTCCAATACTGCATATCCAATCCGCCCTTTGGCATCGACTGGAAGCGCGAGAAGGCGGCGGTTGAAGCGGAGCACAAGAAAGGCGAGCTCGGTCGCTTTGCGCCGGGACTGCCGAAGATTTCCGACGGGCAGCAGCTCTTTTTGCTCAACGGTCTATCCAAGATGGCTCCCGACGGCAAGATGGCGATCATCCAGAACGGCTCGCCGCTGTTTTCGGGCGATGCCGAGAGCGGTCCCAGCGAGATTCGCCGCTATGTGTTGGAGAACGACTGGCTCGACGCCATCGTGCAGCTCAGCACCGACCAGTTTATGAACACGGGCATTTCCACCTATATTTGGGTATGCTCCAAGAACAAGCCTGCCTACCGCGCGGGCAAGGTGCAGCTGATCGACGCGAGCCACTGCTATGAAGCGCGCCGCAAGAGCATAGGCACCAAGCGTAACGACATCACCGACCTCTGCCGCCGCCTGATTGTGGAGGCGTATGGTGATTTCAAAAACGACGCGGTTTACGGCGACAAGGACGGCGTTTACTGCCACAGCAAGATTTTCAACAGCGAGGAATTCGGATATTATAAAATCACGGTAGAGCGTCCGCAGCGCGGCGAAAACGGCGAGATCATCACAAAGAAGGGCAAGCCTGTCGCCGACACAAAGCTTCGCGACACCGAGAACGTGCCCATGACGGACGACATTCAGGCGTATTTTGAGCGCGAGGTATTGCCCTACGCGCCCGACGCTTGGATCGACGAGAAGAAAACCAAAACCGGCTATGAGATTCCCATGACGCGCTATTTCTACGAGTATCAGCCGCCCGAACCTGTGGAGAGTATCGTTGAGCGCATCAACGCGCTGGAAAAGGATATTGCCGACGGCCTCAACGCGCTGTTTAACAGGGAGGGCTGAGCATGGCAAGAGAAATGAAAGACAGCGGAATTGAGTGGATCGGGGAGATTCCGAGGGAGTGGGAAATAGCCCGTTTGAAAACCCTGTTTTCTTTTGGAAAAGGATTACCAATTACAAAAGAAAACTTATGCGAATACGGTGTTCCTGTTATTAGTTATGGACAAATCCATTCAAAAACAAATACAGGAGTAAAAATACAAAATGATTTAATTCGATATGTATCAGAGTCATATTTAGAAACCAACAAACAATCGTTAGTTGATGAATCAGATTTTATTTTCGCAGACACCTCAGAGGATATTGATGGTTGTGGCAACTGCGTGTATGTAGATAGTCAGTCGGTCTTATTTGCAGGGTACCACACAATTATTCTTCATTCGCGTAGCAATGGAAATAATAGATTTTTAGCATATTTGTTTAAGACAGATAATTGGAGAAGTCAAATTCGCGGACGTGTTTCTGGTGTAAAAGTTTTCAGTATTTCCAGAAGAATACTCAGTGATGCAGCAGTTCTTTTACCGCCAGTTTCAGAACAACAATCAATCGCCGACTTTCTAGACACCCAATGCGCCCATATTGATTTCGTCATAGAGAAAACCCACGCTGCCATTGAGGAATACAAAAAGCTGAAACAGGCGGTCATCACGCAGGCTGTCACCAAAGGCATACGCCCCAACCGCGAAATGAAGGACAGCGGAATTGAATGGATTGGAGAGATACCGAAGGAGTGGAGTTTAATTAGAATAAAGCGGCTTCTAAATGAAAGAAACGAAAGATCAGTTTCTGGAAACGAAGAACCCCTTTCTATGAGTCAAAAATACGGACTAATCCCAACAAGTCAAATGGATATGATACCAAACATAGCATCATCATTTGTTGGTGCAAAGCTATGCTACAAAAACGATTTGGTATTTAATAAATTAAAAGCACATCTTGGTGTATTTGCCGTTTCGAACTTTGATGGATTGGTTAGTCCGGATTATGCTGTGTATTATTCAACCAATATAGCATCATTGAAATATTTAGAGTTCCTTTTCAAAACACCTCAGTACATTGGCGAATTCCGTAAGAAATCGACTGGAGTTGGAGCTGGGTTAACTAGATTATATACATCAGGCTTATACTCTATCTACTGTGCTTTGCCAGATTATCTTGAACAATCCGAAATCGTCGCCTACCTCGACGAAAAAAACGACGCGATTGATTCTCTTATCCAGAAGAAAGAACAGCTCATTGCAGAACTGGAAGCCTATAAAAAATCTCTGATTTACGAATATGTTACGGGTAAAAAGGAAGTGGTATGATTGTTGCCGAAAATCAACGGAAAAGATTTATTGGATTGCTCAGAAAATGATTTTTGCGAAATCATTGATAATCTTGATTATCGTGAAAACGAATACCTTGATTATAAAGAAATGGTACATGTTTTAGCTATCCCAAAAGATAAAAAGAATGAGGTTGCTAATGCAAAAGCGGAATTTAGAAGTGATGTCTGTTCCTTTGCCAACGCTAACGGCGGCTATATTATATATGGCATAGAGGAAGACGCAAAGAGCGTTCCTAAAGCGATTAAAGGAATGTCGATAAACAATGATGATACCGACCAATTTGAAAGAGATATCAAAAATTGGCTTCACACCATTAGTCCGCGAATTCCGAATTACAAAATCAGTTTTGTAAAACTTCTAAATGATAAGTATGTTGTTATATTGTATATTTATCATGATTATTTCGCACCGTACATACACCTTGAAGGAGATAACAATTATCGGATATACAAACGTGTTGGAAACTCAAAGGTTATTGTCGGTTATTCGGAACTGAAAACTATGTTTACCAACTCTCTTTCTTTGGAAAAGGAAGTAGAACGATTCCGCAGAGAGCGGATCGATAGTTTTAGAATGCAAGAAGATACCGAGGATTACAAGTATTCTAAATTCATGATGCTTCATATAATCCCCGAAACATTTTTGGATTCAAATTATAACAAACAAATGTATCTTATCCATCGGTCGCAAAATGCTTTTTCGGGTTTGTTTTCCGCTTTCAATTGTACAGATTCCTTATTTCCAATGATTGAAGGAATCCGCTTTACAAGCTATAATGCTTGTGAAGAAAGCCGCTTGTTTAACAACGGAATTGCCGAATGCTATTATCCATTTTGGCGTGAGCTGAATGAAAACTTGCATCCTCCTTATGGTTACATACCTTGGAAAAAGCTTTGGGATAAAATAGAACTGGCGGTTCATGACTATATTTATAGCTTATCAAGTATTCTTGATACACAACGCCTTTTTGTTTGTATCAGCCTTATCGGTTTCAAAGGCGCACAAACAGAAGAAAACTTTTATTTTGGCGGTATCAGTCGTGTTGACCGCGACTATTTGACTTGCAATCCTATTGTTATTAACGATTTTCGCAACGAAGATTCAACAAAATATGATATAGAGAATTTGAAGATTGATTATCTGCTATCGCTAGGAATAAAGTATGATAATGAATTGAAACAACTATTGGACAATAAACAGTAAGATTTCCGAAAAAGAGGAATAGTATATGCCCATTAACGAAACCAACGAAAAACGTTTTGAAGCCGATATTGAATCGGCTCTGCTCTCTCCTGCCGGCGGCTATGCCAAAGGCGAAGATACATATGATCCCAAGTTCGGACTGTTTGTCGATACGCTGATTGACTTTATCCAAAAGACACAGCCCAAGGAATGGGCGCGGTTTGCAAACACCAACAAGGTCAACACCGTCGAAAAGTTCTGCAACTCGTTCAATAACGCCTGTGACATGACAGGTTTGCTCCACGTGCTCCGCCACGGTTTTAAGCACCGCGGCATCTCCTTCCGCGTCTGCTACTTCAAGCCCGAATCCACCCTGAACCAGACAGCGGCGGCGCAGTATGCGCACAACCATATCGCCGTCTACCGTCAATGGTATTACAGCACTGACAGCAAAAAGAGCGTGGACATGGTGCTCGCGCTAAACGGTATCCCGGTCTTTGCCTTTGAGCTGAAAAACCAATACACCGGGCAGACCGTCGACAACGCCAAGCGGCAGTGGATGTATGACCGCGACCCGCGCGAAATCTGCTTCCAATTTAACAAGAGGATTCTGGGCTACTTTGCCGTTGACCATACCGAGGTGTGGATGACAACGCAGCTTGCCGGAAAGAACACCTATTTTCTGCCTTTCAATCAGGGCAGCAACGGCGCAGGACGCGACGGCGGTAAGGGCAATCCGGCAAACCCCGACGGCTATCCGACCGCCTATTTGTGGGAGCAGGTCTTTCAAAAAGACAGCATGATGGATATTATCCAGAAATTCATCCATCTGCAAAAGCAGGACGGCAAAAAGCCGCGCCTGATATTTCCGCGATATCATCAGCTCGACGTTGTTCGCAAGCTGATTGCCGACGTATCGCAAAACGGCGCAGGACAAAACTACCTGATCCAGCACTCCGCAGGCTCGGGCAAATCCAACTCAATCGCATGGACGGCATATCGCCTTGCTTCTCTGCATGACAGCGACAACAACGCCGTATTTTCAAGTGTGATCGTCGTTACAGACAGAACCGTCCTCGATGCGCAGTTGCAGGAGACGATTTCTGGCTTTGACCACACCCTCGGCGCGGTGGAGACCATCGGCGAAAAGAAAACAAGCCGCGACCTGCTCAACGCCGTGAACGCGGGTGCGAGGATCATTGTCACCACCCTGCAAAAATTTCCTGTGATTTATCAGGAGGTTGACAAGGCGAACTGCAGAAACTACGCCGTAATCGTTGATGAAGCGCACTCCTCCCAGACGGGAACCTCCGCGCTGAAATTAAAAGCCGCTCTCGCCGATACCGAGGACGCGTTGCGCGAATATGCGGAAATTGAGGGCAAAGCCGAGGAAGCGATTGATCCCGAGGACAAGCTCGTCCGAGAGCTGATCACCCACGGCAGACATAAGAATCTTAGCTTCTTTGCCTTTACAGCTACGCCCAAAGGAACTACTCTTGAAATGTTTGGAACAGAGTACGAGGACGGCAGTTTTCATCCTTTCCATATTTACAGTATGCGGCAGGCGATCGAGGAGGGCTTTATTCTTGATGTGCTGCAAAACTATATGACCTATGACACCTGCTTTAAGATTGCGAAAACCATCGAGGACAACCCCGACGTCCCGGCAAGCCGTGCGGCAAAGCTGATTCGCAAGTTCGAGCAGCTTCATCCATACAACATCAGCCAAAAGGCGAAAATCATCGTTGAAACCTATCTCAGCACCACGCGCCACAAAATCGGCGGCAAGGGCAAGATGATGGTTATTACTTCCTCTCGTCTGGCTGCGGTGCGCTATTATCATGAGTGCAAGCGCTATATTGAGGAACAGGGCTATGATGATATCGGCGTTCTGGTGGCGTTCTCCGGTGTAGTGAATGACGGCGGAGAGGAATACACTGAACCCAAGCTAAACGTCCGCGATGACGGTTCTCACATCGGAGAATCGCAGACAAAAGCGGAGTTCCATGAGAATTTCCACGTACTTATCGTAGCAGAGAAATATCAGACAGGCTTTGATGAGCCTCTGTTGCATACTATGATCGTTGATAAAAAGCTCCGCGGCGTGAAAGCCGTGCAAACGCTTTCAAGGCTCAACCGCACCTGTCCAGGCAAAACCGACACCTTTGTTCTCGACTTCATCAATACGCAGGAAGAGATTCAGGACGCGTTCCAGCCGTTCTATCAGGAAACAATGCTCGAGCGCGAGGTCAACGCTGATCTGCTTTATCAGGTACAGCACGAGCTGCGCGGATATGCCGTCTATTCCGACGACGATGTCACCGCTTTTTCCGACGAGTATTTCCGCACGGACAAGCAGGACGACCGCGCGATGGGACGTATGACAAGCATTTTGAAGCCTGTCGCGGACAGGTATAACGACCTTCAAGCCGACGAGCGGTATCAGTTCAGACGACTTTGCCGCAGTATGAAGAAATGGTACGGATATATCTCTCAGGTTGTGCGCATGTTTGACGTTGAGCTGCACAAGGAGTATGTGTTCATCTGCTATCTGCTCGGACTTTTGCCGCCCGACGAGGTACAGCCGTTCGATTTGGACGGCAAGCTGAAGCTCGAATATTACAAGCTGCAAAAGACTTTCGAGGGCGCGATCAAGCTGAAAGAGGAAACAGGAGCGTTTACGCCTGCAACAGCCAAAGGCGCGACAAAACCCGAAGAAAAAGAACCGCTCGATGAAATCATAGAGAAAATCAACGAGCAGTATAAGGGCGTTTTCACCGACGCAGACAGAGTCATGGTCGACGTGCTCAAAACCGTCCTCATGCGCGACGAACACCTCAAAAAGAACGCCAAAACCTCCGACCCGCGCATTTTCGCAGAGAGCATTTTTCCAAAAGCCTTCGGCACCGCCGCGCAGAATAGTTATATGCAATCGCAGGACGCGTTTTCTTCGCTTTTTGCAGATCAAGCTAAGTATAACGCCATTATGCACGCGCTGAGTTCGATTATTTATCGGGAAATGCGGACGGGGCAATAAAAATCAAATCGGAGGATTGAAATGAAACATTATATTTGTGACGCTTGCCATTATTTATTCCGTGCAGAGGACATGCCGGAAGAGTGTCCTGTATGCCATGCGAAAGAATTGATGGTCAAAACCGATAACGGAAAACTGATTCCTTTTTCTGCCGTTCGTGAAATCGAAGCATTTGAATCGAGTGTGTATCCAAATGCCATGAAAGGAAATGTTTCCCCATGTCTGACCGAACGTATCAATTCATTGTCAAAATATGAGCTTAACGACGATGAGTATCACTTAGCTTTGATGTTGCTGTATCGATACAGAGAATGGCATGGTGATTTTATCAAGATTAAGTTTGAAAACATTCTCACCCGGGAAAACAGCTTTTTCAATGCGAAATCCGCTCAAACGGAAGCACGTTATGTTTACGAAGATGCGGTGGATTATTTCAAGGAAGCTATAGCAAAAGAGCGGCGTGAAACAGGAGAGAATAATATCTCGAAGGTAGCCAGGAAAGCAGGCGAGAATTCCGCTGCAAGCGTTCTTATGCTTTTCCGCCGGGAGAAATCAAAAGCACCCACCTTGACGAACATCCGTGCCGTTGATGTTAAACAATCCGTTACAAACCAAAGCAAGGAGTTTACAGCATTCCTTCTGGATTGGTATAACGAGAATTAAGCAATACAACTGAATGGAAAACAACAAGCACAGCAATGTAATCATCACAGGATTACAAGGCTGTGCTTTTTTGCGTTATTCTGAAACAAAAGCAGGATTGGTTGTTCTGCCGACAAGATAATCAAGGCTGTAGCACAATCACTTTTGGATTTCTCCTGAATTCTGTAAAGCTTTATGAGGCGAAACAGAGGACAAAAGTGTTTTGAAACGTCCTTTGTCAACATAATAAATCAAGAAATGACAGGCAATAATATGAGTCCTATCTATTCTTTTTTAAAGAAAGATATGAGAAGATTATTTAGGATTTGCATTTGACGATCAGTCAAGCCCATATTGGCTGAATTTTGTTCTCTGAATTCATCTATTATGAGTTGCAGAGAATCAATTTGTGCCGCAGTCAATCCTCTTGTATTCAGCGATTTAGTCTTTTCTTTCCCAACAAGATAGTCAAGCGAAACATTAAAAACATTTGCCATATCAACCAGCACATCAAGTGGCGGCAGTTTTATATTATTCTCGTAGCTGCTGATTACCGGTTTACTCCTTCCCACTCTTCTTCCTAAAGCTTCTTGTGACATGTGATGGGACTCTCTGAGTTCCCTTATTCTCAAACCAAAATCGAACATAAAACGCCTCCTTGCAATATATTTAAAGTTTTTCCTATAAAAACATATTAAAACACTTGCGTTTTCAAATCGGAAATTATATAATATAATTGTTCCTGTATCGAAAATATTGATCAAGGTATCGTTCGCTAAACAGAAATGCGCTTGACGATTTTCGAATATCGGCATAAGTGATTCGGAAAACAATGAAAGGAGACTGTTCTATGAAAAGAAAGCTAAAAAAATCGCTTGCAGTTACATTAGCGGCACTAGTCAGTACAACTTCAGTTTCGTTTATCCCTGCCCATGCTATTGATATTGGAGTATCAGTTGCTAGTCCCGACTCTGTTCTTAGAGAAGAAGAAAAAACCGTCGAACGTGTAGGCGCTTTTCAGGGGGATACGGTTGGTGCTGAACAGACAACATCATCAGGTTTTAAGTACACGGTAAGTAGCGGTGAAGCAACAATTACCGGATACACGGGTAGTGCAAGCTCAGTATCAATTCCTTCTTCTGTAGATGGCTATACTGTTAGAAGCATTGGTAGCAGTGCATTTAGTAAGAACAACAACATGGAGAGCGTTTCTATCCCAAGTTCGGTTAAGAAAATCAACTCGTATGCATTTGAAAATTGTGTGAGATTAAGAACACTTACCATTCCCAACAATGTCACTGAGTTGGGGTATCACGCTTTTGCAGGTTGTACAAAGCTTCAATCTGTTACTATTGGTAGCGGAATAACATCTATGAGCAGCTATGTTTTTGGTGGTTGTATCGCCTTACAAACAGTTAGTATTACATCAGGAACTACTGTAATTGGCGAATCTGCTTTTTATGATTGCACTACGCTTAATTCTATTTCAATCCCATCAACTGTTACCAGTATTGGTGGCTCTGCATTTAAGAACTGTACATCGTTGTCATCTGTCTCTATTCCTAATAGCGTACAAAGCATTGGATCTTCTGCGTTTTCTAATTGTAGCAGTTTGACGAGCGCTTCAATAGGAAATGCGGTCAAGAAAATTGAATCATATGCTTTTGAAAACTGCGTCAGAATAACATCAATTACCATTCCGAACAGTGTTCAAGAATTAGGTTATCATGCTTTTGCGGGATGTACAAAGCTTCAGACTGTTTCAATTGGAAATAGCGTTACATCTATGAGCAGTTATGTTTTCGGTGGTTGTATTTCATTGCAGACTGTCACCATAGCATCTGGAACAAGTATTATTGGTGAATCTGCTTTTTATGACTGTACTTCTCTTAACTCAGTATCAATACCCGCTACCGTTACTAAGATAGGCAGTTCTGCATTTAAGAATTGCACATCTCTTCCGAAAATATCGATTCCAAATAGTGTTCAATCTATTGGTTCATCCGCTTTCTCTAATTGTAAAAGTATGACGAGCGCAACAATCGGAACTTCTGTGAGAGTGATTGATTCCTATGCATTTGAAAACTGCGTTTTATTGACATCCATCTCAATCCCTAACAGTGTAAATGAGTTGGGTTATCATGCTTTTGCGGGATGCACTAAATTACAAACAGTTTCAATTGGAAACGGAATAGACTCTATGAGTAGCTATGTTTTCGGTGGTTGCACAGCACTTAAAACTGTATCTATAGCATCGGGATCAACAGTTATCGGTGAGTCTGCATTCTACGATTGTACTTCTCTCAACTCCGTATCAATCCCAAATACAGTTACAAAAATCGGTAGTGCAGCATTTAAGAACTGCACCTCATTACCGAGTGTAACAATTCCAAACAGCGTACAATCTATAGGTTCCTCCGCATTCTCAAATTGTAAGAGCCTGACTTCAGCGACCATTGGAAGTTCGGTTAGAAAAATTGATTCATACGCGTTCGAAAACTGTGTCGTTCTCTCATCTATAGTAATACCAGATAGTGTTAATGAATTGGGATACCATGCTTTTGCTGGTTGTACAAAAATTCAAACAGTTTCTATCGGAAACGGAATTGATTCCATGAGCAGTTATGTGTTTGGTGGTTGCACTTCATTAACAACCGTTACAATAGCTCAGGGATCTTCAAGAATAGGAGAATCAGCTTTTTATGATTGTACCTCATTAACGAGCATAACTATTCCCGAAAGTGTTATTTACATTGGCAGTAGAAAGCTTAATGATGACAATTTGAAAGATGAATATGTCTTTAAGAATCATTCGACATCTTTAACAATATACGGAAAAAGTGGGTCTTTTGCAGAAAAATTTGCAATAGCAAATGGGATTAAATTCTCGACGGTGGCATCAGTTGTCTATCCGACCTCAGTTTCATTAAGCAAAACTTCTATTTCTATGACAGTAGGAAATTCACAGACGATAAGCGCAACAGTGAATCCTTCTAATGCAACAAATAAGGCGGTAACATGGACAAGCAGCAGTACAAGTGTTGCCACTGTTTCCAACGGAACTATTACAGCAAAATCAGCAGGCACGGCAACGATTACAGCGACCACATCGAATGGAAAAACAGCAACGTGCACTGTGACAGTAACAGCAGCAATAGTATATCCGACATCTATCAGTTTGAGTAAAAACTCATTGTCTATGGATAAGGGAACAACACAAACGTTAACTGCTACAGTTTCTCCTTCAAATGCAACTGATAAGACAGTTTATTGGACAAGCAGTAACACCACAGTTGCTACTGTATCAAATGGTGTGATTACGGCAAAAGCAAAGGGAACAACTACTATTACAGTAAAAACAACAAATGGAAAAACAGCCACTTGCTCGGTAACTGTTACTGAACCGGCGAATCCAACAGCTCCTCAGCTTGTTATTGATAGCAAAATTGCATCCCCAGGAGGACAAGTAATAGTACCCATACAAATGAAGAATAACCCGGGAATAAACGGTTGGGCACTTGATATCACATATGATAGCAGCGCTTTAGAACTGATGAGTTGTGAAGCCGGTGTGTTTGGAGAAATCACAACATCGAATCAGCTCACAAAAAATCCTTATCATGTACAGTGGTACCATTTGGATGATGTCAAAACGAATGGTGATATGTGCAAGCTAACCTTTAAAGTTAAGTCAACTGCTAAAGATGGAAAATACTCAATTAACGTAACCTATGATGAAGAAGAGATTTGCAATCAAAAAGAAGAAAACATTCACTTTGATGTTGTCAATGGATTTGTTAATGTGGTTTCGCACATTCCCGGCGATGTCAATGATGATGGAAAAGTGAATCTAAAGGATGTAATTCGACTTAACCAGTATGTGGCAGGTTGGGATGTTACGGTTAATTCTGTTTCAGCAGATGCAAATGGTGATGGAAAAATCAACTTAAAAGATGTTATTCGTCTCAATCAGTATGTTGCTGGATGGGCTGTAACTGTTCAATAGTTTTTGGAGATGAGATAAATGAAAAGAATAACAAGTTCTATACTAATAATGACTATTCTCCTTAGCATGCTAATGGTATCTCCATACGCGGTTAACGCTGCCAAAGTCGATAACGAAAATGTTTCAGCCAACGCTGTCAAAACTCGTGACGAAGCCGTAGCATGGTTAAACTCACAGAACGGAGCAACCTATGACTTCAATGGAGCGAACGGAACGCAGTGCGTTGAGTTTGTCAAAGCCTATGTGAATTGGCTGATGACCGGAAATGCTTGGCAGGATGTTTGGAATAGACCGACACTTAATGGCAATACCATCTGGCAAAATTCTCTTTGGGGAGAACTCGGTTGGGCAGTGTATTATAATTCTGCTGATTTTATGCCCGAGCCAGGAGATATATTCTCTGCTGGCACAAATAATGGAAATCATACAGGAATTGTTATTTCATCGGACTTGAACACAGCAGTCATTGCTGATGCAAACGCTAGAGACAGTGAATGGTCTAATGGTGATCCTGTACTTATTCACACAATTAACTGGAGGTCAGCTTCTTCTGACAGCCCATATGGAGCTACACATTATATTCGTCCTAATTTTGCCAGTCGAGATAATTCTGCCCCAAGTATTAGTAACGCTCGGGCAGAAAATGTTAACGGAGGATCATTTGATATTAAATGTGATCTTTCCGATAACGTGGGTGTTACACGAGTGTGGCTTGTGGTTTACTCACCAAGCGGCGAGAAGCAGTTTGGCGTAGCGGCTTCCAATGGAGCGTTTTCCTATAGAATTAATACAGCGGATTATGGCGGTGAGGGGGACTATGCTGTACATATATATGCATTTGATGGAGCTGACAATGGTTCACCGGGTGTTGCAATAAATAACATTATTGCAAGAAACAGTTTTACGTCTACAGACGCTATTAATCTCGGAAATGATTTTGTGGCAAAAATAATTCACGTTAATTCAGGAAAGAGAATTAGTGCATATAGCGATAATAAGGTAATTCTTCAATCAAAAGACAATAGTGATAATCAAAATTGGCATTTTACAAGAAATAATGATGGTTCATACCGTATTACAAATGTAAAACTAAATCAGTGTATGGATGTTCAAGACAGTAAAACTGCTAATGGCACAAAAATATGTTATTGGACCCCAACAAACAACAACAATCAAAAGTGGTATATCGTGCGAAATAAATACGGATATGGTTTAGTGCCTCTCAGTTGCCCTTGGGCTGCATTGGATGTCCCAGGTAACGAAACAAAAGATGGCACGGCAATAGAACAATATCAGTGGAATGAATCTAATGCACAAAACTTTACAATAGACTACGTTTCCTTAACACCTACTAAAACAATAGAGGTTAACGGTCATAAATATGAGTTCTATAACAACAATTGTACTTGGTGGCAAGCGTATAGAACTTGTGAAAAAATGGGCGGACATCTTGTTTCTTTGACATCAAAATCAGAAAACGATAAGATGTTAGAGCTAACGAATGGATATTCTGGCAGCGTTTGGATTGGAGCTACCAGATTTGGAACAAACTCGTGGTATTGGGTTAATAGTGAGCCGTATGTTGAAAACAATCTTTGGGCAGATGGTGAGCCAAATAATACTGGTGGGAAAGAGGAATCTGCGCACTTGTATATTTCCGGTGCTAATAAAGGAAAATGGAATGATGTTACGGGTTACAATTCAGGTGTTGAAGGATTCATTTGCGAATACGATGATATCGTAAATGCGGAAAACTATAAGCCAAGTCAGTCTGCAGACATTAACGGATATACATATGAACTATATGATTATGGCGTAGATTGGCAAACCGCGAAGAAAATTTGTGAAAAAAAGGGTGGTGTTCTTGCAAGTATCACAAGCTCGAGTGAATACGATGAAGCATGGAAACTAATAAAAAAAGGCAGTAAATCAGCTTATTGGGTTGGATACACTGATATTGAAAGTGAAGGTCGTTGGACGTTAATTGGCGGTGCTTTTACTTTTACAAGTTGGGGCTCAGGGGAACCAAATAATGATACTGGAATTGAAGATTACGCTGCAATATTTAAAGACACCGGCAAATGGAATGATTTTCCAGGATTCGTTCAAGGATATTACTCTATTGGATTTATTTGTAAAACAAAAGCAAAGGTTGAAGCAATTGACATTCGGTTGAATAAATCGTCGACAACACTTGAAGTTGGAAAAACAGACTCACTCATAGTGGTTTATAATCCCCCAAATCTTACCGAAAAAGCTATAACATGGACAACAAGCAATTCGAAAGTAGCAACGGTATCAAATGGAACAGTAACTGCGGTGGCTGCTGGAACAGCAACTATTACTGCAACAACTACAAATGGAAAGACGGCAACATGTAACGTTACCGTCAATGCTGTTGATGTTGTTCCTACAAGCATTTCTCTCAACAAAACAAACCTTTCTCTTGAAATTGGTAAATCCGAAACGCTGACTGCGACAGTATTACCATCAAATGCAGCAGATAAGACGGTCTCGTGGGCATGCAGTGATTCAAAGGTTGCGACAGTATCAAACGGAAAAGTCACAGCAGTAGCTATCGGAACAGTGAATATTACTGCAACAACTACAAACGGAAAAACCGCAACATGTACAGTTACAGTAAAATCTTCTGTCAATCCTGATGCACCACAAGTAGTGGTTGACAGTAAAACAGCTTCAGCGGGAACGGAAGTTACTGTAGACGTAACAATGAAGAACAATCCCGGTGTT